>NZ_CP109199.1:6570000-6912065 GCF_036250065.1 Micromonospora sp. NBC_01699 | reverse complement strand
CCGCCGGTGGCCCTCAGCCGTGGCCGAGCCGTCGTCGAAGGTGCCGGAATCGTCGTCGTCGCCCGCCGAGCCGTCCCGCTCGAAGTCGTCCCCGAGATCGTCGAGGTCCCCGAGCCGCTGGTCGTCGGCGCCCGACGCGCCGGCCGGAGCCGACGCGTCGGGGCGGGTTGCTGTACCCATCGATGTCCTTACTCGTACCGGATGGCGCTACTGCTCGGTGGTGCCTTCCTTGCCGAGGTCGCGCGGGGTGGTGCCGGTGGCGGTGATGCCGCCGGAGCAGCTCGCGCCCTGCTCGATGCCGGCGTTGTTACGCAGCGCCCGGATGAACGTGTCGATCCGGCTGTCGTCCGCGTTGTCGACCTTGAGCTGGTAGCCCCAGGCCTGCAAGGAGATCGGCTTGTCCAGGTTGTCGACCGGGCTCATCAGCATGTACTCGTTGCCGCGGACCTTCTCGGCCAGCGCCGAGACCTGGTCGGCCGGGAGGCCCGACTTGTACGTCACCCAGACCGCGCCGTGCTCCATGCTGTGCACCGCGTGCTCACTGGCGATCGGGGCGTCGTAGACGTCACCCATGCAGTTCTGCCAGTTGAAGTTGTGCTTGCCGCCGACGGGCGGGGTGATGGTGTAGCTGACCGGGCCCCAGGCGTGCTCCGAGGCGGTCAGCGACTTGTCCGGCGAATCCCGGTAGTCCTTGAGCTCGTCGATGCCCTTCGCCTGGTCCTGCCAGGGCTTGGCGCCCTGGAAGACGGCGAATCCGCCCCACCCGATGATCCCGACGGCGAGTAGGCCGACCGCGACGAAGAGGGCGATCGGGCCCCAACTGCGGCCCTGGCTCACCTTGACCGGGGCGATCGGCTTGCGCGGGCCCTTGCCGCCACCGGCCGCGCCCCGACCTCCTCCGCCGGGGCGAGCGCCACCGGCGGTGCCGGTCGCTGGCTTGCCACCCGCCGCCGGCTTACCACCGGCCGCCGGCTTCTTACCGGTGCTGACCACGGACGGACGGCTTTGATCGCCACCCTGGGTGCTGATGCTCATGGTGCCTCGTCAGGTCGGTCGGTCAGGGGGTGGCGGGTCACAAAGGCGCAGGGTGTCCGCCGAGTGACCGAGTCTACCCCCGGTAACATGTTTCGGTGACTCCCGCCAATCTCGCCGAGGTCGTCCGTACCGCCGCCCAGGCGGTCTTCATTTCCCGTGGGCTCGATCCGTCCCTGCTGCCGGAGTCGGTGACCCTGGAGCGACCGCGCAACCCCGAGCACGGCGACTACGCCTCGACGCTCGCCATGCAGCTCGCCAAGCGGGTCGGGCTGCCGCCGCGCGAGCTGGCTGCCAGCCTGGCCGAGGAGCTGAGCCGGGCAGTCGGCATCAAATCGGTCGAGATCGCCGGACCCGGCTTCCTCAACATCCGTCTCGACGCCGCCGCCGCCGGGCAGCTCGCCCGCGTCGTGGTCCAGGCGGGCCGGGAGTACGGCCGCGGCGACGCCCTGGCCGGCGAGCGGATCAACCTGGAGTTCGTCTCGGCCAACCCGACCGGCCCGGTGCACATCGGCGGGGTCCGCTGGGCGGCCGTCGGCGACGCGCTCAGCCGCCTGCTCCGGGCCACCGGTGCCGACGTCACCACCGAGTACTACTTCAACGACGCCGGCTCGCAGATCGACCGGTTCGCCCGCTCGCTGTTGGCGGCAGCCAAGGGTGAGCCGGCCCCCGAGGACGGCTACGGCGGGCAGTACATCGGCGAGATCGCCGACGCGGTCCGGGCGCTGCGTCCGGACGTACTGGACCGGCCGGACGAGGCTGCCCAGGAGGTGTTCCGGGTCGAGGGGGTCGCGTTGATGTTCGACGAGATCCGCTCCTCGCTGGACCAGTTCGGGGTCCGGTTCGACGTCTACTTCAACGAGAAGGACCTGCACGACCGGGGCGAGCTGGACCTGGCCCTGGTCCGGCTGACCGACCAGGGCCGCACCTACGAGCTGGACGGTGCCACCTGGCTGCGGACCACCGACTTCGGTGACGACAAGGACCGGGTGCTGCGCAAATCCAACGGCGAGTGGACCTACTTCGCCGCCGACTGCGCCTACTACCTGGACAAGCGGGAGCGCGGCTTCGGCCGGGTCGTGATCATGTTGGGGGCCGACCACCACGGCTACGTCGGCCGGATGAAGGCGATGGCCGCCTGCTTCGGCGACGACCCGGAGCAGACCCTGGAGATCCTGATCGGCCAGCTGGTCAACCTGGTCCGGGACGGTCAGCCGGTCCGGATGTCCAAGCGGGCCGGCACCGTGGTCACCCTGGAGGACCTGGTCGAGGCGATCGGCGTGGACGCCGCCCGGTACGCGCTGGCCCGCTACTCCAGCGACTCCCAGATCGACATCGACGTCGAGCTCTGGACCCGGGCCAAGAGCGACAACCCGGTCTTCTACGTTCAGTACGTCGCCGCGCGTACGGCCGGGATCAGCCGGCAGGCTGCCGAGGTCGGGCTGACCCGGGGCGAGCCGGACGCGTTCCGCCCCGAGCTGCTTGACCACGAGAAGGAGAACGAGCTGCTCAAGGCGCTGGCCGAGTACCCGGCCGTACTCGCCTCCGCGGCCGAGCTGCGTGAACCGCACCGGGTGGCCCGCTATCTGGAGGAGCAGGTGGCGCAGTCGTTCCACCGGTTCTACGACAACTGTCGGGTGCTGCCGCTGGGCGACGAGGAGATCACCGACCTGCACCGGGCCCGGCTGTGGCTGGTCGACGCGACCCGTACGGTCATCGCCAACGGACTGGAACTACTGGGGGTCTCGGCCCCGGAGAAGATGTAACCGATGCGTGCTCATGAGGCGGGGGCGCTGCACGGCGACCTCGGCAGTCGGGGACCGGCGTGGCTGCGTACGCCGGAGGACGTCAACGCCCTCGTGCCGCAACTGTGGCCGCGGACCGTCACCCGCGACGCGGACGGCGAACTGACCGTCGGCAACCTGCGGATCGGGGAGCTGACCAGGAGGTTCGGCACCCCGATCTACGTGCTCGACGAGGAGGACCTGCGGTCGCGCTGCCGGGACTTCCGGGCCGCCTTCCCCGACGACGACATCTTCTACGCGGGCAAGGCGTTCCTCTGCAAGGCCGTGGTCCGGATCATCGCCGAGGAGGGACTGTTCCTCGACGTCTGCTCCGGCGGTGAGCTGGCGGTGGCGCTCGCCGCCGAGATGCCGGCCGAGCGGATCGGCTTCCACGGCAACAACAAGTCGGTGAGCGAGCTGTCCCGCGCCCTGGACGCCGGGGTCGGCCGGATCATCGTCGACTCCTTCGACGAGATCGACCGGCTGACCGAGCTGGCCCGGCGGCGCGGGGTCCGCCCCCGGGTGCTGCTCCGGGTCACCGTCGGGGTCGAGGCACACACGCACGAGTTCATCGCCACCTCGCACGAGGACCAGAAGTTCGGCTTCTCGCTGGCCGGCGGGGCGGCGGCCGAGGCCGCGTTCCGGATCCTCGACGACGACGTGCTGGAGCTGCGCGGGCTGCACTCGCACATCGGCTCGCAGATCTTCGACACCAGCGGCTTCGAGGTGTCGGCCCGGCGGGTGCTGAGCCTCCAGGCGCAGATCCGCGACGCGCGCGGGGTCGAGCTACCCGAGCTGGACCTCGGCGGCGGCTTCGGCATCGCGTACACGACCCAGGACGACCCGTCGACGCCGCACGACCTGGCCAAGCGGATCAACAAGATCGTCGACGGGGAGTGTGAGGGGCTGCGGCTGGCCAAGCCGCACCTGAGCTTCGAGCCCGGCCGCGCGATCATCGGCCCGGCCATGTTCACCGCGTACGAGGTCGGCACGGTCAAGGACGTCGATGGGCTGCGGACGTACGTGAGCGTGGATGGCGGGATGAGTGACAACATCCGTACCGCTTTGTACGGCGCCTCGTACTCGGCGACGCTGGCCGGCCGGCGCTCGGCCGCCGAGCCGATCCTGGCCCGTGTGGTGGGAAAGCATTGCGAGTCCGGGGATGTGGTGGTGAAGGATGAATTCTTGCCCGCCGACGTACGGCCCGGAGATCTTCTCGCCGTGCCCGGCACGGGTGCCTACTGCCGGAGCATGGCCAGCAACTACAACCATGTCCCGAGGCCCCCGGTGGTGGCGGTCCGTGGCGACGAGGCACGCGTGATCGTCCGGCGGGAGACCGAAGACGATCTGCTGGCATTGGATGTGGGATGACGAAGCCTGTCCGCTTGGCGCTGCTCGGTTGTGGCACGGTCGGCAGCGAGGTGGTCCGGCTGCTGCACGAGCAGGCCGTCGACCTCGCCGCCCGGATCGGCGCGCCGCTGGAGATCGCCGGCATCGCCGTACGCCGAAAGGGCCGCAACCGGGGTGACCTCCCGGTCGATCCGGCGGTCTTCACCACCGACGCGCTCGGCCTGGTCAAACGGGACGACGTCGACGTGGTGGTGGAGATGGTCGGCGGCATCGAGCCGGCCCGTACCTGGCTGGTCGAGGCGCTGCGGGCGGGCAAGAGCGTGGTGACCGCGAACAAGGCGCTGCTCGCCGAGGACGGCGGGTCGCTGCACGACGCCGCCGCGGAGAGCGGTGCCGACCTCTACTACGAGGCGTCGGTCGCCGGGGCGATCCCGCTGCTGCGCCCGCTGCGCGAGTCGTTGCAGGGCGACACGATCACCCGGGTCACCGGCATCGTCAACGGCACCACCAACTTCATCCTCTCGGCCATGGACGCCACCGGTGCCGGCTTCGCCGAGGCCCTCGACGAGGCCACCGAACTGGGGTACGCCGAGGCCGACCCGACCGCCGACGTGGAGGGCTTCGATGCGGCGGCGAAGGCCGCGATCCTCGCCTCGCTGGCCTTCCACACCCGGGTCAGCGCGGCCGACGTCTACCGCGAGGGCATCACCGAGGTCACCGCCGCCGACGTGGCCAGCGCCAACGCCATGGGCTGCACGATCAAGCTGCTCTGCATCGCCTCGCGTGGCCCGGACTCCACCGGCGCGGAGTCGATCGGTGTCCGGGTGTACCCGGCGATGATCCCGCGCAGCCACCCGCTGGCCAGCGTCGGGGACGCGTTCAACGCGGTCTTCGTGGAGGCGGTCTCGGCCGGGCAGTTGATGTTCTACGGCCGGGGTGCCGGCGGTGCGCCGACCGCGAGCGCGGTGCTCGGCGACGTGGTGGCGGTCTCCCGCAACCGGCTGGCCGGCGTCAGTACGCCCAGCGAGTCGGCGTATGCGGCGCTGCCGATCCGGCCGATGGGTGAGGCGGTCACCCGCTACCACATCAGCCTCGACGTGGCCGACCGCGCCGGTGTGCTGGCCACCGTGGCCGGGGTCTTCGCCCGGCACGAGGTGTCGATCGCGACCGTCCGGCAGGCGTCCGCGAGCACCAGCGGTACGGCGACCGCCGGGCGGGGCGGTGACGCGATCCTGGTGATCGTCACCCACGCCGCGCCGGATGCCGCGCTCGCCGCCACCGTCGAGGAGTTGCGCGGTCTCGACATCGTCCGTTCGATCGCCAGCGTCCTGCGGGTCGAGGGCGGGGTCTGAGTCGATCGGCCGGCGCGCCCGGTCGGGGGCCGGGGGCGGGGCGGCGGTGTCCCGCCAGATGGGTAACGATGGGTGCGCGGGCACGGCCGCCGGCACCCTGGGTCACGCTTGACCCACCTTCACCCGGCGTCCGCCCCCAGGCGGCAACGCATCGACGAGGAGATCGACATGTGGCGGGGTTTGATCGAGACCTACCGGGACCGGCTGCCGGTCACCGACGCCACACCCGTCGTCACGCTGCACGAGGGGAACACCCCGTTGCTGCCCGCGCCGGTGCTCTCCGCCCGTACCGGCTGTGACGTCTACCTGAAGGTGGAGGGGGCCAACCCGACCGGTTCGTTCAAGGACCGGGGGATGACCGTGGCGGTCTCCCGCGCGGTCGAGACCGGCAACAAGGCGATCATCTGCGCCTCGACCGGCAACACCAGCGCCTCGGCCGCCGCGTACGCCGCACGGGCCGGGCTGAGCTGCGCGGTGCTGGTGCCGCAGGGCAAGATCGCGCTGGGCAAGCTGGCCCAGGCGCTGGTCCACGGGGCGAAGCTGTTGCAGGTCGACGGAAACTTCGACGACTGCCTGGCGCTCGCCTCCAAGCTCGCCCAGGACTACCCGGTGGCCCTGGTCAACTCGGTCAATCCGGACCGGGTGCACGGCCAGAAGACCGCCGCCTTCGAGATCGTCGAGGCGCTCGGCGACGCACCGGACATCCACTGCCTGCCGGTCGGCAACGCCGGCAACATCACCGCGTACTGGTTGGGCTACCGGGAGGACGTGGCGGCCGGCAACGCCACCCGACACCCCAGGATGTACGGCTTCCAGGCGGCCGGCGCCGCCCCGATCGTCAACGGCGAGGCGGTACGCGAGCCGTCGACCATCGCCACCGCCATTCGGATCGGCAACCCGGCGAGCTGGACCGGGGCGCTGGACGCGCGGGACGCCTCGGGCGGGCTGATCGCCGCGGTGACCGATCGGGAGATCCTGGCCGCGTACCGGTTGCTTGCCCGTGAGGTGGGCGCGTTCGTGGAACTCGGCAGCGCGGCCAGTGTCGCGGGCCTGCTCCAGCAGGCCGAGGCGGGTACGGTTCCGGCCGGCTCGACGATCGTCTGCACGGTCACCGGGCACGGGCTGAAGGATCCGGAGTGGGCCATCTCCACCGCACCGTCGCCGACCACCATCGGCAATGACCCGATCGCCGCCGCCCGCGCGCTCGACCTGGTCTGACCAGCGGTTTTCCGCCCTGTATCGACCTCGGCGCCGGCTCACCCACGGCCGGCGCTACCGGTCGGTGGACCGGTCTTCTCGGGCCGGGTCCGGCCGGTCACCGGGTACGGCCACGGACCCGGCTTCGCGGTGCTCGGCGATGGCCGCGTCGAGCAGCAGGGCGGTGGCCCGTTCGACGGTCGCCAGCTCGTCGACTGAGAGCCGGCTGAGGAGGCTTTGCATCCGGGCGTTGCCGGCGGTCAGGATGCCCTCCATGAGCTTGCGGCCGGACGGGCTCAGCTCGACCCGGCGGACCCGCCGATCGCGTGGGTCCTCACCCCGTACGACGAGATCCTGGGTGACCAGACGGTCGACGATGCCGGTCATGGTCGCCAGGCTGACCCCGACGCTGCCGGACAGTTCCCGGCCGGAAGCGCTGCCGCTGTGTGCGAGCAGGAGCAGGATTTTCAGCTGCGGCAGGGTCAGGTGCAGCGAGAGGAGCGGATTGGAGCGGTCGGAGGCGAACACGTGTTGCATCCGACGTTGACCATCCATGATGGCCGCGATGAGCCGGGACCGATCGCCCAACGCTTCGCCCGCCTCCTCGCCGTCGCGGTGGTGGCGGTGACGGAGGTCGTGCCACTGGCCACCGGACGTTAGCAGGCCCCCCGGCCTCACGCGAATTGTTCGTGTCAGGCAAAATATTCGTGTCGCGCCCTGACTTCCCCAGGAGAGCTCGCCCATGTCGTTGTTTGCCAGGCTCAGTCTCGCCAACCGAGGGCTGGTCGCCCTCATCGCGGTGGTGATCACGGGCTTCGGGGTGTTCGCCGTCCCCTCGCTGAAGCAGCAACTCCTACCGTCGCTGGAGTTCCCGGCGGCGTTCATCGTGGCCAGCTACCCGGGCGCCTCGCCCGAGATCGTCGAAGCCCAGGTCACCGAGCCGATCGAGAACAGCATCCAGGGCGTCGCCGGTCTCACCAAGGTCACCTCGACCTCGCGTGAGGGCGCCACCACCGTCCAGGTCGAGTACGAGTTCGGCAGCGACCTCGACGGCATGGTCAACAAGATGGAGACCGCGCTCAACCGGATCAGCACCCAGCTGCCCGAGGGCGTCGACCCGCTGGTCTTCGCCGGTAGCACCGACGACCTGCCCGCCGTCGTACTGGCCGCCAGCGGCGGCGGGGACCGGCAGGCGCTCGCCGACAAGTTGCGCGCCACCGTCGTACCCGAGATCGAGGGGATCGACGGGGTCCGCACGGTCGAGGTGACCGGTGCGCCCGACCAGCAGGTCGTGATCACCCCCGACCCGGCCAAGCTCGCCGGGCTCGGCATCGCGCCGACCGCCATCGGCACCGCGCTCCAGACGAACGGGGTGGCCATCCCGGCCGGCACCCTGGTCGACGGCACCCAGGCCCGTACGGTGCAGATCGGTACCCGGATCGGCACCATCGACGACCTGCGCGGCATCTTCGTCAGCCCGTCCACTCCGGGCGCCCCGGCGGTTCGGCTCGGCGACATCGCCACCGTGGAGAAGCAGGTCGCCGCGGCGACCGCGTTCACCCGGACCAACGGCAAGGAGAGCCTCGGCATCCAGGTCACCGCGTCGCCGGACGGCAACGCGGTGCAGATCTCGCACGAGATCCGGGACCGGCTCGCCGACCTCGGTCAGGCATCCGGCGCCGACCTGACGGTCGTCTTCGACCAGGCACCGTACGTCGAGAAGTCGATCGAAAGCCTGACCACCGAGGGCCTGCTCGGCCTGGTGATGGCGGTCCTGGTCATCCTGGTGTTCCTGCTGTCGGTGCGGTCCACCCTGGTCACCGCGGTCTCGATCCCGCTCTCCGTGATGGTCGCGCTGATCGCGCTCTGGATCGGCGAATACTCGCTCAACCTGCTCACCCTCGGCGCGCTGACCATCGCGGTCGGCCGGGTGGTGGACGACTCGATCGTCGTCCTGGAGAACATCAAACGACACCTCGGGTACGGCGAGGACAAGCGCGGGGCCATCATCACCGGCGTCCGCGAGGTCTCCGGCGCGGTGACCGCCTCCACCCTCACCACGGTCGCGGTGTTCGCGCCGATCGCCCTGGTCGGCGGCTTCGTCGGGCAGATCTTCGCCCCGTTCGCGATCACCGTCACGGTGGCGCTGCTCGCCTCGCTGGTGGTCTCGCTGACCGTCATCCCGGTGCTGGCGTACTGGTTCCTGAAGCCGGCCGCCGGTGGCGCCGGCGAGGCGGCGGTACGCGCGGCGGCCGAGGAGAAGGAACTGCGCAGTCCGCTCCAGCGGGCCTACCTGCCGGTGATCGACTTCGCGACCACGCGTCGCTGGGCCACGGTGGCGATCGGGCTGGTGGTGCTCTTCGCGACGTTCGGCCTCTCCACCCAGCTCAAGACGAACTTCCTGGACGACTCCGGCCAGGACACCCTCAGCATCAGCCAGAAGCTGCCGGTCGGCAGCAGCCTGGCCACCACCGACGCCGCGGCCAAGCAGGTCGAGGGGATCCTGGCCCGGACCGACGGGGTCGAGACGTACCAGGTCACCGCCGGTGGCGGGGGCAACCCGTGGGAGGGCGGCGGTGGCGGCGCCAGCGCGAGCTTCTCGGTGGCGCTGCACGAGGGCACCGAGGCCGGACCGCTGCGGGACAGCCTGCGGGCGGAGTTCGACAAGCTGAGCAATGCCGGTGAGATCACCTTCGGCGGCGGCAGCCAGTCGACCAACCAGCTCGCCGTGATCGTCCAGGCGTCCGACAACACCATACTGGCGCAGGCGACCGAGCAGGTACGCAAGCTCGTGGCCGACACCCCGGACGTCGAGGACGTCGAGACGAGCCTGGCCGACAGCGCACCGCGGATCGACGTCGCGGTGGACCGGGCCAAGGCGGCCCAGTTCGGGCTCTCCGAGGCGGCCGTCGGCCAGCTCGTGGGGCAGGCATTCCGGGGCAGCCCGCTCGGGCAGGTATCGCTCGACAACGATCAGCAGGACGTGGTGCTGCGCTTCGGCGCGAGCCCGGCCACCGTCGATGAGCTCAAGGCGCTTCCGATCGGCCCGGCGAAGCTCGGTGACCTGGCCGTCGTCAACGAGGTGGCGGGCCCGGTCTCGATCACCCGGATCGACGGCGAGCGCAGTGTCACCGTCACCGGTACGGCCACCGGCGCGAACCTCGGCGCCACCAGCGCCGAGTTGCAGAAGAAGCTGGACGCGCTGGAGGTGCCGGGGGCGAGCTTCGCCATCGGCGGGGTCAGCGCCGAGCAGGCCGACGCCTTCGCCGACCTGGGGCTGGCCGTACTCGCCGCGATCGCGATCGTCTTCGTGATCATGGTGGCGACCTTCCGGAGCCTGATCCAGCCGCTGATCCTGCTGGTCTCGATCCCGTTCGCGGCCACCGGTGCGATCGGCCTGCTGCTGGTCACCGGGACGCCGCTGGGCGTACCGGCCCTGATCGGTGTGCTGATGCTGGTCGGCATCGTGGTGACCAACGCGATCGTGCTGCTGGATCTGATCAACCAGTACCGGGAGCAGGGCCTGAGCGTCCAGGACGCGGTGGTCGAAGGGGCCCGGCGCCGGTTGCGGCCGATCCTGATGACCGCCATCGCGACCATCTTCGCCCTGCTGCCGATGGCACTCGGCCTCACCGGCGAGGGCGGCTTCATCTCCCAGCCGCTGGCGGTCGTGGTGATCGGTGGCCTGCTCAGCTCCACCCTGCTCACCCTGGTCCTGGTGCCGACCCTCTACACGATGGTGGAGGGCCGGCGGGAGCGGCGCCGGGAGCGGCGCAACCTGGCCAAGGGCGATGCCCCGTCCGGCTCGGCTCCCGAGCCGGTGCTGGTCGGCGCCGGTGCGCCGGCGACCGGTACGGCCGGCAACTCGACCGACGCGGGTCGGTTCGGCGTCGACGCGGCGCCCAGGCCGTCGGGTGCGCTGATCGACGGTACGGACCAGTTCGAGGTGCTCCGGCTGCCGAAGACCCGGCGTTCGCCGCTGCCACCGGCTGAGTAGTCCGGGCAACGAGCGGTTGGGCTAGTCCGGGTCGTCCCGGGTCGGTGTAGATCACCGGCCCGGGACGACCCGTCTGTGGGCCGTTCACCTCCGGGTAGGGTCCGGGTCCGTGTCGTCGTCTCCGCTGCGGGTCCTGGCCCGAAACCGTGACTTCCGGAACCTGTTCTGCGCCGAACTCGTGGTCTTCGGCGCCGACTGGTTCGTCATGGTGCCGTTGCTGGTGCTGCTGCCACAGCTCACCGGCAGCGGTGTGTGGGGCGCGCTGGTGTTGGCCGTCGACACCGGGCTGACCGCGCTGATGCTGCCGTACAGCGGGATGATCGCCGACCGGATCGACCGCAAGAAGATCATGATGGTGGCGAACCTGGCCGCGCTGGTGGCGATCCTGCTGCTGCTCTGGGTACGCAGTGCCGACACCGCCTGGTTGGCGCTGGTCGCGATCGGTGCGGTCGCGGTGTCGAAGGCGTTCTACTCGCCCGCCGCCCAGGCCGCCCTGCCGAACGTGCTCGCCCCCGAGGACCTGGCCGCCGGCAACGCGGTCGCCGGCGCGGCCTGGGGCACCATGGCGGTGGTCGGGGCGTCGCTCGGTGGGCTGCTCAGCGAGGTCGTCGGACCGTACGCGTGTTTCTGGATCGCGGCGGCGGCGCTGGCCGGCGCGGCCGGTCTGGCCGGGTTGATCCGCCGCCCGTTGCAGGCCCCGCGCGACCACGGCGAACCGGCGCAGCGGGGCTGGGCGGCGCTGGGCGAGGCGTTGCGCTACATCTCGGCCCGGCCCCGGCTGCGGGCCCTGGTCACGGTCAAGTCGGCGGTCGGCCTCGGCAACGGTGTGCTGACCGTGTTCCCGCTGCTGGCCGGCGTGTACGGGGTCGGCGCGCTCGGCGCCGGCCTGCTCTTCGCCGCCCGTGGCGCCGGTGCGGTGGCCGGACCGGTGCTGATGCGTCGGGTGCTCACCCGGCGGTCCTGGCTGCTGCCCGGCCTGGCCCTGTCGATGTCCGGCTACGGCCTGGCCTACCTCGGGGTTTCCCTGGTCAACTGGTTCCCGCTGGTGCTGGCGCTGGTCTTCGTGGCCCATTTCGCCGGTGGCAGCAACTGGGTGCTCTCCAACTTCGCGTTGCAGGGCGAGGTGCCGGACCGGCTGCGTGGCCGGGTGTTCGCCACCGACCTGATGCTGGCCACGTTCGCCATCTCGATCAGCCAGCTCGCGGTCGCGGCGGTGGTGGACCACGTCGATGAGCGGGTGGTGCTGGCCGGCTGTGGCCTGGTCACCGTGGTGTACGCGATCGGGTGGCGGATCGCCACCCGCAAGCTCGCCCTCACCGAACCCGAGCCGGCGCTGGACGTCGAGCCGAAGCGGTAGGGATATGGGGTTGTCCGTCGTGCGGCCGCTCGCTATCGTGGTGATATCACTTTGCTACTAAGGAGATGTCATGGAGCGAGTGGTCTTCCGGATGTCCGGATTCCTCATGGTCGCGGTGCTGGTCGTGCTCGCCGCCATCGCGGCCGTCGTGCTCGCCGCGAGCGGCAGCGACCAGGCGATCATCGCCACCGCCGTCGGCTACGCCGTACTGGCTGCCCTGGCCGGCACCGGGTTCACCATCGTCAACCCCAACAACGCGCAGGTGGTGCAGTTCTTCGGCCGCTACGTCGGCACCATCCGCGAGGCCGGATTCCACTGGACCCTGCCGCTGACCGCCCGTACCCAGGTGACGCTGCGGGTGCGCAACTTCGAGACCGCCCGGCTCAAAGTCTCCGACGCCGACGGCAACCCGGTCGAGATCGCCGCCGTTGTCGTCTGGCGGGTGGTCGACGCGGCCAAGGCCGTGTTCGCCGTCGACGACCACGTCGAGTACGTCGCCGTGCAGGCCGAGTCGGCCGTCCGGCACCTGGCCACCAGCTACCCGTACGAGGCGCACGACTCCGGTCGGGCCAGCCTGCGCGACAGCGCGGTGGTCAGCGAGGAGCTGACCCACGAGTTGCGGGAGCGGTCCGAGATGGCCGGCGTCGAGGTGCTCGAATCGCGTACCACGCACCTCGCCTACGCCCCGGAGATCGCCCAGGCGATGCTGGCCCGCCAGCAGGCCAGTGCGATCGTCGGCGCCCGTTTCAAGATCGTGGAGGGCGCGGTCGGTATGGTCTCGCTGGCCCTGGACAAGCTGCGCGAGGAGCACGTGGTGGACCTGGACGAGGAGCGCAAGGCACAGATGGTGGCGAACCTGCTGGTCGTACTCTGCGGCGACCGGGCCGCCCAGCCGGTTGTCAACGCCGGTTCCCTCTACAGCTAGAGGCGGTCCGGCTGATGGCCGAGCGCAAGAAACTCCTGCTCCGGCTCGATCCGCAGGTCTACGACGCGGTCGCCCGGTGGGCCACCGACGACCTGCGCAGCGTCAACGCCCAGATCGAGTACGCCCTCCGGCTCGCCCTGCGTACCGTCGGGCGCCCACCGAAACCGTCAACCGCCCCCGGTACGTCGACCGAACTCGATACGACAACCGAACCGCAGACATCGGATGACCCCGGTACGACGAGCGAGTCCGCCACGTCGACCGAGCCGGACGGGTAGCGGCGTCGTCCGCGACCGCCGTCCGAATGTTGACCAAACGTGGGCGGCCGGCAGCCGTACGAGCCGGCCGCCCTAGCATGAGCGGATGGCGTTGTCCTTCGTTGCCGGTCCGGTCCGGGTCCGGGTGCCCGCGACCAGTGCGAACCTCGGGCCGGGTTTCGACTCGCTCGGCCTCGCGCTGGCGCTCCACGACGAGGTCAGCGCCCGGGTGACCCCGAGCGGCTGCCGGGTCGCGGTGACCGGCGCGGGTGCGGGTGAACTCCCCGACGACGAGACCCACCTGGTGGTCCGGGCCATGCGGGCCACCTTCGACCTGCTCGGCGGCCAGCCGTCCGGACTGGCGCTGGACTGCGCGAACCGGATTCCCCAGGCGCGTGGCCTGGGCTCGTCGTCGGCGGCGATCGTCGCCGGGGTGCAGTTGGCCCGGGGACTGACCGTCGACGGTTTCGACCGGTTGGACGACGCGGGCGCACTGCGGTTGGCGGCCGAGATCGAGGGACACCCCGACAACGTGGCCCCCTGCCTGCTCGGCGGCTTCACCATCGCCTGGACCGAAACCGCGCCGCTCGCGGCCGGCACTTTCGCCACCGCTGGGGCGGATGAGGTCGGCGGGACCGCTGGGACTCACGTGACCGGCGGGGAAGACGAGGCGGCCGGGACCGCCGGAACGCGGTGGGCGGCATCGGTTGCCGGTGCTCGTGCCGTTGCCCTGCGGCCGTCGCCGGACATCGCGCCGGTGCTTTTTGTGCCCGAGGAACGGGGACTCACCGCCGTGGCGCGGGCCGCGTTGCCGGCCACGGTGCCGCATCACGACGCCGCGCGGAACGCCGGTCGGGCCGCGTTGCTCGTGCACGCGCTCACCGCCGACCCGTCGTTGCTGTACGCCGCGACCTCCGACCGGCTGCACCAGGACTACCGCGCGGCCGGCATGCCGGGCACGGCGTCCCTGCTCACGGCCCTGCGGGCGGCCGGAGTGGCAGCGGTGGTCAGTGGTGCGGGACCGACCGTGCTGGCCCTGTCCGCGCTGCCGGAGAGCTTCGACCCGGGAATGGGTTGGTCCGTACGGCTGTTGCCAGTAGACGTGACCGGCGCCCAGGTTGATAGGGTTAGACTGGGACACGCCGAGCGGGACCCTGTTGCCGCAGGTCGGAAGAGTTGATTACGCTCTAGACTTAGCACAGCCGCGAAGCATGCGAACTCCTGCGGGTCGGTGCACCCCCGAAGCTTTCGGCGGTTAGCCCGTCTCACCCTTGCCTAGGCCCACGCCGCACCGCAGTTTTCCACCGGTCGTCGCAGGCGGCGAAAGACTGCTCACCGGCGTTGGTGAGTCGGGAAAACCGGCTGCTGTGTTACAGACTCCCGTTACGCGCGACGCGAGGCGGGTGTACCGAGGCCGCCCGGCCACCTTGTTTGTCGATCCCGGGTAGCCCCGGCCTTATCGAGGGAAGGAATCCATTGAGCGACACCACCGACGTGACGTCGGATGTTTCCAACGTCGCTGGCGAAGCCACCGCGGGTCCCGTCCGTCGCCGCCGGACCGGCACCGGCCTGTCGGCGATGCTGCTGCCGGAGCTACAGAGCCTGGCCGCGTCGCTCGGCATCTCCGGTACTGCTCGGATGCGCAAGGGCGAGCTGATCAGCGCGATCTCGGAGCGACAGGGCGGCGCCGCCGCCGGTAGCCCGCCGCGTCCACGGGTCGAGGTCGCCGCTGCGGCCGCGCCGGCCCGGGACCGGGACGAGGTACGCGCCGAGGTACGGGACACCACCGAACGGCGTGGCGCGGACGAGACCCCGGCCCCGGCGGCACAGCCGGCGACCACCGAGGCGCCCGTACGCGAGCGGTCCTCCCGCCGGTCCAGCCGTGCTGCGGCAACCGCCGCCGCCACGACGACGGCAGAGCCGAAGGCCGACGAGCCGGTGGCCGAGACCGCCGAGCGGGTCGACCGGGCCGAGCGGGCCGAGTCCCGCACCGGCCGGGAGCGCGGCGACCGGGCCGAGCGCGGCCCGCGCAACGGCGAGCGGAACAGCGACCGTAACGGCGAGCGTGCCAACGACCGCACCAGCGACCGTAACGGCGAGCGCGCCAACGACCGCACCAGCGAGCGCACCGGCGAGCGTGCCAACGACCGCACCAGCGACCGTAACGGCGAGCGTGCCAACGACCGCAACGGCGAGCGCGTGAGCGACCGCAACGGCGACCGTAACGGCGAGCGCAACCTCGACCGCAACAACGACCGGAACATCGATCGCAACGACGATGACGATGACGGCGAGGGCGGTGGTCGCCGCAGCCGCCGCAGCCGGTTCCGGGACCGTCGGCGCGGTCGCAACGACCGCCCCGAGGGCGCCGAGGTCACCACCGCTGGCCGGGAGCCGCAGGTCAACGAGGACGACGTGCTCGTCCCGGTGGCCGGCATCATCGACGTGCTCGACAACTACGCCTTCGTCCGGACCACCGGTTACCTCTCCGGGCCGAACGATGTCTACGTGTCGATGTCCCAGGTCAAGAAGTACGGCCTGCGCCGCGGTGACGCGGTCACCGGTGCGGTCCGGGCGGCTCGCGACGGTGAGCAGCGGCGGGACAAGTACAACCCGCTCGTACGGCTCGACACCATCAACGGGATGGAGCCGGACGAGGCGAAGCGGCGGCCGGAGTTCTACAAGCTGACCCCGCTCTACCCGCAGGAACGGCTCCGTCTGGAGACCGAGCCGCACATCCTCACCACCCGCGTCATCGACCTGGTCATGCCGATCGGCAAGGGCCAGCGGGCGCTCATCGTCTCCCCGCCCAAGGCGGGTAAGACGATGGTGTTGCAGGCGATCGCGAACGCGATCACCCACAACAACCCGGAGTGCCACCTGATGGTGGTGCTGGTCGACGAGCGGCCCGAAGAGGTCACCGACATGCAGCGCTCGGTCAAGGGCGAGGTCATCGCGGCCACGTTCGACCGGCCGCCGCAGGACCACACCACGGTCGCGGAGCTGGCGATCGAGCGGGCCAAGCGCCTGGTCGAGCTGGGCCACGACGTGGTCGTACTGCTGGACTCGGTGACCCGGCTCGGGCGGTCGTACAACCTGGCGGCGCCGGCCAGCGGCCGGATCATGTCCGGTGGTATCGACTCGACCGCGCTCTACCCGCCGAAGCGGTTCCTCGGCGCGGCGCGCAACATCGAGAACGGCGGCTCGCTGACCATCCTCGCCACCGCGCTGGTGGAGACCGGTTCCATGATGGACACGGTCATCTTCGAGGAGTTCAAGGGCACCGGCAACGCAGAGCTGAAGCTGGACCGGAAGATCGCCGACAAGCGGGTCTTCCCGGCCATCGACATCCACCCGTCCGGTACGCGTAAGGAAGAGATCCTGCTCGCGCCGGAAGAGTTGGCCATCACGCACAAGCTGCGCAAGGTGTTGCACTCGCTGGACTCGCAGGCGGCGTTGGACCTGCTGCTGGACCGGCTCAAGCAGAGCCGTACCAACATCGAGTTCCTGATGCAGATCGCGAAGTCGACGCCGGGGGAGTAGTAGTCCCGGTGACGTAGGCGAAAGGGGCACGGCCGGAAACGGCTGTGCCCCTTCGTCGTACCCGACCTGCGGTGGCCGCCGCGACCGTCAGAAGTCGCCCTCGGCGACCTGGAAGACGGTCAGGCCGAGCTCGCGCCACATCCGTACCACCTGCATGCGGTCGTCGAAGACGCCGACCACCCGGAAGCGGGGGTGGATCTCGGACTCGAAGATCTCCCGCTTCACCACCGAGTCCCTGCGGCTGTCGCCGTACTCGCGCATGTGCAGTTCCAGGTACGGCACTGCCACGTGCAGGTCCAGCCAGGCTTCGGTCTCGGCCCGGCAGGAGTCGTCCCGACCGGAGCAGAAGACCACGCCGTAGCCGGCCGAGTGCATCGCCCGTACCGCCGCGATCACCGCCGGATTCGGCAGGTCCTCGCCGACCCGGCTCATGTCGTACGGGCTGCGCGCGCCCATCAGCGCCACCGTGCCGTCGATGTCGACCAGCACGATCTCCGGGGCGCCGGACGTCGGCCGGTACACGGTCGCCGGCCCGCCCGGGGTCACGTACGGCACCGGCAGCGGCAGGTTGCGCCCGGCCAGGTAACGCTGGTGCATCCGGCGGATCGCCTCCTCGCCGACCCGGTCGTCCTCGGCCCGGTCGGCGTCCCGGCGTACGCACTCATCCACCGGTACGTCGGTGAAGTCGTGCACCTCCAGCGTGGCGCCGAACCGGGCACCCAGTTCGGCCCAGTCCCGTACGGTCTTCGACCGCAGGTTGGTGTCGTCGATACAGACGTCGACCCGGGCCCGCAGCAGCGCCTCGACCTGGGCCCGCTGTACGGCGGTCACCTGCCCCTCGGCCCACTGGGTGAACAGCCGGGTGCCGTGCAACATCCGGCGCAGGTCGTCGCGGTTGACCCGGACGACGCCGGGCTGGAGTTTGCGGGCGAAGGTGGTCTTGCCGGAGGCGGGCAGCCCTCGGGTGAGGATCAGTCGGGTCATCGGTCACTCCGGGTTGTGCGGGGTACGGTCACCGGTCGGCTTGGCCTGCTGCCAGAGCAGCGAATGATGGTCCTCGCCGTCGAGTCGGAGGAAGAGGGCGGCGCGTTCCGGGTGGGCCAGGGCCCGGCCGGCGAAGTCGCGTCGGGTCCAGCCGTCGGGCAGCCCGGCGACGATCTCACCGTACGCGGTCTCGATCTGCGCGGCGCGGGCCGCGACGGTCGCGGTCAGCTCGGCCGCGACGGCCTCGACCCAGGCGCGGAACTCGTCCGGCAGCGGCTCGACCAGGGCGGCCAGACTGCCGCCGCGGACCAGGATCTCCCAGACCGCTCGGGCGTTGAGGCCGTAGACCAGGCGGTGCAGCCGGACGTAGTCCGCGTATTTGATCTTCACCCGCTGGTCGGTGTCCGGCCAGTGCACCACCAGCCCCTCCCGGTCCTCGCGCGGCGGCGCGGCCAGCGCCTCGGCGAGCGTGCGGTAGGGCAGCCGGTCCACCACCGGACCGGGCCAGTCGGGCACCGCCGCCGGGCCGTGGCTGCGACCGGTGGCGATCTCGACCGAGCCGAGCAGCACCAGGTCGTCCAGGCCGGCGTAGTCGAGCACTATCCGGTTGGCCGGGTAGACGATCTCGACCAGCACGGTGTGCCCGGCCGGCGGGACAAAACCGGAATAGCGGGTGCGCAGCAGAACGGTCGCGTGCCGAGCCTGGTCGGAGGCGAACGAGCCACGGGTGGCGACGGCGTACCCGGACGGGGTCGGAAAGATCACACCGAGCGAGCCGTCCGCCTTGTCCGTGACCACCGCCGGGGCGTCCGGGCGGAGGTCCGGCGCGCCCGGCTGGTCGTGGTTGAAGAACTTCGGGTACGGCCGGGCCAGCACCGCCCCGGTCGTGTCGTCCACGATCAGCCCCCGACAGGCCAACGTCACCGGTGTCCAGGCCGACGCGTACGTGCACGCCTCGGTGTAGTTGTAGATCGACAACGGCAGCTCGGGATGGCGCTGCACCCGGACCAGCCCCTCGGCCAGTGCGGCGGCCAGGGCCGACGGGTCGAGGACCTGCGAGAGCGTCACCGGTACGCGGACAGGGGTGGTCACGGGGTATGCCTTCCGGCGGGAGGGGAATGCACGGGGGTGCGGGAAACGTTAACCACCACGGATCAGGTGTGCAGCCCGATTTCGAGGTGGGCCAAGGCCCATGGCACACTGGTCAATCGGCCACCGGTTCCGGTTCACGCCCGAGCGCGCCACGCGATCGTGACGAGCGTTGACGGCGACCCGGCGACCACTTGACGAAAGGGACCGAGGCGACATGAAGCCCAACATCCACCCGGAATACGTCACCACCGAGGTGACCTGTTCCTGCGGTAGCACCTTCACCACCCGCAGCACCGCCAAGGGCGGCTCGATCCACGTCGAGACCTGTAGCGCCTGCCACCCGTTCTACACCGGCAAGCAGCGCGTTCTCGACACCGCCGGCCGGGTTGCCAAGTTCCAGCAGAAGTACGCCAAGGTTCAGGCCAAGAAGGCCAAGTAGCTGCGTCGACGGCGCCCGCGTCCCGGTTCGTACCGGGCGCGGGCGCTGTCCGTATGTGCCCGCGGTTCGCCTTTCCCGCCGCGGTTCCCCCGCTCGGTCATGAGGAGTACGGGTTATGAGCAGTGAGCGGTTGGCTGGCCTTCTCGACGAGTACACGCAACTTGAGAAGCGGCTGGCGGATCCGGCGATCCACGCCGACCAGGCGACCGCCCGCCGGGTCGGCCGCCGGTTCGCCGAGCTGACCCCGCTGCACAAGGCCGCCGGCGAGCTGTCCGAGGCCCGCGCCGACCTCGACGCCGCCCGCGAACTCGCCGCCGAGGACCCGTCGTTCGCCGGCGAGGTGGACGCGCTGGCCGCCGCCCTGCCGGCGCTCGAACAGCGGCTGGCCGAGCTGCTCGCCCCGCGCGACCCGCACGACGCCAAGGACGTGATCCTGGAGATCAAGGCCGGTGAGGGCGGGGACGAGTCCGCGCTGTTCGCCGGTGACCTGCTCCGGATGTACACCCGGTACGCCGAGCGGCACGGCTGGGTGACCGAGGTGCTTGAGGTGCAGGACTCCGACCTTGGCGGGGTGAAGGACATCTCGCTCGCGGTGAAGACCAAGGGCGTACCGGAGGGCGGCAACGGCGTCTGGTCCCGGCTCAAGTGGGAGGGCGGCGTACACCGGGTGCAGCGGGTGCCGGTGACCGAGTCCCAGGGCCGGATCCACACCAGCGCCGCCGGCGTACTGGTGCTGCCCGAGGCCGAGGACGTCGACGTCACCGTCGACCCGAACGAGCTGCGGATCGACGTTTTCCGCTCGTCCGGCCCCGGCGGCCAGTCGGTCAACACCACCGACTCGGCGGTGCGGATCACCCACCTGCCGACCGGGATCGTGGTCTCCTGCCAGAACGAGAAGAGCCAACTCCAGAACCGCGAGCAGGCGATGCGGATCCTGCGGGCCCGGCTGCTCGCCGCCGCCCAGGAACAGGCCGACGCGGCCGCGTCCGACGCCCGCCGGCTCCAGGTGCGTACGGTCGACCGGTCGGAGCGGATCCGGACGTACAACTACCCGCAGAACCGGATCACCGACCACCGGATCGGCTACACCGCGTACAACCTCGACCTGGCGCTCGCCGGGGACCTGGACGCCGTGCTGGACGCGCTGACCGAGGCGGACCGGGCAGCCAGGCTGGCCGGCGAGAGCGAGCTGTCCCGCCGCTGACCGGCGGGTCGCGACCGAGGGTCAGGAGCCCCGGGGGCGGGTGGTCTTCGCCCGCAGCATCTCCCGGTCGGCGACCTTGAACGCGGTGCTCAGCGCCTCCCGCAGGTTGGCACCGGCTCCGCTCACCTCGGCGAAACCGACGCTCACCCCGACCGGGGTGCCCGGCACCAGCGCCGCCCAGTCCTCGCCGTGCACCGCCGCGACGATCCGGCGGCCCACGTCGGCCGCCTCGGCCATGCCCGCGCTCGGCAGCACCACGATGAACTCGTCACCGCCGAACCGGGCCACGAAGTCGCCCCGCCGCATCACCCGGTTGATCACCCCGGCGATGCGTTGCAGCACCAGGTCACCGGAGTGGTGGCCGTGCGCGGTGTTGACCGCCTTGAAGCCGTCGAGGTCGCAGACCCCGATCACCGCCCGCTCGCCCCGGCCCACCATCGCCGCGACGTACCGCTCCAACCGGCGGCGGTTCGGCAGGCCGGTGAGCGGGTCGGTGAGCGCCTCGTCCTCGTACCGGGCCGCCTCGCGGCGCAACTCCTCGTGGTCGATCCTGGCCGCGATGCCGTCCACGTACACGTCGCGGAGCCGGTCGTTGCGCTGGGCGGCGAGCCGGAACGCGAACCGGTCGGCCCGGTGCGCCGCCGCGTGGTCACCGGCCCTGCTGTACGCCATGCTGCGCAACCGGGCGTGCTCGGCCGCGCCGAGGGTCTCGGCGGCCACGGTCACCGTGTCCAGCCGGGTCATCGCCTCGATCGGTCGCCCGGCGGCGATCGCCAGGCACGCCTCGCCGAGCTGCCGCATGTCGCGTGCCCGCGCGCTGTCCCCGCCCTTGCTGAGCAGTGAGGTGGCCGAGATCCCGGTCGGCAGCTCGGTCGGCTCACCGAGCGCCGCCCGGCGGGCGACGGCGTAGCCGTACGCGACCAGGCTGCTCGGCCGCAGCCG
This sequence comes from Micromonospora sp. NBC_01699, assembly GCF_036250065.1. Taxonomy (NCBI): domain Bacteria; kingdom Bacillati; phylum Actinomycetota; class Actinomycetes; order Micromonosporales; family Micromonosporaceae; genus Micromonospora; species Micromonospora sp. NBC_01699. Next base: position 6,890,610 of record NZ_CP109199.1, on the reverse strand, counting down.
GGAACCGCCGCTGGTGGAGACGAACCGGTCCAGGTCACCGCCGATGTCGCGGAGCACCCGCAGACAGCCGTCGCTGTCGCCGTGGTGGTCCAGGGTGACCGCGTTGCGCAGCCGGATGCCCGGCGCGGCGAAGGTCTCGTCGGATATCCCGGCGGCGACACCGAGCTGGCGGGCCCGTTCGATGGCGGACAGCGCGTAGCCGTGGAAGCTGAGGTAGGAGTAGGCCATGGCCAGGTCGTGCCAGGCCCAGGCGGTCTCCCGGTCCGGGTCCTCCACCGCGGCCAGCGCCTGGGCGCTGCGGACCAGGTGGGTGACGCACCGGTCGAGGGCGCCGTGGTCGTGCGCGGCAAGCGCGGCCAGGGCGTGCAGGTGCCCGTGCAGGTACGGCTCGGAGACGAGGTCGCGGGCGGCGTCGAAGGCCCGCTCGACGGCGGTGGTGTATTCGGCGGTCCGGCCCAGGTTGATCAGCGCGGACAGGCGTTGGACCAGCGCGTCGGCCCGGGAGTAGGGGTCCTCGGTGCTGCCGATGACATCCTCGAAGGTCTGACACGCCGCGGCGGACCGACCGGCCTCCATCAGCCCACGAGCGTGCATGAGGACCTCGGCCTGGTCTTTGACCCGGTCGAGCCAGCTCACGCGGAACCTCCTACGAATCGCGGACGAACGCCGCCCGTGTCCGGTGCCCCGTCCGACGTCCCATGATTATGGCGTGACAGATTTCCTACAGCAGCCCGCCGAAGGGTCAGAACGGTTGCGGCCCTCGGTCGCCGTCGGCCGGGCGAGCGGCGTACTGGCCGCCGCCGGGATCGGGCCGGCTCGGGCCGAAGCGGAACTGCTTGCCGCGTACGTGCTGGACACGTCGCGTGGCAGGTTGGCGCTGACGGCCAGGTTCACCCCCGCCCAACTTGACCGGTTCGAGCAACTTGTCGGCCGCCGGGCGGGGCGTGAGCCGTTGCAGTACCTGCTCGAATCGGCACCGTTCCGTTATCTGGAGCTGGCGGTCGGGCCCGGTGTCTTCGTACCCCGCCCGGAGACCGAACTGCTCGCCGGTCGGGGCATCGAGGCGGCCCGCGAGGTTGTCGCCGCGGCCGGGGGCGGGGCGCCCGCCGAGCCGCTCGTGGTCGACCTGTGCAGCGGCAGCGGGGCGATCGCCCTGGCCGTCGCCGACGAGGTGCCGCAGGCCCGGGTGGTGGCGGTCGAGCGGTCCCCGGAGGCGCTGGCCTGGCTGCGCCGCAACGCCGCCGAGCGGGCCGCCGCCGGGGACCGGCCGATCGAGGTGGTGGCCGGCGACGTCACCGATCCGGGGCTGCTCGCCGGGCTGGCCGGGCGGGTGGACGTCCTGCTGTGCAACCCGCCGTACGTGCCGTCGGCGACCGCCGTACCCCCGGAGGTGGCCGACCACGACCCGGCGGAGGCGGTCTTCGGTGGCCCCGACGGCCTGTCGGTGATCCGGCCGGTGCTGGCCCGCGCGGCCGACCTGCTGCGCCCCGGCGGGCTGCTCGGCATCGAACACGACGACACCCACGCCGAGGCGGTGCCGGCGCTGCTGCGCGCCGACGGCCGGTTCGACGAGGTACACGACCACCAGGACCTGACGGGTCGGGCCCGGTTTGTCACCGCGTGTCGCACTGTCGGCACCCGTGCCGCCGATGCCGCTCCGGCGTGGCAGACTGGCTCCTCGTGATGCTCTACGACTGTCGGTCCCTGGCCGAGCGCGACCGCGGTATCGCCGCCGCGATCGAGGCGGTCAAGAACGGCGAACTGGTCGTGCTCCCCACCGACACGGTCTACGGGATCGGCGCGGACGCGTTCACGCCGTACGCCGTCACCGCGCTGCTGAACGCCAAGGGGCGCGGCCGGTCCATGCCACCGCCGGTGCTGGTCGGCTCCCGGCACACCCTCGACGGGCTGGTCTTCACCCTGCCGTCGATCGCCCGGGACCTGGTCGCCGCGTTCTGGCCGGGCGCGTTGACGATCGTCGTCGAGCACTCGCCCAGCCTCCAGTGGGACCTCGGCGACACCGCCGGCACGGTCGCCGTACGGATGCCGATGCACCCGGTCGCGCTGGAGGTGCTGCGGGAGACCGGTCCGATGGCGGTCTCCTCGGCCAACAAGACCGGGCAGCCCGCGGCGAACACCGCCGAGGAGGCCCGCGACCAGCTCGGTTACGCCGTCCGGGCGTACCTGGAGGCGGGGGCGGCGCCGGATCCGGTGCCGAGCACCATCGTCGACGTCACCGGTGAGATTCCCCGGGTGCTGCGCGAGGGCGCGATCCCGCTGGAGAAGCTGCGCGACGTCGTACCGGACATTCAGGGCCGGGCGGCCTAGGGTGCCACCGTTCACCGTCCTGCACGTCTGTATGGGCAACATCTGCCGTTCGCCCATGGCCGAGCGGCTGCTCACCCTGGCGGTCCGTGAGCGGCTCGCCCGGCGGGCCGACGGTGTGACGGGTGGGCCGGGCAGCGCCGACGAGCTGCTGCACAGCCACAGTGCCGGCACCGGCGGCTGGCACGCGGGCGAGGAGATGAACCCGCCCGCCGCCCGGCAGGTCCGCCTCCGCGGCGGTGACGTCGACGGGTTCGCCGCCCGCAAGCTGCGTTCGGACCAGATCGACGCGGCCGACCTGGTCCTGACCGCCACCGCCGACCAGCAGGACTACGTGGTCGCGCTGCGTCCCGACGCGAGCGGGCGGACCTTCGTGCTCGGCGAGTTCGGCCGGCTGCTCGCCGCCGTCGACCTGACCCGGCTACCGGCCGCGGCGGCCACCCCGGACGAGGTGTACGCCCGAGGCGTCGCGCTGGTCGAGGCGGTCGACGCCACCCGGCGGGGCGGCGCACCGCTGCCGGCGGACGACCTCGACGACCCGTGGGGCCGGGGCGACCAGTGCTTCAGCCGGGTCGCCGACGAGATCGAGGAGAGCGTCGACCCGCTCGCCGCCGCCCTGCTGCCCTGAGCGCCGACGGCCGGGTTGTCGTCCCGACCAGGGCATGGGTGGGTCCCGCCGGGGTGCCTCCGTACACTCCACTGCGGTGGCGCACTCGACGAGGAGACCACATGAGCAAGTTCTACGGGCCCGACTTCGACGAGTTGGCAGCCACCGATCCGGAGATCGCCGACGTGGTGCTGGGCGAGTTGGACCGGCTGCGGGGCGGGTTGCAGCTCATCGCCAGCGAGAACCTCACCTCGCCGGCCGTGCTGGCGGCACTCGGCTCGACCCTGACGAACAAGTACGCCGAGGGCTATCCCGGCCGGCGCTACTACGGCGGCTGCGCCGAGGTGGACCGGGCCGAGGAGATCGGCATCAGCCGGGCCAGGGACCTGTTCGGCGCCGAGCACGCCAACCTGCAACCGCACTCCGGGGCGAGCGCCAACCTGGCCGCGTACGCGGCGCTGGTGCAGCCGGGTGACCCGGTGCTGGCGATGGAGCTGCCGCACGGCGGTCACCTGACCCACGGCAGCCGGGTGAACTTCTCCGGGAAATGGTTCTCCCCGATCGGCTACACCGTCCGCCGGGACACCGAGCTGATCGACTACGACGAGGTACGCGACCTGGCGCTGGCGCACCGACCAAAGCTGATCATCTGCGGCGCGACCGCGTACTCCCGGCTGATCGACTTCGCCCGGTTCCGGGAGATCGCCGACGAGGTCGGGGCGTACCTGATGGTGGACGCGGCGCACTTCATCGGGCTGGTGGCCGGTGGCGCGATCCCGTCCCCGGTGCCATATGCCGACGTGGTTTGCTTCACCACGCACAAGGTGCTCCGGGGACCGCGCGGCGGCATGATCCTCTGTCGGGAGGCGCTCGCCGAGCGCATCGACAAGGCGGTGTTCCCGTTCACCCAGGGTGGTCCGCTGATGCACGCCGTCGCGGCCAAGGCCGTCGCCCTGCGCGAGGCCGCCCAACCCGACTTCAAGGCGTACGCCACCCAGGTGGTCCGCAACGCCCGTGCGCTCGCCGCCGGGCTGGCCGACGAGGGCATGCGGCCGGTCTCCGGTGGCACCGACACCCATCTCGCCCTGATCGACCTGCGTGAGTTGGACGTGACCGGGCGGGACGCGGAGGAACGGACCGGTCGGGCGGGGATCACGCTGAACAAGAACGCGATCCCGTACGACCCGCAGAAGCCGATGATCGCCTCGGGGATCCGGGTGGGCACGCCGAGCGTCACCACCCAGGGAATGCGGGAGGGGGAGATGCGGCAGATCGCCACCCTGATCTCCCGGGCCGTCCGGACCGATCCGACCGCCACCGGTGGCGAGGAGATCCTGGCCTCCGTCGCCCACGAGGTCACCGAGCTGGTGGCCGGCTTCCCGGCGTACCCCCGTGGCTGACCACGACCTCGCGGCGAAGGACGCACCCGCCGCCGACGCCGTCACGGACCCTGCGACCCCGACGGACAGACACTGGCGGCTGCGGCATCTGCCGGTGCTCCTGCTGGCCTCGGCGGGGCTGGTGGCGCTGGCCGCGCTGGTGGGCGGCCTGACCTCGGGTACGACCGGGGCGATCGGCGCGGCGATCGGCGTCGCCGTCGTCACTTTCAGTTACACATCGTCCACGTTGGTCGTGGCCTGGGCCGATTCGGTCGACCCGCAGCTGGTCCTCCCGTTCGGCCTGGCGATGTACGCGGCCAAATTCTCCGTGTTCGGCGTGTTGATGGTCGCCGCGGCTGCTACTGGCTGGCCAGGGCTGGTGCCGTTGGCGCTCGGCGTGGTCGCCGGCGTGTCGGTCTGGACCGGGGTGCACATCTGGTGGATCACCGCTGTTCACCTGCGGCGGACCGCCCGATAGCACGGCGCGGCGAAAAACTGTCCGTGATCGGTCATTTCCCAGCGGGCCCAAGGGGAGTAGCGTGCCTCCAGACGACGCCGCGCCCCAGAACGCCCACACACATCGGTTGTGCGGGGGGTGCCTCCTTGCCTCGTATTTCTGGCTGATATCGTTCGCCCCGTCATGGCCGGTGACCAAACCCCCCAACCCGCTGACGGCACAGGCGACTATCAGCCGCCCAATGCCGGACAGGGCTGGACCGCGCTCGCATACCTGATCGCAGGGATGTTGGTGTGGGGTTTCATCGGCTGGCTGGTCGACCGGTGGCTCGAAACCGATGGTGTCGCCATCGGAATCGGCGTGGTACTCGGCGCGGCCGGGGGGATCTACCTGGTCATCCGCCAACTCGGCGCGCCGCCTAACTAGGGAAGGGACGCGGTGATCGGACAGTCGGTCGTCCTCGCGGAGGGCGATACCCCGTTTCCACCCAGCGTGGGGGACTTCTTCCTGCCCAGCATCGCCCCGTGGGGCGGACACTCGCCGTGGGTCACCAAGATCACCCTGTTGGTCTGGCTCGCGGCTGGTTTGCTGATCCTGTTCTTCCTGCTGAGCTACCGCAAACCGCAGCTGGTGCCGAGCAAGAAGCAGTGGTTCGCCGAGTCGATCTACGGCTTCGTGCGCAACAACATCGCCGTGGAGATGATCGGGCACCGCGGAGTCGCCTTCGCGCCGTACTTCACCACGCTCTTCTGCTTCATCCTGCTGACGAACCTGTTCAGCATCGTTCCAGTAATCCAGATCTCGCCGAACTCACACATCGCCTTCCCGGCGATCTTCGCGGCGGTCAGCTACGTGATGTTCATCTGGGTGGGCATCCGGCACCACGGTGCGGGCAAGTTCTTCAAGAACGCGCTCATTCCGCCGGCGCCGTGGTACATCCTGCCGTTGCTGGTCCCGATCGAGGCATTCTCGACGTTCGTGGTCCGTCCGTTCTCGCTGGCCGTGCGTCTGTTCGCGAACATGTTCGCCGGCCACATGCTCCTGCTGGTCTTCACCCTCGGCGGATTCGCGATGCTCAACGCGACCCCGTTGCTCGCGCCGGTCTCGGTGCTCTCCTGGGTGATGACCGTCGCGCTGACCTTCCTCGAAGCACTGGTCATCGTCCTACAGGCCTACGTCTTCGTCGTGCTGACGGCAAGCTACGTGCAGGGCGCTGTCGCCGAAGAGCACTGATCCACAACCGCACAACCGTTGTCGTCCCGCGTGACCGTCACGCGTGATAACCAGGAGGAACCAACTAATGGACATCGCCGCAGTAGAGGGCAGCGTCGCCGCCATCGGTTACGGCCTTGCCGCCATCGGCCCCGGCATCGGCGTCGGCCTGGTCTTCGCCGCGTACATCAACTCGACGGCGCGTCAGCCCGAGTCGTCGCGGATCACCCTGCCGTACGTCTGGATCGGCTTCGCCGTGATCGAGGCGCTCGCGCTGCTGGGCATCGCGTTCGGCTTCATCTGGGCCGGCACTTCCGCCTAGTCCCGCCCACCTTCGTCGACGGAGGGTTCACATGTATTCACTCGCTGCTGAGGGCGCGGCAGAGCACAACCCGATCCTGCCGCTCTGGCAGGAGATCGTGGTTGGCTCGGTCGCCTTCGCGGTGCTCTGCTTCGTACTGATGAAGTTCGTCTTCCCGCGCATGGAGCAGACCTTCCAGGCGCGGGTCGAAGCGATCGAGGGCGGCATCAAGCGGGCCGAGGTCGCACAGGCCGAGGCCAACCAGCTCCTTGAGCAGTACCGGGCCCAGTTGGCGGAGGCACGTACCGACGCCGCCAAGATCCGCGACGACGCGCGGGCCGACGCCGAGGGCATCCGACAGGACGTCCTGGCCAAGGCACGCGAGGAATCCGACCGGATCATCGCGCTCGGCAAGGAACAGCTCGCCGCCGAACGGCAGACCATCTCGCGCGAACTGCGCGCGGAGCTCGGCACGCTCGCGGTCGACCTGGCCAGCAAGATCGTCGGTGAGTCGCTCGCCGACGAGGCGCGTCAGAAGGGCACGGTCGAGCGTTTCCTGACCGGGCTTGAGAGCGCGGGGGCCCGCTGATGCAGGCCGCCAGCCGGGAGTCGTACGCCGCCGCGGCGGAACGTCTGGACGCGTACGCCCAGACCGCCCAGCCGTCGGCGATCGCCGACACCGCCGACGGGATCCTCGCCGTGGCCGATCTGTTGCGCCGGGAGGCGCGGCTGCGGCGGGCCCTGTCCGACCCGGCCCGCTCCGGCGAGGAGCGGGCGGGCCTGCTGGGCAGCCTGGTCGGCGGCAAGGTGACCTCGGACGCGTCCGAGTTGCTCACCGCCCTGGCGACCGGGCGCTGGTCGGCACCGTCCGAACTGCTGACCGGCACCGAGCGGCTCGGCGTGGAGGCACTGCTGGCCAGTGCCGACCGGGCCGGCGACCTCGGTGAGGTCGAGGACGAGCTGTTCCGCTTCGGCCAGGTGGTCGGGGGGGACACCGGACTGAGCAACGCCCTGTCCGACCCGATCGCGCCGGTGGCGCAGCGGGCCGAACTGGTCCGGACGCTGCTGTCCGGCAAGGCGAAGCCGTCGACCATCCGCCTGGCCGAGGTGGCCCTGGCCGGCTTCGGTGGACGGTCCGTGTCCAACGGGCTCACCCGCCTGGTGGAGCTGGCCGCCGACCGCCGTGACCGGCAGGTGGCCTACGTGACCGTCGCGGCGCCCCTCGGTGAGGAAGAGGAGCGCCGGCTGAGCACCAAGCTGACCGAGATCTACGGTCGGGAGGTCACCGTCAAGCAGACGGTCGACCCGCACGTGCTCGGCGGGCTGAGCGTCCAGGTCGGTGCCGATCTCTACGACGGCACCATCCTGCGCCGACTCACCGAAACCCGTAACGCGCTGACCAAGCGCTGAACGAACTACGCCGTACTTAGCCTGCCGCTCTGAGTTAACTCCGGGCCCTGAATAGAGGAAGCAGAGGATGGCCGAGCTGACCATCTCGTCGGAGGAGATCCGCGGCGCCCTGGAGCGCTACGTCTCCTCCTATTCGCCCGACATCTCCCGCGAGGAGGTCGGCGCTGTCGCCGACGCCGGTGACGGCATCGCGCACATCGAGGGACTGCCCTCGACGATGGCCAACGAGCTGCTGGAGTTCGAGGACGGCACGCTCGGCGTGGCGCTGAACCTCGACGTCCGGGAGATCGGCACCGTGGTGCTCGGCGACTACGCCGGCATCGAGGAGGGCCAGCGTGTCAAGCGCACCGGCCGGGTGCTGTCCGTTCCGGTCGGCGACGCCTTCCTGGGCCGCGTGGTGAACGCGCTCGGTGCCCCGATCGACGGTCTCGGTGAGATCGCCAACGAGGGCTTTCGCGAGCTTGAGTTGCAGGCGCCGAACGTCATGGCCCGACAGGGTGTCACCGAGGCGCTACAGACCGGCATCAAGGCCATCGACGCGATGACCGCGATCGGCCGGGGTCAGCGTCAGCTGATCATCGGTGACCGGAAGACCGGCAAGACCACGGTCGCGATCGACACGATCCTGAACCAGCGGGACAACTGGCGGTCGGGTGACCCGGCCAAGCAGGTCCGCTGCATCTACGTGGCGATCGGCCAGAAGGCCTCCACCATCGCCTCGGTGAAGGGCCTGCTGGAGGAGCAGGGCGCGATGGAGTACACCACCATCGTCGCCTCGCCCGCCTCCGACCCGGCCGGCTTCAAGTACATCGCCCCGTACGCCGGCTCGTCCATCGGGCAGCACTGGATGTACGGCGGCAAGCACGTCCTGATCGTCTTCGACGACCTCACCAAGCAGGCCGAGGCGTACCGCGCCGTGTCGCTGCTGCTGCGCCGCCCGCCGGGCCGCGAGGCGTACCCGGGTGACGTCTTCTACCTGCACTCCCGCCTGCTGGAGCGCTGCGCCAAGCTCTCCGACGAGCTGGGCGGCGGCTCGATGACCGGTCTGCCGATCATCGAGACCAAGGGCAACGACATCTCGGCGTTCATCCCGACCAACGTCATCTCGATCACCGACGGACAGATCTTCCTTGAGGGCGAGCTGTTCAACCAGGGTGTCCGGCCGGCGATCAACGTCGGTACCTCGGTCTCCCGGGTCGGTGGCGCGGCGCAGGTCAAGCCGATGAAGAAGGTCGCCGGCCGGCTCCGGCTGGACCTGGCCCAGTACCGCGAGCTGGAGGCGTTCGCCGCCTTCGCCTCCGACCTGGACAAGGCCTCCCGCAACCAGCTCGACCGCGGTGCCCGCCTGGTCGAGCTGCTCAAGCAGCCGAACTACTCGCCGTTCGCGGTCGAGGAGCAGGTGGTGTCGGTCTGGGCCGGCACCGAGGGCAAGCTCGACGACATCGCGGTGGCCGACGTCCGCCGGTTCGAGAACGAGTTCCTTGAGTTCCTGCGGCACAACTACAAGTCGACGCTGGATTCGATCGCGGCCTTCAACTGGGGCTCCGACGAGCCGGCGGCGCTGGACGAGGCGATCAGCCGGTTCAAGGCCCAGTTCCTGGGTAAGCAGGACGAGGTGAAGGTCAACGACGCCGCGGCCGAGCCGCTCGAAGGCGACGAGAACCGCGAGACCGTGACCCGGTACCGGGATGGCGGGACTGACGCTGCGGTAGAGAAGTAGGGCTGACCAATGGCGGCCCAGGTTCGCGTTCTTCGTCAACGAATCCGCTCGGCGAAGTCGATGAAGAAGATCACCAAGGCGATGGAGCTCGTGGCGACGAGCCGGATCGCCAAGGCCCAGGCCCGGGTCGCGGCGTCCCTGCCGTACGCCCAGGCCATCACCGGTGTGCTCACCGCGCTGGCGTCCAACGCGGCGATCGACCACCCGCTGCTCACCGCCCGTTCGCGGGTACGGCGGGCCGGGGTCGTGGTGGTCACCAGTGACCGCGGCCTGGCCGGCGGTTACAGCTCCAACGCGATCAAGATGGCCGAGTCGCTCATAGCTCGGCTGCGGGACGAGGGCAAGGAGCCGGTGCTCTACGTCATCGGCCGTAAGGGCGTCACCTTCTACCGGTTCCGCAACCGGCCGATCGAGGCGAGCTGGACCGGGTTCTCGGAGCAGCCGTCGTTCGCGGACGCCCGCGAGGTGGGCGAGACGCTGATCAAGGCGTTCGGTCACGGCGCGGACGACGAGGGCGGTAGCGGCGGCATCGACGGCGTGCTGGGTGTGGACGAGTTGCACATCGTCTACACCGAGTTCAAGTCGTTGATGACGCAGAACCCGGTTACCAAGATCATTGGTCCGATGGAGGTCGAGGACCGTCCGCGGTCCGAGGGCCTGCTGCCGGCGTACGAGTTCGAGCCGGAAGCCGAGGCGCTGCTCGACGCGCTGCTGCCGAAGTACATCAACACCCGGATCTACGCGGCGTTGATCGAATCGGCGGCGAGTGAGTCGGCGGCACGCCGGCGCGCGATGAAGAGCGCGACCGACAACGCCGAGGACATGATCGACAGATACACGCGTGAGATGAACTCGGCCCGCCAGGCCGGGATCACCCAGGAGATCAGTGAGATCGTCGGCGGCGCGAACGCGCTGGCCGCGTCGGGAAGTGAAGTGTGATGACTGCACCAGTAGAGACGAAGACCGCCACCGGTCGGGTGGTACGGGTCATCGGCCCGGTCGTCGACGCCGAGTTCCCGCGCGACTCGATGCCGGAAATCTTCAATGCCCTCAACGTCACCGTCTCGCTCTCCGGTGGAGAGAAGACGCTGACCCTGGAGGTCGCCCAGCACCTGGGTGACAACATGATCCGGGCCATCTCGATGCAGCCGACCGATGGCATGGTCCGCGGCGCCGAGGTGCGGGACACCGGCAACCCGATCATGGTGCCGGTGGGTGACGGCACCAAGGGTCACGTGTTCAACGCGATCGGCGAGTGCCTCAACCTCAAGGAGGGCGAGAAGCTTCAGGTCTCCGACCGGTGGGGTATCCACCGGAAGGCCCCGGCCTTCGCCGACCTGGAGCCGAAGACCGAGATGCTGGAGACCGGCATCAAGGTTCTCGACCTGCTCGCCCCGTACGTCAAGGGTGGCAAGATCGGCCTGTTCGGCGGCGCGGGTGTGGGCAAGACCGTGCTGATCCAGGAAATGATCATCCGGGTGGCGAACAACTTCGGTGGTACCTCGGTGTTCGCCGGGGTGGGGGAGCGTACCCGCGAGGGCAACGACCTCATCCACGAGATGACCGAGTCCGGGGTTATCGAGAAGACCGCCCTGGTCTACGGCCAGATGGACGAGCCGCCGGGCACCCGTCTGCGGGTCGCCCTCTCCGCGCTGACCATGGCGGAGTACTTCCGGGACGTGCAGAAGCAGGAGGTGTTGCTGTTCATCGACAACATCTTCCGGTTCACCCAGGCCGGCTCGGAGGTGTCCACCCTGCTGGGCCGGATGCCGAGCGCCGTGGGTTACCAGCCGACGCTCGCCGACGAGATGGGTGAGTTGCAGGAGCGGATCACGTCGGTCCGGGGGCAGGCGATCACCTCGATGCAGGCGATCTACGTGCCCGCCGACGACTACACCGACCCGGCACCGGCGACCACCTTCGCCCACCTGGACGCGACCACCAACCTGGAGCGGTCGATCTCCGACAAGGGCATCTACCCCGCGGTGGACCCGCTGGCGTCCTCCTCGCGGATCCTCGCGCCGGAGTACGTCGGTCTGGAGCACTACACCGTCGCCTCCGAGGTGAAGCGGATCTTGCAGCGCTACAAGGACCTGCAAGACATCATCGCCATCCTCGGTATCGAGGAGCTCTCCGAGGAAGACAAGATCACCGTCGGGCGGGCCCGCCGGATCGAGCGCTTCCTGTCGCAGAACACCTTCGCGGCGGAGGTCTTCACCGGCATCAAGGGTTCGTACGTGCCGGTCAAGGACACCGTCGAGGCGTTCAAGAAGATCAGCGAGGGTGAGTTCGACCACTTCCCCGAGCAGGCGTTCTTCATGTGCGGTGGCCTGGACGACCTGGAGCGCAACGCACGCGAGCTGATGAAGGACTAGTTTTTCCGTACCACGAAAGGGACCGGGCCGGCTGACCGCCGACCCGGTCCCTTCTCCGTGGGCCGGGCAGCGGGTCCGGCCGAGTTGATCTTCCGGGGGTTTGCCCAGAAACCGGCGCTACGCTCTGCAACGTCCGTGCCCCCGCCCGGGGGTGCCCGCAATCCGTCGGGGCGCGACGATGGGAGATGCCTGGTGACCGACCTCGGTACGCCGACCACGCACGGCAGGCGCAGGAAGACGTCGGCGGTGCCGCGCTGGGCGCGAATCTGCACGATCTTCGGCACCGTGCTGATAGTCCTCAGCGGGGTCGTACTGGTCGGGTTCGAGGCGTTGCTCTCCCGCTACCAGGGTGCGGTGGCCAGTGCCGACCTCTTCGGCGACGAGGGCCCCGGCAGCCCGCCGCCCAAGGTCTCCGACATCAAGGGCCCGATCAACATCCTGCTGGTCGGCATCGATCCCCGGCAGCCGTCCACCCCGCCGCTGGCCGACTCGATCATGATTCTGCACGTGCCGGCCGGGATGGACCGGGCCTACCTCTTCTCGATGCCCCGCGACCTGCGGGTGGACATCCCCGCCTTCCCCGAGGCGAACTACGCCGGCGGCAACGACCGGCTCAACGCGGCCATGTCCCACGGCAGCCTGGTGCCCGGCAAGAATCCGGACGCGGCCAAGGGCTTCGAGCTGCTGCAAACCACTATCAGTAACTACACCGGCATCAAGCGGTTCGACGCGGGCGCGATCCTCAACTTTGGCGGCTTCAAGAAGATCGTCGACGCGATGGGCGGCGTCGACATGTACATCGACGCCGACACCAAGTCCGAGCACCTCCGGCCGGACGGCACCCCCCGGCCGGGCAACCCGAACGGCGAGGGCTACATCGGGCCGCAGCGCGAGTACAAGAAGGGCCAGACCCACCTCAACGGCTGGCAGGCGCTGGACTACGTACGCCAGCGCAAGACGCTGGTGGACGGCGACTACGGGCGGCAGCGACACCAGCAGCAGTTCATCCGGGCGATGGCCAGCCAGGCGCTCAGCCGGGACGTGGTGACCAACCCGCTCAAGCTCGACGCGGTGCTGCGCGCGGCCGGTCAGTCCCTGATCTTCAGTGGTCGCGGGCACAGTGTCGCCGACTGGGCCTTCGCCCTGCGTGACCTGCGGGCCGACTCGATGACACTGATCAAGCTGCCGCATTCCCCGGTCGGCACGGCCAGCAACTACCAGGGCGAGCAGTTGAAGGCCCCGGCCCCGGACTTCTTCGCGTCCGTACAGGCCGACACGCTCGACACGTTCGTGGCCGCCCACCCCGACCTGATCAACACGGACAAGTAGCCGGGCGGTGCTTCTCGCCACCCGCCGTGGGAACGGGGCGGGTGCGCGACTAGACTCGGTTGCATCCCGTCGCAGTACAATCCGTCGCCGTACAAGGAGACAGCGTGGCAAATCAGCTACACGTCGAGCTCGTAGCCGTCGAGGAGCGGGTCTGGTCCGGTGACGCCGAAATGGTCGTCGCGCGGACGACCGAGGGCGAACTCGGGGTGCTGCCCGGTCACGCACCGCTGCTGGGACAGCTCGCGGAGCCCGGCCAGGTCCGGATCAAGCTTGCCGGCGGTGAGCAGATCACCTTCGAGGTGGCCGGTGGCTTCCTCTCGGTGACCGGCTCGGGCGTCACCGTCCTCGCCGAGAGCGCCACCCCGGTTACCGCCGCTTCGACGCGCTGACCCGGCACGTCGGTGCGGGTTCTGGGGTGGATCGGGGTCGGCGTACTGGTCGTGCTCGCCGGCCTGTTGGTGCTCTTCGTCCGGCGTGCCCTGGTGACCCGCTCGGGCGGCATCATCCGGCTCAGCGTACGGGTGTCGACGATGCTCGATGGCCGGGGCTGGTCGCCGGGTTTCGGCCGGTTCACCGACGACGAACTGCGCTGGTACCGGATGTTCAGCTTTGCCATCCGGCCCAAGCGGGTGCTCGCCCGTCGCGGGCTCGCGGTGGAGCGTCGCCGGCTGCCGGAGGGCCAGGAACAGCTCTCCATGCCGGCCGACTGGGTGATCCTGCGCTGTACCAGCCACCAGGCACCGGTGGAGATCGCGATGGCGCAGTCCACGGTGACCGGGTTCCTTTCCTGGCTTGAGGCCGCCCCGCCCGGGGCGGTCTCGCCGCGTCTGGGGGCCCACGACTGGCCGGCGGCCTGACGGACCGTCGGCCGGCCCGGACGGCGGCACCCGCGGCAACCGAAACGCCCGACCCCGTACACCGGGGCCGGGCGTGTGTCGTACCGGGTGCGAGCGGTCCGGTCAGTCGGTGGCGTCGCCCGTACCGCCGCCCAGCGCGGCCAGTGCCGGGTCGAACGAGCGGCTGCGGATCGGCCGCCGGCAGTGGTAGACCAGCGCCGGGGGCAGGTTCGCCCAGACCGTACGGCCCAGGGTGACCTCCTCGAACCGGGACCGGAGCGCGGTGCGCAACCGGGCGGCCGGCGGGGTCCAGATGGCGAAGAGGTACGCGAACGTCGTGAACGCCCCGTCGGCGCTCAGGCCGTCGGCGACCGCGTCGAGCAGCGAGTGCTGGAGGTCGCCGGAGAACGCGGCCCAGGGCAGCCCGCTGACGATCACGTCGGCCTGTTCGTGCCCACGGGACGCCAGCAGGTCCCGCAGGTTCCTGGCGTCGGCCGAGATCACGTCGACGGTGGGGTAGCGCCGGCTGAGCGCTCCGGCGAACTCGTCGTTGATCTCGATCGCGATCTGGTGGCCCCGGCCGCCCAGCCGACGCTGGATCTCGCCGGTGAAGGCACCGGTACCCGGTCCGAGCTCGACCACCACCGGGTCACCGGTGCGCGGGACCGGAGCAGTGATCTTCCCGGCCAGGGCCGGCCCGCTGGGGTAGACCGCGCCGACCGACATCGGCTGGCGGACAAACTGGGTCAGGAACGTTAATTTCTCATTGGCCACGGCCCCCAAAATAGGCGATCGCCGTTCGCTGCCCGTCGTCCGGATGGCCCGATCTTCGGCCACTCGGAGGACCCGCCCCGACCGGAGGCAGGACGGTCGGGAAAGTCCGACTACGTATGGTTGCCGGATGGGGATGAGCCGGCCATGGCGCGTGGACGTGCTGCTCGGCCTCGTCGGCGTCGCCCTCGGACTGACCAACGGCCTGCTCGGCTGGGCGGACAGCGGCGACGTACCGGTGGCCGTTGGCCTGGCGACCGCCGCCGGGGTGATCCTGGCCGGGGTACGACGCTGGCCGTGGCCGGTCCTGCTGGTCGAGTGCGTGCTGCTCGTGGTGACCGACCGCCTGGCGCCGACGAACAGCGGCATCGCGCAGATCGGGCTGGCCATCGGGCTCGCCGTGGTGGCGTACCACGAGCGCTGGCCGGGGACCGGGCTGGCGTTCGTGCTCTCCTTCGCGGCGACCCTGGTCGACGTGATCGACCCCGGCACCCAGCAACTGCTGCTCGGCCGCCAGGCCGTCGTACGGGTGCTCGCCATCGCCGCCCTCGTGGCCGCGCCGATCGCGTTCGGCCGGTACCTGCGCGGGCAGCGCCGGGCGGCCCAGGTCGCCGAGGAACGGGCCCGCGAGATGGAAGCCCGGCGGGCGGTGGAGACCCGCGCCGCCCGCCTCGCCGAGCGCACCAGCATCGCCCGCGACCTGCACGACATCGTCGCCCACCACGTCAGCGCGATCGCGCTCCGGGCCGGTTCCGCCCAGTACGCGGCCCGGCACACCGGCGGGGTGGACGAGGCGGTGCAGGCCCTGGGTGAACTGCGCGCCACCGCCGGCCGGGCGCTCGACGAGCTGCGTGAGCTGCTGGAGGTGCTGCGCGACCCGGAGGCGGTCGAGTCGGACGCCGTACTGGTCGAGCCCGAGCAGGTGCTCGGCGAGGCCGTACAGCGGATCCGGGCGGCCGGGATGACCGTACGGCTCGACGTCGCCGAGCCGGTGGCGACCGCGCCGCTGGTGGTGCGTACGACCGCCGCCCGGTTGGTCCAGGAGGGGTTGACCAACAGCCTCAAGCACGCCGGCGCCGGTGCCACCGTCTCGGTGCGCCTGCACACCGATCGCGGCGCGCTGCTGGTGGAGGTGCTCGACAGCGGCTCCGAGCGGGCGCAACCGGGCCGGTCGGCGCTGCCGCCGTCCGGACACGGTCTGGCCGGGATGCGGGAGCGGGTCGACCTGCTCGGCGGCCGGATGACCGCCGGTCCGAACGGCGTGGGCGGCTGGCGCCTGGCTGCCCGGCTACCGATCCGGGAACACCCGTGAACGGCCGGCCCACCGTTCCGGGAGCCGGTGAAGTGCCCGACGCTCCGGTAACGCGTGAAGTGCCCAACGCTCCGGTAGCGCGTGAAGTGTCCGACGTTCCGGTAGCGCGTGAAGTGTCCGATCAGGGGGACCGGTGATCCGCGTACTCGTGGTGGACGACCAGGCGCTGGTCCGCGCCGGCGTCACCCTGTTGCTGCGTACGGCCGGCGGGTTCGACATTGTCGGCGAGGCCGGCGACGGGCATGAGGCCGTACGCCTGGCCGAGCGACTGCGCCCGGACGTGGTCCTGATGGACCTGCGGATGCCCCGGATGGACGGGATCGAGGCGACCCGCCGGATACTCGACCACCATCCCGCCAGCCGGGTGCTGGTGCTGACCACGTTCGCCGACGACGCCAACATCTACGGTGCGCTCGGTGCCGGTGCGATCGGTTACCTGGTCAAGGACGGTGCTCCGGAGGATCTGGTCGACGCGGTGCTCCGGGCCGCCCGGGGTGAACCGCTGCTCGCGCCGCCGGTGCTGGCTCGGATCGTGGGCCGGGCGCTGGCCGCGCACGACCGGGAGGCGCGGCGCGAGACCGACGACCTCCGTTCGCCCCGGCGGTTGCTCAGCGGCCGGGAACGCGAGGTGCTGGCCCTGGTCGGCGCCGGCCTGTCGAACGGCGAGATCGCCGCGCGGCTGCACCTGGGCATCACCACCGTCAAGACCCACGTCTCGGCCGCCATGGAAAAGCTCAACCTCCGCAACCGAGTGCAGGCAGCAGTGGTGGCACACCGCCTCGGACTCGTCGACCATAACTTCAACCCGATCGCCCCAGCACCGCCCAACCCCAACCCCAACCCCAACCCCAACCCCAACCCCTGACCCCCACCCCCCACCCCCTCACGGCGCCGATCTTGCACTTGTGGTCGGGAGTAAATCCGGACGAGTGCCCTAATCCGGGCGCCAAAAGTGCAAGATCGTCGAGGAGTGGAGGGGGAGAGGAGTGGAGGGGGAGAGGAGGGGAGAGGGAGGGGAGAGGAGGGGAGGGGCGGCTAGATGGAGGAGGTGGGGCGGCTGGGTGGAGGGCGCCGGGCGCCGTCGGCGCGAGCCACGGTGGTCGGATGGAGATCTTTGTGGTGTTCGTCGACTGGCTCACTCGTCTGCCGACCGGTTGGTTCTATCTGTCCGCGGCGGTGGTGCTGACCGCCGAGGTCGGGATCCTGGTCGGCATGGTGCTGCCGGCGGCCACCACCATGCTGACCGTGGGCTTCCTGGCCCGCGCCGGTGACCTCGACGTGCCGACCGCGCTCGCGGTGACCAGCGTGGCGGCGATGCTCGGTGACCACGTCGCCTTCCTCGAAGGGCGGCTGGTCGGTCCCCGGCTGCGGCGGGGGCGGTTCGGCCGCCGGATCGACGCCGACCGGTGGGAACGGGCGGAGCGGCTGCTGACGACCGGGGGTGGCTCGGCGATCGTGCTCGGCCGGTGGACGCCGTACGTGCGGACCCTGGTGCCCCGGGTGGCGGCGGTGGCAGGCCTGCCGTACCGACGGTTCGCGGTGTACGACGCCGCGGCGGTGCTGGTCTGGGTGCCCGGCATCTTTCTGATCGGCTATCTCGCCGGGGCGTCGTACCTGCGGATGAGCGGGGTGATCGGCACGGTCGCGGTGCTGGTGCTGGCGGTTGGCGCGCTGGCCGGCGCGGTGGTCTGGGCCCGCCGCCGTAAGGAACGGAACCGCTCGTCGTGATGATCAGACTCGGCCGAGCGTCATCTCCGGGCGGTGATCAGGCTCGGTCGAGCGTCACTTTCGGCCGCCGGGTACCCATAGCACATCGCCGTCGGGATTGGCCGTTCTTGCCAGGATGAACAGCAGATCCGACAGCCGATTGAGATACTTTGCCGGAAGGATGCTGGTTCGTTCCTGATCGTGGTTCACCAGTGCCCAGGCGGCCCGTTCGGCGCGCCGGGCCACCGTGCGTGCGACGTGCAACAGCGCCGCCCCCGCGGTGCCGCCGGGCAGGATGAAGGAGTCGAGCTTGGCCAGTTCCGCGTTGTACTCGTCGCACCAGCCCTCCAACCGGGTCACGTACTCCTCGGTCACTCGCAACGGCGGGTACGCCGGATCCGGCTCGACCGGCGTGGCGAGATCGGCGCCGACGTCGAAGAGATCGTTCTGGATCGCGGCGAGGACCGTACGCAACCCGTCGTCGAGTTGGCCGAGCGCGAGGGCCACCCCGATCGCGGCGTTGCACTCGTCCACGTCCGCGTACGCGGCGATCCGTGGGTCGGTCTTCCCGACCTGTTCGTTGTTGCTCAACCTGGTCTGGCCGGCGTCGCCGGTCCTGGTGTAGATGCGGGTGAGGTGAACAGCCATGACGGACAGCGTACGGAGGTCCGACGGCGAGCCGCCCACCCAGACGGCGACCGGTGGCGGAGCCGACCCGGACGGGGTCGCGCCCAGCGGTTGGTCGGCCGGGGGGACCGGTGTGAGCGGTGTGACCGCCGACGTGGCGGCCGACCCTACGATGGCCGACGTGGACGTGATCAGGGTCAGCGGCGGTGCCCGGCTCGTCGGTGAGGTGCACGTCGTCGGGGCGAAGAACTCCGCGCTCAAGCTGATGGCGGTGGCGCTGCTGGCGCCCGGCCGCAGCGTGATCACCAACGTGCCCCGGATCACCGATATCGCGATCATGGGCGAGGTGCTGCGCCGGCTCGGCTGTGAGGTCTCGTTCGGCGAGGACAACGGCGCGTCGACCGGCACCATCGAGGGCATCCCGGTGGTCGGGGTGGCGGACGGCGTACCGGTGGAGGTGCCGCCGGTGGACGGCGGCGGCCCGGTCCGCGACGTCGCCTCGACCGCGAGCGGCGAGGCCCAGGCGGCGGTCGACCTCGGCGCCCTGCCCGGCCGGGCCCGGACGGTCACCATCGACGTGCCGGCGGAACCGGGCACCGACGCCGACTACGACCTGGTACGGCGGCTGCGCGCGTCGATCTGCGTACTCGGCCCGTTGCTGGCCCGGCGCGGCTACGTCCGGGTGGCCCATCCCGGTGGCGACGCGATCGGCTCCCGGGGGCTGGACATGCACGTCTCGGGCCTGGCCCGGATGGGCGCCGAGATCTCCGGCTCGCACGGCTTCGTGATCGCCTCGGCGCGCAACGGGCTGCACGGTGCCACCATCTGGCTGGACTTCCCCAGCGTCGGCGCGACCGAGAACCTGGTCATGGCGGCGGTGCTGGCCAAGGGCGTCACGGAGATCGACAACGCGGCCCGCGAGCCGGAGATCGTCGACATCTGCACGATGCTCTCGGCGATGGGTGCCCGGATCGAGGGGGCCGGCACCTCCACCATCCGGATCGAGGGCGTACGCGAGTTGCGGCCGGTGCGGCACCGTACGGTCGGCGACCGGATCGTCGCCGGGACCTGGGCCTTCGCGGCGGCGATGACCCGGGGCGACGTGACCGTGACCGGTGCCAGCCCGAGCTTCCTGGAGATCGCGCTGGACAAGGTGGTCTCCGCCGGCGGCCTGGTCGAGACCCGCACCGACGCGTTCCGGGTACGGATGGACCGCCGGCCCACCGCGGTTGACGTGGTCACCCTGCCGTTTCCCGGCTTCGCCACCGACCTGCTGCCGATGGCGATCGGGATGGCCTCGGTCAGCGAGGGGGCCTCGTTGATCACCGAGAACATCTTCGACGGTCGGTTCATGTTCGTGAACGAGATGGCCCGGCTCGGTGCCGACATCAAAACCGATGGGCACCACGCCGTGGTCCGGGGGCGGGAGCGCCTGTCCAGTGCCCCGGTCCGGGCCACCGACATCCGGGCCGGCGCCGGGCTGGTGATCGCCGGCCTCTGTGCCGACGGGGTGACCGAGATATCGCACGTGCACCACGTCGACCGGGGCTACCCGGACTTCGTGGCCGACCTGCGTGCGCTCGGCGTCGAGGTGGAACGCGCCTCCGCCCCGGTGGAGCAGAACTTTTCGCTCTGAGATCGGCCGCCCGTTCCGCCGCGCTCGCCCCGCCGCCTGTCCCGCCGCCGCCTGTCCACCGCCTGTCCAGCGTCAGCCTTCCAGCGTCACCCTTCCAGCGTCACCTTTCCAGCGCCGCCTGCACCGCGTCGCCTGAAGGGGCGTTCAGTTGGGCGGATAGAGTGCGGTGACGTACAGGCGTACCAGGTAGGGAGATGGGCGGATGGCGGGTCGACTCGCGGTCATCGGGGCCGGACTGATGGGTTCGGGCATCGCACAGGTGGCGGCGCTGGCAGGTTGGCAGGTGACGCTCCGCGACCTGGACGACGCGGCGACCCGGCGCGGACTGGACGGCATCCGTGGCTCGCTGGAGAGGTTCGCCAGCAAGGGCAGGATCGAGGCCGGCGAGGTCGACGCGACCCTCGCCCGGATCACCCCGACCACCGAGTTGGACGCGGCGGCCGACGCCGACCTGGTGGTCGAGGCGGTGTTCGAGCGGCTGGAACTCAAGCAGGAGGTGTTCCGCGAGCTGGACCGGATCTGCCGGCCGGACGCGGTCCTCGCGACCAACACCTCCGCGATCCCGGTCACCCAGATCGCCGCGGTGACCGACCGGCCGGAGTCGGTGGTCGGCACCCACTTCTTCTCGCCGGTCCCGATGATGCAGCTCTGCGAACTCGTACGCGGCTTCAAGACCAGCGACGAGACGCTGGCCACCGTCCGCGCCTTCGCCGAGGAAATCGGCAAGACCTGCGTGGTGGTGAACCGGGACATCGCCGGCTTCGTCACCACCCGCCTCATCACGGCCCTGGTGATGGAGGCCGTCAAGCTCGTCGAGTCCGGCGTCGTCTCCGCCGAGGACCTCGACACCGCCTGCAAGCTCGGCTTCGGGCACGCCATGGGCCCGCTCGCCACCACCGACCTGACCGGTGCCGACGTGCTGCTGCACGCCACCCAGAACATCTACACCGACACCGGCGACACGAAGTTCTTTCCGCCCGAGTTGCTCCAGCGCATGGTCACCGCCGGTGAACTGGGCCGCAAGACCGGGCAGGGCTTCTACTCGTACTGAGTCACCCGTCGCGTCGGCTGGTCCAGCGGAAGGTGCGCAGGCAGAGGACCAGCCCGATGACGCACCAGACGCCCAGGACCAGGGCGACCCGGCCCAACTCGTACGAGCCGGCGGGCTCCTGGGCGCCGAACGAGGCGGGTAGGAACACCGAGCGCAGCCCCTGGCACATCCACTTGAGCGGGAAGATCGCCGCGACCTGCTGCATCCAGGTGGGCAGGTCGGTGAAGACGAAGAAGACGCCGGAGATGAACTGGAGGATCAGGGCGACCGGGGTGACCGTGCTGGGTGCGCTGCGGCCGCTGCGGGCCAGCGACGAGAAGGCGATGCCGCACAGGGTGCAGGCGGTGATGCCGAGCGCGGAGACCCAGCCGAAGGTGAACCACTTGGTCGCGGTGTCCGGCAGCCTGAGGTCGAACAGCAGTACGGCGACGGCGAGCAGCAGGACCGTTTCGGCGACGCCGATCACGGCGACCATGACGGTCTTGCCGGCGAAGTAGACCCACTTCGGCATCGGGGTGCCGCGCAGGCGCTTGAGGACGCCTCGGTCGCGTTCGATCGGGATCTGGATCGCGAGGCTCTGGAAGCCGACGGTGAGCAGGCCGGTGGCGATCATGCCGGTGACGAAATACTGGGTGAACTTGACGCCGCCGCCGATCTCGCCCTTGAAGATCGACGCGAAGATCAGGATCAGGACGACCGGGAAGAGCATGGTAAAGACCACCGACTCGCGGCTGCGCAGGAACTGTCGCAGTTCGAGTCGTCCCTGACGCAGACCGAGTTCGAGCGGGCCGGTCCGGCGGGACACCGCTACCGGGGCGGCTTCCGTGGTGGCACTCATCAGTGTCCGATCATCCGCAGGTAGACGTCTTCCAGGGTCGGGCGGGCCACGGTGAGGCCGGGCACCTCGCCGCCGTACCGCGCGGCCAACTCGGCGATCAGGGCCGTCGGCGTCGCGCTCTCCGCCCGCTGCGGCGTCCCGTCCGGGGTACGCCAGGAGACCACCGGCAGTGCCTGCTGCCGGTTGCCCAGCTCGGCCGGGGTGGACACCTCCACGAGTTGGCCGGCGGTGATCACACCGACCCGGTCGGCGAGTGACTCCGCCTCGTCCAGGTAGTGGGTGGTCAGCACGATGGTGGTGCCGGCGGCGGCCAGGTCGCGGATCAGCTCCCAGAACTCGCGCCGCGCCTCGGGGTCGAAGCCGGTCGTCGGCTCGTCCAGGAAGAGGAGTTCGGGTCGGCCGATGATGCCGAGGGCCACGTCGAGTCGCCGCTTCTGGCCGCCGGAGAGGGTGTGCGTACGGGCGCGGGTCTTGTCGGTGAGGCCGACCCGGCCGATCACCTGGTGTGGTTTGTCCGGGTTGGGGTAGAAGGCAGCGAAATGGTCGACCACCTCGCCCACGGTCAGGTCGTCGAACTCGCCGGTTCCCTGGAGCACTATGCCGACCCGGGACCGCCAGTCCCGACCGGCGGTGTTCGGGTCGACGCCGAGCACGCTGACCTCGCCACCGTCGCGCCGCCGAAAGCCCTCCAGGATCTCCACCGTCGTCGTCTTGCCGGCGCCGTTCGGGCCGAGCAGGGCGAACACCTCACCGGCCCGTACCGACAGGTCGAGACCGGCGACGGCGACGTGCTCGCCGTACGACTTGCGCAACCCCCGTACGGAGATCGCGAGCTGGTCACTCATGCCGAACACTATGCGCGCCGGTGACGGACGGTGGGCACCTGGGGTCCCGGTGGGCGGCTATCCGAGCGGGGTCGGGGGGAAGTAGAGGCCGAGCTTGCGGCGCAGGTGGGCCGAGTAGACCAGGCCGAGGGGAGAGGTGCCCCGGAAGGCGGTGGCGGTGCCACGGGCGGTGTCGACCACCACCGGCCGTCCCATGCAGGCGAACTGGTTGCGCTGCCGCCGGCCCGCCCACTGGCTCGCGGACGGGTCCACGCGGTCGCTGATCAGGGTGGGGAAGGCGGCGACACCGACCTGCGCGCCACGGGTCACGCCGCGCTTGGCGTACTCCATGGCGTGGCTGGTGAACGCGGCGATGCTGCCCGCGTCGACGCTGGAGACGTCCGCGGCGATCGTGATCAGGTGCAGCTTGGTGGCCAGCCACTGGAGCCGGAAGTCCGACCGGCGGCCGACCAGGACCGGCATCCCGCCCCAGTCCTCGCGGGTGACCGAACAGCCGTCGGCGGTCAACCGCTCCGACAGCGAGTGCAGGTACGCCTGCGGTGCCGTGGTCATCTTCGGTGCCTCCCGCCGGCCGCCCCGGCGCGCTCGCCGGGCGAGGCGTCACGCTACCCGGTGGTGGCGGGGGCCGGTCAAGATCCGCCCAGTACCTCGGAGAGGGTCGCCGGGACCAGGCCACGGTCGGCCAGACCGGCGAGAATGTGCGGCAGCGCCTCGTCGGTCATCGCGGCGTTCGCCTCGGTCACGTGCATGATCACCACCGAGCCGGGGCGTACCTGGTCGAGCACCGCCCTGACGATCGGCTGCCAGGCGGTGGCGAACGGGTCACCGCTGACCACGTCCCCGTCGACCACGGTCAGGCCGAGCGGGGCGAGCGCGGCCAGGGCCGCCGGGTCGTGGCACAGTCCGGGAAAGCGGAAGTAGCGGGTCTGCCGGCCGCCGTACGGCTCGATCACCCGGAACGTCTTCGCCACGTCCTCGGTCATGCTGTTGGCCGGCACCCGGGGCAGGTCGTAGCAGTCCCCGGTGAACGCCAGGTGCCCGTACGTGTGGTTGGCCAGCTCGAAGCGGGGATTGCCGGCCAGTCGACGGGTCAGGTCGGGGTAGCGCTCGACCCACTTGCCGGTCAGGAAGAAGGTGGCCGGCAACCGTTCCCGTTCCAGCAGGTCGATGATGCGCAGGTTGGCGTACGACTTCACCCTGCCCGTACGCAGGCTGTAGAGCATGCCGTCGGTCATGTCGGCGTCGAAGGTCAGGGCCACCCGGTTGCCCGTACGCGGTCCGTTGTCGACCACCGGTGGCCTGGTGCCCGCCCGCGTGGCGCCGGGGACGGTCCCGCCCGGCGCGCGGGTTGCGGGGTTCGTGGGGGTGACGGCGGCGGGAGCGGTCGGTGTGCCGGCCGGGCCGAGCGCGTGGCTGCCGCCGGCCGACGGGTCGGTGAAGCTCGACGCGCGGTCCGGGGGCGACAGGGTCATGGTCAGCCCGACGGCGGAGGTGGCGGTGCCGACGACGGCCGCCGCCACCAGGACGCCGAGCAGCAGACGGGACCGGGGTCGACTCACCCGGCAGATCATTCCAGAGGTGAGGAAGGTTCAAAGCCCGGTCCGGCGTACCCCCGGTCGGTTCACCCGTTGGGGCGGGTCAGACCCGGAAACCGGCGGCGCGTGCGGCTTCCCGTTCGCGGTTGCGTTCCCGTCGGCGATGCAGCGTCCAGGGGACCAGGATCACGAAGCCGACCAGGAAGAGCAGCACCAGCACCGGCAGGACGATCGCGACGAGCGACACGACCACGCTGGTGGTGTCCTCGACCGTGCTGGCCACCGGGGCACCGAAGCCGGCGGTACTGGCGTTGATCAGCGGCCGGGCCGCCGACTTGATGCTGTGTACGCCGAACGCGACCACCATCCCGACCACTATCGGCACCCACTGGTTGGAGGAGAAGAAACTCCCCGGGTCGCTGACCGTCACCGTCTCGGAGCTGGAGCCGGCGCTGAATGCCAGGCCACCGGCGGTCGGCCGGACCACCGTCTGGACGAGATCGTTGACGTGGTCGACCACCGGCACCTTGTCGGCGACGAACTCGACCGCCAGCAGCACCGCCAGGATCGCCAACACCCAGCCGTTGGCCAGCCACTGCCAACCGCCGGGCAGGTCGATCAGACCGGTGAACCGGGCCAGTAGACCCATGGTCAGCAGCGGGATGTACGCGTTCAGGCCGGCCGATGCGGCGAGACCCGTACCGGTGAGGGCTTCCAGCACGGGGACAGCATCTCACCGTCGCGCCACTTCTGCTCGATTGGCCGGTTACGGCGGCTTCCGGCGGCTTGTCGGCGTGCGCGGCGGGCGGCGGGATGGCTCTCCGCTACCCTCGTCGGGTGCGGTTGGTGATAGCGCGATGCGCGGTGGACTACGTGGGACGACTCTCGGCGCACCTGCCGCTGGCCACCCGCCTGCTGATGGTCAAGGCGGACGGGTCGGTGTCGATCCATGCCGACGACCGGGCGTACAAGCCGCTCAACTGGATGAGCCCGCCGTGCAAGCTGGAAGAGGCACCCGGCGTGTGGCGGGTGGTGAACAAGGCCGGCGAGGAACTGCGGATCACCCTGGAGGAAATCTTCCAGGACACGTCGTACGAGCTCGGCGTCGATCCCGGCCTGCGTAAGGACGGCGTCGAGGCGCACCTACAGGAGTTGCTGGCGGCGAACCCGACCACGCTGGGCGACGGCTTCACCCTGATCCGACGGGAGTACCCGACCGCCATCGGCCCGGTCGACCTGCTCTGCCGCGACGGCGCCTCGGTCACCGTGGCGGTCGAGGTGAAGCGGCGCGGCGACATCGACGGGGTGGAGCAGTTGACCCGCTACCTCGAACTGCTCAACCGCGACCCGCTGCTCGCCCCGGTGCACGGTGTCTTCGCCGCCCAGGAGATCAAGCCGCAGGCCCGCGTGCTGGCCAACGACCGTGGCATCCGCTGCGTGGCCGTCAACTACGACCGCCTGCGCGGCATCGAACGCGACGAACTGACCCTGTTCTAGTTCCTCACCCGGTCCAGTCCCTCAGCCGGCGCCGAACCCCCCCGAGCTCCGGCTCCCGGCGGCTCCGCACCGGGGGCGGGTAACGCGCCGAGGACGGCCGCGTTGACCATGAAGTTAGCGCCGAGATCTGGGCTGGAAAACGTCGCTAACTTCATGATCAACGCGCTGGGTGGGGTCAGGGGGCGCCGAGGATGGCTATGAGGGATTTGGGGAGGGTGGCCAGGCGCTCGATCCGGATGTGGGACTGGGGGAAGTAGTGGCGCATTTGGGAGCGGTCGACCAGCTCGGTCCAGAGGACCTGGCGGATGGCGGCCTCGTGGCTCTTGGCCGGTGAGTGCGCCAGCGGCCACTTGCGGGCCATCAGCGTACGGAGGCGGACGGGCAGGAACTGCATGCCCGGCGCTATCCAGTGTGGCTCGATCGGGAAGTACCGGTACGGGGTCTGCACCCAGTGTGCGTGACTGAGCAGGTGCACCGACTCGGCGAACCGTACCCGGCGTTCGTGGCCGCCGACGTGTTCCAGCACCGAGTTGGAGAAGACCAGGTCGTACCGGCGGCTCAGGATGTTGGCCGGAAGCGCGCAGGCGTCGCCGTGGTCGACCTCGGCCCAGGACGGGACCTCGGGCGGCGGTGACTCCAGGTTGACCACGTGTACGTGCTTGGGGCGTACCGACGCACGTGCCCACGTCTCCAGCCGGCCGCCGAGGTCGATGATGGACATCTGGGCGAGATCAGGGAACGTCTCGACCAGCCAGTCCGCTCGTCGGCTACGACGTCGGGCGGCGAACGAGTCTTCGTTCTCGACCAGGCGAGATCGCAATCCGTGTATCCCCACCCGACGGAATGTAGGGGTACGTCGGCTTGGGTCGGTATCTCCAAAACGCCTATTCCTAGCGCACGATCGGTTGTGTAAGGGTCACCGACCGTACAATAGTTTGACGGCTTTTGCGATTTTCGCTACTTGTGCGGGGGTGCGTTCGAAGGTTGTCGAGGGCAGCAGCGACGGTCCACGTCGTACGGTCATCGCCTTTGCCCGACCGAACTCGCGCAGCCCGTCGTCCCCGTGGATCCGCCCGAAGCCGGACTCGCCCACCCCGCCGAAGGGCAGTGTGGACATACCGACGAAGGTCAGCGACGAGTTCACCGCCACCATCCCGGAGCGCAGCCGACCGGCGATCTCGACCGCCCGGCGCTTGCCGAACACCGACCCGCCGAGCCCGTACGGGACAGCGTTTGCCCTGGCCACGGCGGCGTCGGCGTCCTCGACCCGGCTGATGGTGAGGGTTGGTCCGAAGGTCTCCTCGCGAACCGCCAACGCATCCTCGGGCACGTCCACCAGGATGGTCGGCCGCACGTACGGGGGCTGCACCGCGTCCGCCCCACCGAGCACCGCGCGACCGCCCCGGGCCAGGGCGTCGTCGATGTGGCGACGGATCACGTCGAGCTGTCCGGGCATGGTGATCGGGCCGAGATGTGCCTCCGGTTCCGGCCCCACGGTGAGCTTCTCGGCCTTCGTCACCACCCTGCTTACGAAGTCGTTGTAGATGGCTTCCACCGCATAGACCCGTTCGATCCCGATACAGGTCTGGCCCGCGTTGGTCAGCGCACCCCAGACCGCCGCGTCCGCTGCGGCGTCCAGGTCGGCGTCGGCGTCCACGATCATCGCGTCCTTGCCGCCCGCCTCCAGCAGGACCGGCGTCAACGATTCGGCACACGCGGCCATCACCCTGCGGGCGGTCGCGGAGGATCCGGTGAACGCCACCTTGTCCACCCCGGCCCGGCAGAGCGCGGCCCCGACGTCGCCGAGCCCGTGCACCGACTGGAGCACCGGCTGCTCCGGCACCACCTCGGCGAAGCTGTCGACCAGCCACTGCCCGACCGCCGGGGTGTACTCGCTCGGCTTGAGCAGCACGGCGTTGCCGGCGGCCAACGCGTACGCCGTCGAGCCGATCGGGGTCAGCACCGGGTAGTTCCACGGGCCGATCACGCCGATCACCCCGTACGGCTGGTATTCGAGCCTGCCGGCGAACTCGGCGACGATCAGCCGCGAGCGGACCCGGCGGCGGCCGAGCACCCGTTTGGCGTTGCGGGCCGCCCAGTCGATGTGCTCGATGGCCGAGGCGATCTCGACGATCGCGTCCGCGACCGGTTTGCCGCCCTCGGCCTGCATCAGGGCGGCGAGTTCCTGGATCCGGTGGGCGAGCAGCGCGCGCCAGCGCAGCAGTCGCGCCCGACGCCCGGCGAAGTCCAGCCCGGCCCACCAGGCCGCGGCCGTACGCGCCCGGGACACCCGTTGGACCAGGTCCTCGGCGCTGGCCACGGGGAAGCGGCCCACCTGCGCCCCGGTTGCCGGGTGGGTGGAAACCAACTCACCGTGATCGATCACCGGTACGCCGGGACCATGCGGAGCCGTCATGTCGGAAGTCTAAACCTGAAAATTACTCACGGGTACGCTCCGCCGCCCACCGAACCGGTGACCCGAATTCACCCACCGGACGAACAAGTCCATCCTGCGGGTAATGGAGATGGGAGCCGCTCGATGTCAGGCTGGTGCCGTGCGCCAAGGGGGGCGCGGTGGCCGGCGCCCGGGGGGACGCCGGCCGCAGACGGACGGGTGCGGAGAGTCGATGTCGGACGAGTTGAATCTGCTGCCACTGCTGATGGTGGTCAACGGCCCGCTGCGGGGGGCGAGCTTCAGGTTGCGGCCGGGTACCCGCCGGATCGGCCGCGAGGAGGGCGTCGACATCGTGATCGACGACCGGAAGGTGAGCCGGCGGCATGCGACGGTCGAGTTGGCCGACGGCCGCGCCGTACTGACCGACTGTGGGTCGACCAACGGCACCTGGCACAACGACCAGCGGATCTCCCAGTTCAGGGAACTGCGCGACGGTGACCGGATCCGGGTCGGCAACGTCGAGCTGCGGTTCTTCGACCCGTCGGCGGCGCTGACCGATCCGGTCGGCGCTATCCGGTACACCCAGGCGTACCCGCCACCGCCGCTGCGGGCCGTCGACCAACCGGCCGCCGCCGCGCTCGGTGCCCCGACCCAGATGATGTCCACCGGACGCCGGTCCGGGCCGCTGCTCTGGATCTTCGGCGGGGGCGCCGTGCTGGCCGGCTGGGTGGCCTGGGCGTACCTGGTATTGAACTAGCAGATTTGTCCGGTTTGGGGCGACAGGGTGGGGCGGGTGGGGCCGCCATGTCGCTCCGGCCGGCTTATGTGGCGACGCCACACTGCAAGGTTCCGCGTACGGTGGCACCATCGCGGGGATGGAAACCGAACAGGTGAACATCACCGCCCGGGGCATCACCCAGAACGTGCTCGTCGCCGGGCCGGCGGACGGCAGCCCGGTCCTGCTGATCCACGGCAACTGCTCGTCCGCCGACTTCTGGATACCGCTGCTGCGCCACCTGCCGCCCACCCTTCGGGTGGTCGCACCCGACCTGCGCGGCTACGGCACGACCGAGACCGCGCCGCTGGACGCCACCCGTGGCCTGCGGGACTTCTCCGACGACGTGGCCGCGCTGCTCGACGCCCCCGGTCTGTTCGGCACCCCCGGCGCCCGGCCGGTGGTGGTGGCCCACTCGATGGGCGCCGGCGTCGCCATGCAACTGCTGGTCGACCACCCGGACCGGATCCGCGCGCTACTGCTGGAGTCGCCGCTGTCGCCTTACGGGTTCGGCGGCACCCGGGACCTGGACGGCACCCCGACCAGCGCCGACTTCGCCGGCACCGGGGCCGGCACGGCCAACGCCGACTTCGTCGCCCGGATCGCCGCCAAGGACCGGGGCGAGGACGCGCCGACCAGCCCGTGCAACGTCATGCGCACCGCGTACGTGGCGGATCCGGCGGCGTTCGGCGACGACGAGGACCTGCTGCTCGACAGCATGCTCAGCACCGCCATCGGCGAGGCGAACTACCCCGGCGACTCGACCACCACCGAAACCTGGCCCGGCGTCGGTCCGGGTGGCCGGGGCGTGCTCAACACCATGGCGCCAAACCACTTCCGGGTGGCCGACGAACTGGTCGCCGTCCCCGTCAAGCCACCGATCACCTGGGTACGCGGCGACACCGACGTGATCGTCTCGGACACCTCGCTGTTCGACCTGGCGTACCTCGGCTCGCTCGGCCTGGTCCCCGGCTGGCCCGGCGCCGACGCGTGCCCGCCCCAGCCGATGGTCGGCCAGACCCGGGCGGTGCTGGACCGCTACGCGGCGGCCGGCGGCACCTACCGCGAGGTCGTCTACCCCGAGTGCGGCCACTCGCCGCACGTCGAGCGCCCGGCCGACTTCGCCGCCGCCCTGCTGGACCTGATCCTGTGAGTGTCGCGGACGAGCCGGGCCGGGTGCCCTATGCGCGACGGAGCTTGCCGGTCGACGGCGGCGAGCTGACCGTCGGGGAGTGGGGGACCGGTGGCGACGGCCCGCTGCTGCTCGCCGTGCACGGGATCACCTCGTCCCACCTGGCCTGGGCGGTGGTCGGTGAACGACTCGGTGTCGACCACCGGCTGGTCGCCGTCGACCTGCGCGGGCGCGGCGGCAGCCGGGACCTGCCCGGCCCGTACGGCATGACCCGGCACGCGGCCGACCTGGTCCGGGTGATCGAGGCGTACGGCGGCGGCCCGGTGGTGCTGCTCGGCCACTCGATGGGCGGCTTCGTCGCCGTCGAACTGGCCCGGACCCACCCGGAACTGGTCCGGCGGCTGGTGCTGGTCGACGGCGGCGCCCTGCTGCCGGCCCCGCCCGGACTCGACGCCGGCGCGGACGAGCAGACCATCTCGGCGCTGATCTCGGCCACCGTCGGACCCGCGTTCGACCGGCTGACGAAGACCTTCCCGGACCGGGAGTCGTACCGGGCGATGTGGCGGCAGCACCCGTCCTTCGCCGACTGGACCCCGGCGGTCGAGCGCTACGTCGACTACGACCTGGTCGGCACCGCGCCCCGGCTGCACCCCGCCTGCCGGCTGGAGGCGGCCGTCCGTGACGCCCGCGACCAGTTCGCCTACCCCGGCGTCGCGCCGGAACCGCTGCCGGTGCCGGCGGTCTTCCTGCGGGCCCCCCGAGGCATGCTCGACGAGCCGGACAAGCCGCTCTACCCGGCCGGCTACGCCGCGCACTGGCTGCCCGCAGTGGTGGAGGAGACGGTGCCCGGTGTCAACCACTACACCATCGCCCTCGGTGACAGCGGCGCCGCCGCGATCGAGGCGGCCGTCCGTACCGGCGGCTGACCCGTACCTCGCCCGGTGGGTTCCCGGACCGGGTGGCCGTGGCAGACTCGCGCGCAGAACTTAGCGGCCGTTCACCCGACGGGCGGCCCGGAAGCGGTGGAGGCGGCTGTGGCACGCGAGATCGGCAGCGTCGGCGTCGTCGGCCTGGGCACCATGGGCGCCGGAATCGTCGAGGTGTTCGCCCGCAACGGCGTCGACGTACTCGCGGTGGAGATCTCCGAGGCGGCGCTGGAGCGCGGCCGGGTCACCCTGACCGGCTCCACCGACCGTGCGGTCGCCCGGGGCAAACTCGCCCCCGAGCAGCGTGACGCCCTGCTGCGCCGGGTCACCTTCGCCGTCGGACTGGCCGCGCTGGACGACGTCGACCTGGTCATCGAGGCGGTGCCCGAGCGGCTCGACCTCAAGCGGCGGCTCTTCGCCGACCTCGACCGGATCTGCCGGCCGGACACCATCCTCGCCACCAACACCTCCTCGCTGAGCGTCACCGAGATCGCGGTCGCCACCGGCCGGCCGGAGCAGGTCGTCGGCATGCACTTCTTCAACCCGGCGCCGGTGATGAAGCTGGTCGAGGTGATCCGGACCGTGGTCACCGCGCCCGAGGCGGTCGCCGACGTCGAGGCACTCTGCGCCCGGCTGGGCAAGGTCGGCGTCACCGTCGACGACCGGGCCGGCTTCATCGCCAACTCGCTGCTGTTCGGCTACCTCAACCAGGCCGTGGCGATGTTCGAGGCCCGGTACGCCACCCGCGAGGACCTCGACGCGGCGATGCGGCTCGGCTGCGGGCTGCCGATGGGGCCACTGGCCCTGCTGGACCTGATCGGCCTCGACACCGCGTACGAGATCCTGGACACCATGTACCGGCGCGGCGGACGGAACCGGCGGCACGCGGCCGTACCGCTGATCCGGCAGATGGTCACCGCCGGGCTGCTCGGGCGCAAGTCCGGCCGGGGGTTCTACACCTACGAGCGGCCGGGCTCGGCTGTTGTCGTACCGGACGATCTGACGCCGCCGGCGGTCGAGTCGGCGGCCGGCGACGCGGCACCGGGTGTCGTCGGCCTGGTCGGCTCGGGTCCGCTCGCCACCGCGCTGGCCGGGGTCTTCGCCGCCGCCGGCTACCGGGTGGTGGCGGTGTCCGGGGGCGAGGGGCCGGAACTGGACCGGCTGGCCGAGGTCGACCTGGTGGTCGAGGCGCTCGACGGCGAAGCGGCCGACCGACGGGCGCTGTTCACCCGGCTCGACGCTGTCTGCCGGCCCGCGACGGTGCTCGCCACCGCCGGCACCGGGCCGGTGATCGACCTCGCGATGGCGACCGGGCGCCCGGCCGACGTGATCGGGCTGCACTTCCCGTACCCGGCGGCGGACCGGCAACTGGTGGAGATCGTCCGGACCGTTCGTACCTCGGCGCGGGCCACCGCCGTCGGTCGGGCGGTCGCGCTGGCGCTCGGCCGCACCGGTGTGGTCTGCGCCGACCGGGCCGGGTTCGTCGTCGACGCGCTGCTGTTGCCGTACCTGAACGACGCGATCGGGATGCTTGAGGCGTCGTACGCGACCGCCGAGGACATCGACCACGCGATGCGGCTCGGCTGCGCGTACCCGGTCGGCCCGTTCGAACTGCTCGACCGGGTGGGACTCGACGTGGCGCTGGACCTCCAGCGGGGCATCTACCGGGCGGCGCGGGAGCCCGGACTGGCCCCCGCGCCGCTGCTGGAGCAGATGGTCACCGCCGGTTATCTCGGCCGGGGGAGCGGCCGGGGCTTCCGGGAGGGGACCGTCAGCTCTTGACCCGGATCGTCACCCCGGCGACGTCGTCCTTGCCGTCGACGGTGAGCCGGTAGACGAACTTGTCGGTCTGGGTGTGCTGGCCGTTCGGGGTGTAGAGGACCGTGCGACGGCTGGTGATCTGGAGCTTGCCGTACTTCGGCTGGGTCACGATGGTGATCTTCGTGTTGCTGGTGGCGAGGTCGTTCGCCAGCACCGCGATGTCCACCTTCTTGGTGCCCTTGGTCGAGGCCGCGTCGTCGTCGGCGAGCGGGGCCGCGCCGAAGCCGCCCGAACCGTTGCCGAGAAAGTGGGTGACCTCGCCGGTGGTGGTGTTGGTGGTTTTGACGTCCTGGATCCCGTCGCCGTTGGCGTCCAGCACGCTGATCCCCCAGTAGCTGTCGCCCCAGGTGTCCGCCTCCAGGTGGACCACCGCGCCGTTGTCGAGCACCACGACCACCCCGGTCTCGTACTCGCAGTCCCCGGCGTAGCTGATCGCCACGTCGGTGGCGCCGTTGCGGTTGAAGTCGGCCAGCACGTACGCGGGGTCCCAGCCGCACGTCCACCTGACCGGGCCGGGCACCAGTTGGCCGGAGGCGGTGTTCAGGTAGGTCAGGAAGCCGTCACCCTGGTCGGTCCACTGGTAGACGTCCTGGCGGCCGTCGCCGTTGAAGTCGGCCAGTCCGATGTAGCTGGGCTGGTAGATCGCGTCGAAGCCGGCGACCGGCTGGTAGTCGCGCAGCACCAGCAGGTCGCTCTCCGCGCCCGGCGGCCGGCCGTCGAACCAGGCCAGTACCAGTTCCGCCGTGCCGTCCCCGCCGAGGTCGACGACCACTCCCATGTCGGGGCAGTGGTCGTACTCGGTGGAGGGGGTGTCGTAGAGGTAGGTGGTGGCTGCGCCGTACCCGCCCGAACCGTTGCCGAGCGCGACCTGTACTCCGCAGTCGGTCGGTCCGCCGCCGGTCAGGACCGCCCGGTCGACGATGCCGTCGTCGTTCAGGTCGCCGTAGAGGGGTTCACCCTGATACCCGGCCAGGGCGGCCGGTGCCGCACCCGTAATGGCCATCGCCACCGCGACTGCCAGTACGGTGATCCGCTTCCTCCACATGACGTTTGCCTCCGCGTTTCGTGCCGGCCCGATGCCGGCGTGGTTGCCCGACGATGCCGGCCCGTGGACCGACTGCTCACAGACTGTGCCGGGTCGAACGCCGATCCGGAACGCGATGACGGTGATCTGTCTTTCGGCCTGACCAGCCGGTCAGCCGGGCATCAGCCGGCCGGACCGGTGGGCGCGTACGCGGTCTGCTCAGCTCGTGATCCGGACCGAGACCGTGGTGTCGGAACTGCGGCCGTGGTCGGTCAGCCGGTAGACGAACCGATCGGTCTTGCCGGGCTTGCTGCTCGGGGTGAAGACCACGGTCCGGTTGCTGGTGACCGTCACCTTGCCGTACCTCGGAGCGGTGACGATCGTGATCTTCGCCTGCTTGGTGGCGGCGTCGTTGGTGAGCACCGGGATGCTGGTCTTCTTGACGCGGCTGACGTCGGCCCTGTCCGCCACGGCCTTCGGCGTCTTGATGAAGCTGCCGTCGCCGTTGCCGATGAAGTACGTGAGTTCGCCGGTGAACGAATCCCTGGTCACCACGTCGAGGATGCGGTCGTCGTCGGCCTGCTGCACCTTGACCGTCCAGGTGTGGTCGCCGTACGGGTCGCCCTGTAGGTGCCAGGCCACCCCGTCGTCGCGGATCGCGACCACCCCGGAGAAGTAGTCCGCGCATCCCTCCACGTAGGCGATGACCACGTCCATCGCCCCGTTGCCGTTGAAGTCGGCCAGGCTGTACTGCGGGCGGCCGGAGCACCAGGCGACCGGGCCCGGGGTCAGGCCACCGTCCGGGGTGTTGAGGTAGGTGGCGAACCCGCTGCCCTGGTCCGTCCACTGGTAGACGTCCTGGCGGCCGTCGCCGTTGAAGTCGGCCAGCCCCATGAAGCTGGGCTGGAAAATCGCGTCGAAGCCGTTCGTGGGCTTGAAGTTCTTCAACACCAGCAGGTCGTGCTCGACCGGGTACGGGCGTCCGGCGAACCAGGCCAGGACGAGTTCGATGTCGCTGTCCCCGCCGAGGTCGACGGCCACCCCCAGGTCGGGGCAGTTGGCCTCCGGCCCACTCAACGTGAGGTACGGATACTCCGTCGGCGCCTGGTAGCCGCCACCGGACTTGCCGAGGCGTACCGAGACCGTGCAGTCGAGCAACGGGGCGCGGTCGGGGGACGGGGCGCTGTCGAGCGTGGCCAGGTCGACCAACCCGTCGCGGTTGAGGTCGCCGAACATCGGCTCACCCGGCCCCCCGGCCCAGGCATCGGGTGTCACCGCACCCAGAGCAGCCATGGTCGCCACCACGGCCACCACCGCTACACGCTTTCCCCACATGAAGATCTCCTCGCCACACGGGTCAACCCCCGCAGAGCCGACCTCTATTCATGGACGTTAGAGCCTTTATAAGGACAACCGGAACTTACTGACTGTGATCTGACATTCAGCTTGTGTCACGGATACAGGGCGTGTCGGTACATTCTGGCACCGCCCCGGGTGGCCCCGTATTGTTGCTGAACGTGAGCCCCCGTCGTAATCGACCCCGCGCCGAGGACGTCGCCCCGCTGGACGGCGACCGGGCCCGGCGCGGCGTCGAGGCAGTGCAGAGCTGGCGGGACGGCGACTGGCAGGTGCGTTCCATCACCGCCGGTGCCGCCGTCAAAACCTACCGTTGCCCCGGCTGCCAACAGGAGATTCCGCCCGGCACGCCGCACCTGGTGGCCTGGCCGG
This sequence comes from Micromonospora sp. NBC_01699, assembly GCF_036250065.1. Taxonomy (NCBI): domain Bacteria; kingdom Bacillati; phylum Actinomycetota; class Actinomycetes; order Micromonosporales; family Micromonosporaceae; genus Micromonospora; species Micromonospora sp. NBC_01699. The sequence continues at coordinate 6,855,039 of NZ_CP109199.1, read as the reverse complement.
CCGACGGACGCGGCGACCTCACCGACCGCCGACACTGGCACAACGGCTGCTGGCGGGCCCGCGAGCGGCGTTCCCCCACCGTCGAACGCTCCCGCAGCGCCCCCCGGTACGGCTGAACGCCGCCGCGCCGGATCGGGGATCTTCGTCACCCTGGACCCGTCCCGGCTGACGCTACCGACCCTGTCGGGCCACACTTGACCGGTGAGCACAGCGATCCGCGCGTCGTCCATCCTGCCCGCCCGGCGGGACGAGATCGAACTGCACACCGCCGACGGGCTGCGCCTGGTCGGCGAGCTGGCCCTGCCGGCCGACCGGCCACCGGTCGCCACCCTGGTCTGCCTGCACCCGCTGCCCACCCAGGGCGGGATGATGGACAGCCACGTGCTGCGCAAGGCCGCCTGGCGACTGCCCGCCCTGGCCGATCTGGCCGTGCTCCGGTTCAACACCCGCGGCACGACCAGCGTGCAGGGCACCAGCGAGGGCGAGTTCGACAACGCCGTCGCCGAACGGTTCGACGTCGCGGCGGCGATCGAGTACGCCGAGTTCGCCGAACTGCCCGACATCTGGCTGCTCGGCTGGTCCTTCGGCACCGACCTGACCCTCAAGTACGGCTGCGACCCGGGCGTGACCGGGGCGATCCTGCTCTCCCCGCCGCTGCGCTTCTCCGTGGACGCCGACCTGGCCGTCTGGGCCGAATCCGGCAAGCCGGTGACCGCGCTGGTTCCCGAGTTCGACGACTACCTGCGCCCGGACGAGGCCCGCCGCCGGTTCGCGGCGATCCCGCAGGCCGAGGTGGTCGGCGTACCCGGTGCGAAGCACCTCTGGGTCGGCAACGCCGAGACCGTGCTCGACGAGGTGGTCCGGCGGGTCAACCCCGCCGTACCGGTGCCGCTGCCGTCCAACTGGGACGGACCGATGACCGTCGGCGACGCCAGCGCCTACGCCGACCGTACGGTGGCGGCGTTCGCCAACCGGCCGACCGATCAGACTCCCTGAGCCGAATCCGGCTCGACGACCTCCACCGTCGGCAGTTCCGCCCCCGGCGGCCAACCGGCCAGCCAGGTACGCCGCTGCGCCCAGACCTCGCGCCAGTAGCCGGCCCGGCCGGTCAGCCGGGCACCGGCGGCGCGTGCCGCCACGCCGGTGGCCAACAGCGCCCGTCCGGCCGCCGCGCGCCGCCGGGGCCAGCGCAACCGCAGGTACGTGGTCTTGCCGCGGAGCACCATGATCCGCTTGCCGACACCGGTCGAGGACGCCCCGCCGACGTGCACCACCCGTGCCTCGGGCACCAGCACCGGCGACGCCCCGAGCAGGGTGGCCCGGTGGCACAGGTCGATGTCCTCGCTGTACATGAAGTAGTCCGGCAGGAACCCGCCCAACTCCGCAAACAGCGACCGCTGCAACAGCAGCAGGCAACCGGACGCCGCCGGTACCGGCGCCGGCACCGAGCGGTCCAGTCCGGGCAGCTCCTCCGGGTTGAACAGCCGGGACCGGCGGAAGACGGTGGAGAGCCCGGTGGCGAAGCAGACGTACCCCCACAGCGACGGCAGGGCGAACGTCGACCGCCCGTCGTCGGTGTGATCGGCGTGCAGCGTACGGCCGGTGTAGACCCGGTGCTCCGGGTGCGCGTGGGCGTACCTGACGAACTCGCCGATGACGTCGCCGACCGGTTCGGTGTCCGGGTTCATCAGCAGTACCCAGGTACCCCGGGCGCGGGCCGCGCCGACGTTCACCGCCCGGCCGAAGCCGACGTTGCGGGCCAGCCGGACCACCCGTGCCTCGGGGAACTCCGCCTCCACCGCGTCCGCCGAACCGTCGGTGGACGCGTTGTCGACCACGATCACCTCGTACGAGCCGGACCGGCTCGCCGTACGCAGGGTGGCCAGGGCGCGCCGGATCAGGTCACGGGTCTGGTAGGAGACGATGACGACGCTGACCGCCGGGCTCATCGGGAGGCTCCTTCCGCCGGGGTACGGCTTGACTCGTCCCGACCCCAGCCCTGCTGGGTGGCGGTCCGCCGGGCGGCGACCCCGGCCAGCACGGTGAGCACCGCGTAGCAGACCCCGGCCGGCAGCAGCCACGGCCGGGGCAGCACCACGTCGACCAGCCAGGAGGCGCGTCGGGCCCGGCGTACGCGGGTGTCGGTGGCCCGCATGGCGGCGTTGCCGGCCCGGACCCGGCCGAGCCGGCGGAGCAGGTCCCGGGTCCGCCGGGGCGTCGCCACCACCGTGGTGACCGCCGGGATCTCCCGTTTCTCGCCCACCTCGAACAGCGAGTCCAGGAACAGGTCGTCGGCGATCAGGCCGGGGAACCGGTCGAAGCGGGCCCGTCCGGCGGCGGAGAGCACGATGGCGCCGCGGCCGAAGAGCGCGTCCCGGAAGGCGGGCAGCCGCGAGTTGACCGCGTAGTAGCCGCGTACCGCCAGCGGCCGGCCGGTGACGTCCAGCCGCCGGCTCGGCGCGGCGGCGAGCAGCGGGTCCCCGGACGCCGTACCGCCGGGGGTGCTGACCGCCGCGGCCAGGGTCCGGGCACCGGCCGCGGAGAGTTCGATGTCCGCGTCGAGGTAGATCCGGGGGAACCGGGTGGCGGTCGTGTCGCCCGCGTTCAGCGCCGCCGACTTGGACGCCTCGACCAGTTCCAGCACCCGTACGCCGGGCACCGCGCGGGCCACCTCGGCGGTCGCGTCGGTGCAGCCGTTGGCCACCACGAGCACCTCGAACTCGCCCGGGTCGGCGCCGTCGAGCAGCCGGTGCAGGCACCGGGGAAGCACAGCCGCCTCGTTGTGTGCGGCGATCACCACGCTGGTCACCAGGGTGCCCGTCCGGTCAGGGCGAGCCGGATCCGGCGGGTCACCGTACGGCGGCGCTTGCGCCAGCCCCGGTATTCCCGCAGGTCCAGCGAGGCGGCCTGGACCACCCGGGCCGAGTGCCGCATCTGTTCGGTCCACTCGGCGACCGTGGTGACCCCGGTCCGTTTCGCCGACAGCGGGCGGCGGGCCATGAAGTCCTCGTCGGTCAGGTAGATGGTGTTCGGGCTGCGCGGGTCGTCCATGTGGTCCTCCGGCAGGAACGGGTGGTACCAGCCGTTGACCCAGCCGAGCCGGGCCGCGCGCAGACACCAGGTGGTGAAGGTGTCCTGGTCGGCCAGCGGACCCACCTGGCGGACCACCTCGCGCTTGAGCAGGTATCCGCTGCCCTGCACCCAGTGGTTGCGCAGCAGTCGGTGCCCGCCCGGATAGCCGGCCAGCTTCGCGGCGACCAGGTTGTCGTCCACGTCCTCGTCCGGGAACCGCCAGGTGCCGATCACCCCGAACTGGGGTACGTCGTCGTGTGCCTGGCGCAGCGTGGAGAGCCAGACCGGGTCCGGCAGGCAGTCGTCGTCCACCTTGCTCAGGTAGTCGCCGGTCGCCTCCCGCCAGAGCCAGTTGGTCGGCTCACGCAGACCGGCGTTGACCTCGCTGTGGTGGAACCGGTGCACCTTCGGGTGGTCCCGGAACTCCGCGACCGCGTCGAGGGTGGCCCGGTCGGTGCCGTTGTGCCAGAGCCAGACCCGCGCGTCCGGCGGGCAGGTGCCGAGCAGGTGCGGCAGCGAGAGCCGGACGTACTCCGGCCGGTCGTACGTGATCATGAGAATGTCGATGCCTGTCACGCGTACACCTCGGTGGTTCGCTCGGTCATGACGCCCCGCTGGAGTTGATGCGTTCCGCCCGGCTCAGCCGCCACATCGCCCCGGCCAGGCCGAGCAGCACGTGCACGGTGATGAAGTAGGTGGTGAAGTAGAGCGCGTCGAAGGTGAACGCGGAGACGGCCGCCACCCCGATCGTCACGGCCAGCACGGCGGCCAGGTCCCGGTCGCGCTCGCTGGCGGCGAACCGGCGGACCCGGCCGGCGACCACGATGCCGGCCAGGAAGAAGACCGCCAACCCGACCACCCCGACAACGCCGGTGCTGACCAGCGTGACCAGCCACTGGTTGTCGAGCAACTGGTAGAGCTCGGGCAACCAGGTGCCGACCCCCCGACCGAACCAGAGCCGTTCCTTGATGTACGGCGCGACGAACGCGTAGTCCTCCAGCCGCCCCTGCACGCTCGGGTCGTTCTCCCCGGCGAACAGCAGTGCGCGCAGGGTGGCCAGCAGACCCGGCTTGCCGACCTGGATCAGCGCGGCGAGGAAGAACCCGATCACCAGTACGTTGAACGTGGTCCGCAGCGGCCAGACCAGGATGAACAGCAGGATCGCGGCGGCGAGTGCGAGCACCCCGGTCCGGGAGAGCGAGATCGGGATGACCGCTGCCTGGATCATGGCCAGGGTGCCGTAGATCTGCCGCCCGCGCCGGGTGTCCGAGAAGCGGGCGTAGTGGATCGCGACCACCAGCCCGATCACCATCAGCACGCTGAACTCGATGTAGTGCCCGGCCGTACCGGCGACCCGGACCAGCCCGCCGCCGCCCCGGGCGTCGAAGCCGATCAGGTCCTTCTGGAAGGTCAGCAGCGGCGGCAGCTTGAGGTACGTGGTGAAGTCGATCCGCAGGATGAACTGGGCCAGGGCGAACAGCGCCATCACCGTCGAGCCCCAGGCCAGCGCCCGAAGTACGTGGTCGACCCGTTCGCGGGTGAGCACCCCGTCGGCCGCCGCGAGCATCACGCCCGCCCCGGCCAACGCCATCAGGATGGTCCGGTCCGCGCTGTTCGCCTCCAGCACCGACATGCCCCGGGCCTCGCCGGCGATGTACGACATGCCCATGGTGGCCAGGTAGAACGCCAGCGCCCAGCGCATCGGCTGCTGACCACGGGTGACCAGGGTGGGGTGCAGTCGGCTCAGGCCCCACCAGACGATCAGGAAGAACCCGACGATCACGCCCGGTCGGCCGAGCGTCGTCAGCGGCGGGAAGATCAGCCGCGCGGGCAGCAGGTACGCGAGCAGGACCGAGCTGATCAGGACCGCGGTGGCGTCGGGAAAGTGGTGTACGCCGGGTGTGACCCCGTCGTACACGGTGGCGGATCGTCGCGAGGAAAGGTACGTGGGCACGTCATCCGCTCCGTCGGTACGTCATCGGGGCGTGGTTATTTGCCCGTGTCGTCGGTGGGACGGCGGACCGCCGTGAGCAGGATCGTGTCGTCGGACTGCGGTGCGCGGACGAAGTCCGCCGAGATCTGCGGCGGCACCCCGCCGGACCGGTCGCCGGCGCCCGAGTTCGAAGCGGGGTGGACCGGGGCACCGAAGTTGCTCACCACCTGGGTGGCGTCGGCGGAGTCCAGGCTGCCCTTTGGTCCGGGGGTCGGACGTCGGGCGGAACCGACGGTCGCCTGTCCGGCGTTCCAGGCCATCGACGGGCGTGCCCCGTGCCGGTCGGCGAGCCGGGCCCGGTTGCGTCGACGGACGATCGCGTCGTAGCCGACGGACGACGCGGCGGCGAGCAGCAGGCCGATCGCGATCACCACGATCTGGGCGCGCAGCACGTTGGACCGGGACTGGACGATGTTCAGGCCCGGGTCGAGCACCTGGGTGGTGATCTGCTCACCGGCCTTCGGCTTGTACTCGGCCTGTTTGCCGGCGACCTCCTCGCCGATCAGCTTGGTCACCGCGGTGACCGTGGCCAGCGCCTCGCCGTGGCTGGCGGCGGTCACGTCGATGGTCAGGATGGGACTGCGGTTGACCAGCCCGACCTCGTACTCGGTGTTGCCGCCGGCCGCCTCGACCTTGGTGCGGGCCTCGTGGGCGGAGATCGAGATCTGGACGGCCTGGGCCATCGCGTTCTCGCCGACCCGCAACCACGGGTTGCCCGGCTGGGGGTTGGCGTTCGACGCGGGCGCGGCCGGGCTGGTGGTCGGCGGTACCAGCAGGACCGCCGCCGAGGTCTTGTATTCGGGTTGGATCACGACACTGAGCGTGAAGGCAGCCGCGAGGGTCAGGACCACGACCGGGATCGTGACATACCATCGCCGAAACATGAGTTTCAGCAGGTCGAGAAGGTCCATCGATCGACCCCTTTGGGTGCGCGAACGGATGCGTCAGAGAAATGGCGAGGTTGTCCCGGACTCACGGGACCGCCTCTTTCGTACCATGCTGGGGCCCGGTCTGGCGCGTGGCATCCGTCCCGGTTTCGGGCGAAACCGAGTTGTAATGCACTGGATTGCGCCGAAGTAGCTGATCCCAGAGTCGGATGTAGGACTTCGCCTGGTGGTCCCAGGCTAGCTGCTCGGTGAACCGGCGCCGGGCCACCACGCTCATCGCGGCGCGGGCGGCGTCGTCGCCGAGCAGCTGGTCGAGGGCCTTGGCGAGTTCGTCGGGAGAGCCGGTCGGTACGTAGCTGGCCGCGTCCTCGGCGGTACGCCGGGTCTCCAGCAGGTCCACCGCGACTACCGGTAGGCCACGGGCGACGTATTCCACCGTCTTCGCCATCGTCGACAATTCGGCCATTCGGGTCGGCGGGTCCGGCTGAATGGCGATCGAAGCCGACCGCAAGAGCTTGTCGACCTCGTCGGCCTCCAGCCAACCGGTGAAGCTGACCACATCGGAGATACCGCGCTGACTGACCAACTGGCGTAGCTCGGGCAGGCTGTCGCCGTCGCCGGCCACCACCAGCTGCCAGTCCTCGTTGCCGCGCAGCCCGACCAGCCGTTCGGCGGCCAGCACGGCCGCGTCGACGTGGTCCTGCGGATTGATGACGCCGAGGTAAACGATGGTGTGGCGGCTCGGTGCGTCGGTCGCCGGAACCTTGCCGTCGGACCCGACCTCGGCCAGCGTGGGTCCATTGCGGACCACCACCACCCGCTCCGGATCGCAGCCGCCCCGACCGATGGCCAGCTCGCGGTACGACTCGTTGGTCGAGACCACGGCCGACGCGCAACGCCAGGAGAGTTTCTCGAACAGCCGCAGGATGCGCAGTACGGCCGGCCGGTGCGGACCCGGCTTGCACTCGTACAACTCGGGGCTCAGGTCGTGGTGGTCGAAGACGAACGGCCGGCCGAGCGCCCGCATCAGGAGGGCGAGTGGCCAGAACACGTCCGGGGGGTTGCACGCCTGCACGGCGTCGACCCGGCCGCGCAGCATCACTCCGAGCAGTCGGGTGGTGACCGCGATCAGGGCCCAGGCGAACTCGGCGGCGAAGGAGAGCACCCCGGAACCGGCCAGCGGCTGGGGGAAGGACCGGATCGCGGTGCCCGCGGATCCGGGCAGGTGGGTCAACCGCCCCGGGCCGCGTGGGCAGATCACGGTGACGCGGTAGCCGGCGGCTTCCAGCGCCAGGCACTCCCGGATCACCCGGCGGTCCCGTTCGACGGGCAGGTTGACCACCACGATGACGACGTGTGGGCGTGGGCTGGCCATCCCCGACTCCGATCCGCGCAGCTCGGACGACGTTTCCGACGGACGGCCGTGGCGTGTGGACGCCGCGACCGGAAGTTCCCCGGATACCGGGACACCGTTCTACCGAAACATTTCCCTATCTGCGGGAGATGGGCAAGCAGCGGCGATTCGCGAGTGATGTCGACTTAATTACAAGGCGGAGGCCGATCGGCCGATTGCTCTTTCATGCGTTCATCCGGACTTCATCAGTACGTACGGACCGGGTCGTCCCCTGGCGTCCGGCCATCGATTCCGGGCCGGCCTGCTGAAACGGCCGTCGCCGCGAAAGCGCCGGTCAGTCGGTCGGAGTCGGAAGTCGGAGAGGGCATTTGTAAATGTTGATGGGATGGCTACCCTGTGCCTGCGGTCGCTCGGCTGGCACCGGACGAACGCACGCGGTACGCGGCCCGCGTACTCCGGTGGGGGTGTGGGGAGGGGTGCGATGACGCGTCTGCGTCGAGTCATGCGACTGGCCCTGGTGGGGGCTCTGCTGGGCAGCGTGCTGGCACCGTTGCGGGCAACCGTGGCGGAGGCGGTCACGCTGCCCAGCGGATTCCAGGAACAGATCGTGTTCACCGGGCTCAATCAGCCGACGAACATCGAGTTCGCCCCGGACGGGCGGATCTTCGTGGCGGAGAAGGGCGGCCGGATCAAGGTCTTCGACGACCTGGCCGACCCGACGGCCACCGTCTTCGCGGATCTTTCCACGAACGTACACAACCAGTGGGACCGGGGCCTGCTCGGCCTGGCGCTGCCACCGGACTTCCCGACCACCCCGTGGGTGTACGTGCTCTACACCTACGACGCGCCGCCCGGCCAGACCGCCCCGGTCTGGAACGACACCTGCGGCGACGCCAACAACGGCCGCTGCGTCGTCACCGGCCGGCTGTCCCGGTTGCAGGCCAACGGCAACGTGATGACCGGTACCGAACAGGTGCTGATCCACGACTGGTGCCAGCAGTACCCCAGCCACTCGGTCGGCGACCTGCGCTTCGGCGCGGACGGCATGCTCTACGCCAGCGCGGGCGACGGTGCCAGCTTCAGCGCCACCGACTACGGCCAACTCGGCAATCCGGTCAACCCGTGCGGCGACCCGCCGGGTGGGGCGATGACCCCGCCGACCGCCGAGGGCGGCGCGCTGCGCGCCCAGGACGTACGGACCACCGGTGACCCGACCGGCCTGGACGGCACGGTGATCCGGCTGAACCCGACCACCGGTGCCGCCGCCGCGGGCAACCCGCTGAGTTCCTCGCCCGACCTGAACGCGCGCCGGATCGTCGGGCAGGGGGTGCGTAACCCGTTCCGGTTCACCATGCGCCCCGGCACCAACGAGGTGTGGCTCGGCGACGTCGGCTGGAACGTCTGGGAGGAGATCGACCGGTTGGCCGACCCGACCGGGGGCGTGACCAACTTCGGCTGGCCCTGCTACGAGGGCGCCGGCCGGATGTCGAGCTACGACAACGCCAACCTGAACCTCTGCGAGACGCTCTACTCCGGCGCCGGCCAGACCACGCCCTACTACACGTACAACCACAGCGCGGCCGTGGTGCCGGGGGAGAACTGCGCCGCCGGTGGGGACGCCATCTCCGGTCTGGCGTTCTACCCGACCAGCGGCGGCAACTACCCGGCCGCGTACGCCGGTGCGCTGTTCTTCGCCGACTACTCGCGCAACTGCATCTACGCCATGCGCCCGAGCACCCCGGGCGGGCTGCCCAGCCCGACCAACATCGAGGCGTTCGGCCAGGCCGCGGCGAACCCGACCGACCTGGCGATCGGTCCGGGCGACGAGCTCTACTACGTCGACCTGGGCGGCGGCACGGTCCGGCGGATCCGCTACTTCCCCGGCAACCAGCCGCCGACCGCGGTGATCGCCGCCCAGCCCACCTCGGGCACCGCGCCGCTGACGGTCGCCTTCGACGGCACCGGCTCCACCGACCCGGACCCGGCGGACGAGGGCCGGCTGACCTACAAGTGGGACTTCACCGACGACGGCACGGTCGACGCCACCACCCCGACCGCCAGCTTCACCTACCCCGGCACCGGCACGCGCACCGCCCGGCTGACCGTCACCGACACGCTCGGCGTCTCGGCCAGCACGACCGTGACCATCCAACCGGGCAACAGCGCACCGACCGCGGTGCTGGACTCCCCGATCGCCGGGACCACCTGGAAGGTGGGCGACACGCTCAGCTTCGCCGGCCACGCCAGCGATCCGCAGCAGGGCTCGGTACCGGCGGCGGGGCTGCACTGGCGGCTGCGGATGGAGCACTGCGAGTCGGTGGGCAACTGCCACACCCACCAGCTCCAGGAGTGGACCGGGGTGGCGTCCGGCTCGTTCGTGGCGCCGGACCACGAGTACCCGTCGTACCTGGAACTGGAACTCACCGCCACGGACACCGACGGGCTGTCCGACACGGTGGTCCGCCGGCTCGACCCGCAGACGGTCGACCTGACCTTCGCCAGCAACCCGGCCGGGCTCCAGCTCAGCGTCGGGGCGACGGCCGGGACCACCCCGTTCACCCGTACGGTGATCGTCGGCTCGACCAACACGGTCAGCGCGCCGAGCCCGCAGAGCGCCAACTCGCAGACGTACACGTTCGCGAACTGGTCCGACGGCGGCGCGGCGACCCACGTGATCACCGCGCCGGCCGGTCCGACCACCTACACGGCGGCGTACACCGGCGCCGCGGGCTGCGCCGACAGTTTCGGCTACACCTGCACCACGACCACCGGCCGCCCGTTCGAGCCGGCCGACGACGCGGTGCTCCCGTTGACCGGTGACGAGGGGGTCGCCCAGGTCAACCTGCCGTTCGGCTTCCCGCTGTACGGCCAGACGCACGGTACCGCCTGGATCTCGACCAACGGCTTCCTCTCCTTCGTCGACCCGACATCGGCGGCGCCGGTGAACACGCCGGTGCCGGGCGCCGCCCCGCCGAACGCCGCGATCTACCCGTTCTGGGACGACCTCGTGCAACGGGCCGACTCGACCGTGCGTACGGCGGTGCGCGGCACGGCACCGAACCGCCGCTACGTGGTCGAGTGGCGCAACAGCGGCCTGTACGGCTCGTCCTCGGCCCGGGTCACCTTCGAGGCGGTGCTCAGCGAGCAGGGTGAGATCACCTTCAGCTACGCCGACCTGGCCGCGAACGGGCGGGAACAGGGTGACTCCGCGACCGTGGCGATCGAGGACGCCGCCGGTGCGGTGGCGCTGAGCCACTCCACCGACCAGCCGGTGTTGCGCAACGGCACCTCGGTGGTCTTCACCCCGCCGGGCGGCACTCCGCCGCCGACCACCGGCACCGTCGGTGGCGTGGTGACGGCGCTGGGCACCGGGCTGCCGGTGGCCGGTGCGACGGTCAAGCTCACGCCCGGCGGGCGGACGGCGACCACCGGGCTGAACGGCTCCTACAGCCTGGCCGGGGTGACGCCGGGCAGCTACACCGTCTCCGGCTCGGCCCTCGGTGGCCTGCTCAACGGCTCGACCCCGGTCACCGTCACGGCCGGCGGTACGCACACCGCGAACCTCTCCCTCACCCTGCTGCTCGGCGAGGAGGGCGGGTACGCGAAGTCGACCGAGAGCCGGCCGTTCGTGCCGGCGGAGGGTTCGCTGGTGCCGTTGACCGGTGACGACTCGGTGGCCCAGGTGGCGTTGCCGTTCCCGTTCACCTTCTACGGCCAGCCGTACAGCTCGGCCTGGGTGTCCAGCAACGGGTTCCTCTCCTTCAACGATCCGAGCGGGCCGCAGCCGCTCAACACGGCGGTGCCGGACGCGGCGGTGCCGAACGCGGCGCTGTACCCGTTCTGGGACGACCTGGTGATCCGGGCCGACACCACGATCCGGACCGCGGACATCGGCACCGGTCCAGACCGGAAGTTCGTGCTGGAGTGGCGCAACGTCGGAATGTACGGGTCGGCCTCGGCCCGGATCACGGTGGAGGCGGTGCTTTCGGTGGACGGCGAGATCGCGTTCAACTACGCGGATCTCGCCGGCACGAAACCGGCCGAGTTGGGTGGCGGCGCGACGGTCGGAATCGAGAACCCGGCCGGTACGTCGGCAATCCAACACTCGCTCGACCAGCCGACGCTGGCCAACGGTACCGCCGTCGTGTTCCGCCCGGCCGCCTGACCGAATCCTCGGCGGACGATGGTTGATCGGCCGACCAGGGCAGCTGACCGTTCGTTAAGTCGATCCGGTTGGCTACCCTCGGCGGTCGGCGACCTGACAGCCCCGCGCGATTCGTTCCGGTAATTCTGAGACGGCACCATTTCGACGGTTAGCGGGTTGATGACGGTGGTCGTCGGAACGGATGCGCGGCGACCCGCGCTGCGGCGGGTCGGCGGTGGCAGTGGGGCCACCTGCCTGGCCGGGCGCCGGGACCGGCCGAGGTCGGCGGGGTCCAGAAGTTTCGGACCCGGTCGGACTGGAGAACCCGGAAGTCACGTAGGCGTGCCAGCAACAACACGCTAAGTGATGTGCGAGGCGATGCGGACGGCCCGGCCGGACCGTCCACATCGGACGGCGTCGACCGCCGTTCTCGATAGAGTGACCCGGTCCCAAGTGGAACCGTCTTCCGTGCGGGTCGATCGGACGATGCAGTTCGGCTGACCGGGTGCCATTTCAGGCCGTCAAGGGGGCCGAAAAACCGTTCCCGACTGACAGCCTGACGGCGACACCCCCATGCGCTGATTCGGTGTCCGCCGGTAGTTTCCGCGGACACTCCGGTACCGCGCCGTGAGATAGGAGAGCAGTGATGCCGAAGCTATTGCGGCGCGCACTGTCAATGGTGTTAGCGCTGGCCCTGAGTTTACCCGTGGTGACCGGCCTGCTACTCGGTGCCGACAAGCCCGCGGCGGCAATTCCGCCGGGATTCACCGAACAGGTGGTATTCACCGGGCTGACCCGACCGACCAAAGTGGTCTTCTCACCGGACGGACGGGTCTTCATCGCCCAGAAGAACGGGCAGATCAAGGTCTACGACAGCACCTCCGACACCACCGCCACGGTCTTCGCCGACCTGCGGGCCAACGTCTACGACTACGAGGACTTCGGTCTGATCGGCCTGGCCCTGCCACCGAACTTCCCCGCCGACCCGTACGTCTACGTCAGCTACAGCTACGACGGCGTGATCGGCGGCAGCGCCCCGACGTACAACGACACCTGCCCGGTCACCGGCAACTGCGTGTCCAGCTCCCGGGTCTCCCGGCTGCGGGCCAACGGCGACGTGATGACCGGAACCGAGCAGGTGCTGCTGCACGACTGGTGCCAGCAGATCGAGTCGCACTCGATCGGCGACCTCAACTTCGGCCCGGACGGCGCGCTCTACGTCGCCGGCGGCGAGGGCGCCTCGGCCACCTTCACCGACTACGGCCAGGCCGGCAACCCGACCAACCCGTGCGGCGACCCGCCGGCACCGGCCGGCGGCGCGCAGACCCCGCCCACCAGCGAGGGCGGCGCACTGCGCTCCCAGGACATCCGCACCTCCGGCGACCCGACCGGGCTCTCCGGCACCCTGGTCCGGATCAACCCGGCGACCGGCGCGGCGATGCCGGACAACCCGCTGGCCAACAGCACCGACCCGAACAACCGGCGGATCCTCGCCCACGGGCTGCGCAACCCCACCCGGTGGACGTTCCGGCCCGGCACCAGCGACGTCTGGATCGGCGACGTCGGCTGGCGTACCTGGGAGGAGATCAACCGGATCCCGAACCCGGCCGCCGGACCGCTGCGCAACTACGGCTGGCCCTGCTACGAGGGCAACGGGATGCAGGGCGGCTACAACTCGGCCAACCTCACCCTCTGCGAGAGCCTCTACAGCGCACCCGCCGGCACCGTCACCCCGCCGTACTACACGTACGCGCACAGCCAGGTGGTGGCACCCGACGACGGCTGCTCGACCGGTGGCTCGGCCCCGTCCGGCATCGCCTTCTACCCGGCCACCGGCGGCAACTACCCGGCCGCGTACGCGGGCGCGCTGTTCTTCGCCGACTACTCCCGCGAGTGCATCTGGGCCATGCGCGCCGGTGCCAACGGCGAGCCCGACCCGGCCAGCATCATCCCGTTCTCCAACACCGTCTCCGGCCCGGTCGACCTGAAGATCGGCCCGGACCAGGACCTCTACTACGTCGACCTGACCGGCGGCACCGTCCGCCGCTTCCACTACAGCTCGGGCAACCAGCCGCCGGTCGCGGCGATCAGCGCCAACCCGGTCTCCGGCAACGCGCCGCTGCGGGTGAACTTCGACGCGACCGGCTCGACCGACTCCGACCCCGGCGACATCCTCAGCTACCAGTGGGACTTCACCAGCGACGGGACCTTCGACGCCACCGGTGCCACGACCAGCTACACGTACTCCACCGTCGGCACGTACACGGCGCGGTTGCGGGTGTCCGACATCGGCGGTTCCAGCGACATCGAGACGATCCAGATCAGGGTCGGCACCAACGCGCCGGTACCGGTGATCGACTCGCCCGCCAACTCGTTCAACTGGCAGGTGGGGCAGACCGTCACCTTCTCCGGGCACGCCAGCGACCCGCAGGAGGGCAACCTGGGGCCGGCGGCCCTGCACTGGGAACTGATCAACCGGCACTGCTACGCGGCCGACAACTGCCACACCCACCCGGTGCAGAACGTGACCGGGGTGGCGTCCGGCTCCTTCACCGCACCGGATCACGAGTTCCCGTCGTACCTCGAACTGATCCTGACCGCGACCGACAGCGGCGGTCTGACCGGAAGCACGACGGTCCGCCTCGACCCGCGCACGGTCAATCTCAACCTGGCCAGCAGCCCCAGCGGGCTGACCCTGAACGTCAACGGCGCGGACGTCGTCACCCCGGCGACCCGGCAGGTCATCGTCGGCTCGACGAACACGGTGAGCGCGCCGACACCACAGGCGGTCGGCGCCTCGACCTTCGACTTCGACCGCTGGTCGGACAACGGCGCCCGGACCCACGTGGTGACCGCACCGGCGACCGCCACCACCTACACCGCTACCTACACAGCCGACTACGGCGGCGGAGACTGCGGTGACACCTTCGGCTACACCTGCGCCACCGCCACCGGCCGGGCGTTCGTGCCGGTCGACGGCGCGGTGCTGCCGCTGACCGGGGACGAGGGGATCACCCAGGTCACGCTCCCGTTCCCGATCCCGTTCTACGGGCACAGCTACACCAGTGCCTGGGTCGACGTGAACGGCAAGATCTCGTTCACCGATCCCGGACCGATCCCCTCGGGCGTCAACTCGCCGATACCGGAACCGGTCGCGCCCAACGCCTCGATCTACCCGTTCTGGGACGACCTGTTCGCGCGGGCCGACTCCAGCGTGCGGACCGGCGTGATCGGCACCGCACCGAACCGCCAGTTCGTGGTCGAGTGGCGCAACAGCGGCATGTACGGCTCGTCGTCGGCCCGGGTGACCTTCGAGGCGCTCATCTCCGAGACCGGGCAGATCACCTTCAACTACGCCGACCTGGCCAACACCAAGCCGGCCGAGCTGGGCGGTGGCGCCACCGTCGGCATCGAGAACGCCGCCGGCACGGTCGCCACCCAGTACGGCATCAACCAGCCGTTGCTGGCCAACGGCAAGGCGGTCATCTTCACCCCGCCGAACGGCGGTCCCCCGGCCGAGCCGGAGCCGCCGACCACGGGCACCGTCACCGGCACGGTGACCAGGGCAGCCGGCGGTACGGCGGTCGCGGGTGCGACGGTCACCCTGTCACCGGGCGGCCGGACGGCCACCACCGCGGCGAACGGGACGTACACGCTGACCGGGGTGACGCCGGGCACGTACACGGTTGCCGGCACCGCCACCGGTGACCTGACCGGGTCGGGTCCGGTGACCGTGGTCGCCGGCAGCACCCACACGGTCAACCTGGCGCTGAACGCGCCCCCGCCGCCGGAGGAGCCCCCGCCGGGCGGCGACGGCGACTACACCAAATCGACCGAGACCAGGGCGTTCGTCCCGGCCGACGGAACCGTGCTACCGCTGACCGGCGACGACGCGGTGGGCGAGGTGACCCTGCCGTTCGCCTTCCCGTTCTACGGGCAGACGTACGCCTCGGCCTGGGTGTCCAGCAACGGGTTCCTCTCGTTCGTCAACCCGAGCGGAGCCCAACCGGAGAACGCGGCGCTGCCGAGCGTGGCGCTGCCGAACGGAGCGGTGTACCCGTTCTGGGACGACCTGGTGATCCGCGCCGACACCACGATCCGAACCGCCTCCCTCGGTACGGGCACCAACCGCCGGTTCGTGGTCGAGTGGCGCAACATCGGCATGTACGGGTCGTCGTCGGCCCGGATCACGGCCGAGGTGATCCTCTCGGTCAACGGCGAGATCGCCTTCCACTACGCCGACCTGGCCACAACAAAGCCGGCCGAGCTGGGCAGCGGCGCCACCGTCGGGATCGAGAACCCGGCCGGTACCGCAGCCTTCCAACACTCGTACAACCAACCGATCCTGCTCAACGGCCAGGCGATCGTCTTCCGCCCCGAGTAGACCCCAACAGGTACGGCGGAAGGGGCCCCTCCGATGGATCGGAGGGGCCCCTTCCGCCGTCGTACCGCCCCTCGCCCCCCGGCGTGTCCCACTCGTGTAGAGAAAGAGTGCCTTCCCCGCCCCGAATAGCCACTCTTTCTCTACACGAGGCGAGAAGCGCGAGGGGGAGGGAGCGCGGGTTAGCGGGTGGGGCGGAGGCGGGTGAGGATCAGGCGGCGGGCGCGGGCGTCGGTGGAGAGCAGGAGGGTGGCGGCGACCAGGCCGGCGGCGGCGCCGAGGACGAAGACGCCGAGCAGCGGGTGCAGGTCGTTCACCCCGAGCCGGTCGGTGGCCAGCGGGGTCAGCGCGGCACCGGCGGCGGCCAGCAGCGCCGGCAGGGTCGGTACGAGGAACCGGACCACCGAGGCACCGATCGCCTTGCGCACGGTGACCCAGATGGAGACGGCGTTGACCACGAGCTGCATGCCGATGCCGGCGATCGCGACCGCACTCGCCTCGGTCACGTCGTCGCGCCCGTTGAGCAGGGTGCCGACCGCGGCCAGGGTCGCCACGCCGAGGATGCCCCGGGTCCAGAGGATCGCGGCGAGCTTCGCCGGCTGCCCGATCGCCTGGAGTGCCGGGCCGAGCAGCACGCCGTACACGTTGATCACGCCGAAGAGGCAGAGCAGCCGCAGCGGGATCTCGGTGCCGGCCCACTCCGGACCGAGGAAGCCGACCAGCGGGGTCGCGGTGGCGGTGAGCACGCCCAGCACCGGCAGGCCGGCGATCGCGCCGAGGTGTTGCAGCTTGGTGAGGTGGGTGGCGAACGCCTCCCGTTCCGCCTGGAGCCGGGACAGCGACGGCAGCGCGACCTGTTGCAGCGACCGGACCGTCACGTCGACCAGCATGTCCGGCAGCCGCGCGGCGAGCCGGTAGATGCCGGTGGCGGCCGGGCCGAAGAAGATGCCGGTGAAGATGATGTCGGCCTTGGAGCTGAGCATGAGGCCGAGGCCGGCGTTCGCCGAGTGGGCGGAGAAGGCCCACAGGTCGCGGATGGCGCCGAGCCGGGGGCGCCGGCTCGGCCGCCAGGGGCAGACCGTCCAGAGCACGATCAGGCTGACCACGGAGGTGGCCAGTTGCTGCGCCACCAGGGCCCAGATGCCCGCGCCGGCCAGGGCGAGCGAGATGCCGACGACGCCGCTGATCGCGGCGGCCAGCAGGGTACGGATGGCGACCGAGCGGAATTGCAGGTCGCGACGGAGCAACGCCTCCGGCACGATGGCCAACCCCTGGAGCAGTACGAGCGGGGAGAGGGCGAGGCAGACCTCGGTCAGCCCGTCCGGGCTGCGGTTGACGAACGCCCAGACCGGGCTGAGAAGGGCGGTGAGCGCGCCGACACCGAGGCCGGCGAGCAGGGTCACCCCGAAGGCGGCGTCGAGGTGCTCCGGGGTGAGCTTGTCCCGCTGCACGATCGCCGAGACCAGCCCCTGCTGGATGATCGTCTGGGCGATGGTGATGAAGACCGTGGCCATCGCCACCAGCCCGAACTCGTTCGGGCCGAGCAGCTTCGCGAGCAGGAAGGTGACCACGATCGAGGAACCGACCCGGCCGGCGGTGAGCAGGTAGGACCAGCCGATGGCCGAGCGGATGCGGCCGCGGCTGGGCGCCGGCGGGGATTCGGTCGGTACGGACTCGGTGGGTGCGTCGGGCGTTGCGCTGACCACTAGACGTTTCCCTCTGCCGTGCTGGCCCTCGACCGGCGACTGAGCCGGCGGCGCCAGCGGCCGACAAACACCCGGACCCGCCGGGCCCACCAGGCGCCGAGAAAGGCCAGGGCGGAGCTGATCCGGGTGCCGAGCGGGTCGTCCCCGGTCAGCAGGGTACGGAGGGTCTCCAGCAGCATCCGCTGCCGGGGTGCCCTGACCTTGGCGTTGTCCTGGGCGTACCAGGACAGGGCGGATGCGAGGGTGGCGTCCTTGGCCTGGCGGCTGGAGGCGCCGTGCATCCGGCGCAGGAACAGCGACTGGTTCACCTCGTGGATCTCACCGAGCCGGGCCACCTCCGCGACCAGGGTGTAGTCGGAGGAGAGGAACGGCCGGATCATCCCGGTGCGGCGCAGCGCGGAGAGCCGGAACACGCCGAAGTGGGCGTGACAGAGGTTGATGTTGCGGGCCACCCCGGCGACCCGCCGCCAGGGGCGGTGGTCGCGCAGGTCCAGCCGGTCGGCGTACGGGCCGATCACCGAGCCCTCCTCGTCGATCAGCACGGTACGGGGGTAGGCGAGTACCGCCTGTGACCCTGCGGCGTCCAGTGCCGCCACGCAGGTGCTCAGGAAGGTGGGGAGGCAGACATCGTCGTACGCGACCCACTTGAACAGCTCGCCCTGGGCGAGTTGGGCGACCCGGGCGTAGTTGACGTGGCCGCCGAAGTTGCGCGGGTTCTGGTAGAGCCGGAACCGCGGATCGGCCGAGGCGTAACGCTGGCAGATTTCCCAGGTCCGGTCGGTCGAGGCGTTGTCGCTGACGATGATCTCGAAGTCCTGGTAGTCCTGCGCGAGCAGCGCGTCCAGACAGCCTTCGAGGTACCGCTCGGCGTTGTAGAGGGGAACGCCGAGACTGACCCGGGGCGCTCCGTCCATCACTCTCCTCAGCTTCGGCTGAACGTCGATGAATGTCGGTGTGATCCGGGGGCCGTTGATCAGGCCACCATCACTTCGGCCTCGACACCGAGCGCGCGGAGTGCGGCGCCGATCTCGTTCCGGTAGGCGGGGTTCGTGATGATCACCGAACGGGTACCCAGCTCGGTCAGGCTCGCAGGGGAGCCTACCTCGTGCCCGGTCACCGGCAGGTATCTGCCCCATTTGCGTGGATTGACGTCGACCACCGCGGCGAGTCGGCCGTCCGGGTCGGCGAGGTGCAGGAACTGTACGCCGCGCGAGCCGGCGCCCCAGAGCACCGGCCGGTCACCGGCGGCGAGCAGCCGGTCGATGGTGGACCGCCAGCGTTCCCGTTCGGCGGCGTGCCGGGCGGCGAAACCGGCGATCGACTCCAGTTGCCGGTCCCGGTCGGCCGGACCAGGCAGCTCGCCCGAGCCGCCGCCCGCCGGCAGGTTCACCGCGATCTCCACGAACCGGAACATGCCGGAGAAGAGCGGACCGGTGTCGGTCACCTGCCAGCCGGCCCGCTCGACCACCCGGCGCAACGAGTACGCGTCGAAGTACGAGACGTGCGGGTAGATCACCTCCCACCCGGCGGTGGCGAGGTCGTAACAGGCGTCCGGAACTTCCAGATAACCGCGTACGGGCCGGTCGCCGGCGAGTTCACGGAGCCGGACGAGGAAGCCGTACGGGTCGTCCAGGTGCTCGAACCAGTGCCGGGAGGTGACGAAGTCGAACTCCGGCGTGCTGTCGTCCAGTGGTGCGTGCCCGGCGTGGAAGATCGCGCCGGACGGGTCCGGACCGGTCGGGCCGGCGTACATCGCGTCGTAGCCGTGGCCCCCGGCCCCCGCCACGTGGCACAGCTCGCGCAGGAACTCGCCCTGGCCGCAGCCGATGTCCAGCACCGACGCGCCGGCCAGCGGGTAGCGCTGCACCAGGTGCTTGACCAGCTCGGCGGAGAAGGTCTGGAACGCCGGCGAGTGGTGCAGGTTGGTGTCCATGGTGGCGTCGTAGACCAGTGCGGCCGGGTCGAAGGCGAGGTTGCGCACGTACGCGCACTCGGGGCAGTAGGCCAGCTCCATGGCGCCCAGCGGCGAGGCGAGCGCCTCGTCCCGACTGGCCCAGTGCACCCCGCAGAACACCGGGATCTCACCGAGGTCGGCGAACGGGACGAGGCTGGCGCCGCCGCAGGCGTCGCAGGTCCGGGTCATGCCGGCACGTCGGCGGACCAGCGCAGTTGCGCGTCGAGCCGGCCCGCGCCCTGGAGCGCCTGGATCCGGCGCAGCCGCTGGTGTCGTTCGCCGCGGAACACCTCGATCGTCAGCCCGTGCCGCTGGTACGCCTCGACCAGTTCCTCGATGCCCTTGCGCACGGTCCAGCGCGGTCGGAAGCCGGGCACCTCGGCGGCGATCAGGTCGCAGCTCACCCGGTAGTTGCGGGAGTCGGCCGAGGCGCCACCGGCGAATGTGACGGTGGATCCGTCGACCACCTCGGCGACCAGTTCTGCGACGTCGCGGATCAGGTAGTTCTCGCTGCTCACGCCGACGTTGTACGCCTTGCCGTGGACCTGCTCGCGGGGCGCCTCCAGCAGGGCCAGGAACGCGGCGCAGATGTCCTCGGCGTGCACCAGCGGACGCCAGGCGGTGCCGTCGGAGAGCAGCCGGACCTCGCCGGTGAGCAGGGCGCTCGCGGTCAGGTCGTTGACCACCAGGTCGCCGCGCAGCCGGGGGGAGAAGCCGTACGCGGTGGCGTTGCGCAGGAAGACCGGGGAGAAGTCGTCGTCGGCCAGCGCGGTCAGGCCCTGTTCGGAGAGGATCTTCGACTCACCGTACGGGGTGACCGGTGCGAAGCCGGCGTTCTCGTCCAGCGGCCGGTCGTCCAGCCCGGCGCCGTAGAGGCTGCACGAGGAGGAGAAGAGGAAGCGGGTCACCCCGGCCGCCTTGGCCGCCTCGGCCAGCCGCACCGTGGCCCGATGGTTGACGTCGTACGTCAACTCGGGGTTGAGGTTGCCGATCGGGTCGTTGCAGAGGGCCGCCAGGTGGCAGACCGCGTCGAAGCCGGCAAGGTGCTCCGGCCGTACGTCGCGCAGGTCCAACCGCAGGGAGGGCACTTCGGCGGGCGCCGGCCCGAGCAGGCAGTCGGCGAAGAGGTCGGTGTCGAGCCCGGTGACCCGGTGGCCCGCCGCCTGGAGCAGCGGAGTCAGCACACTGCCGAGGTAGCCGTGATGACCGGTGACGAGAACGCGCACGGCAAAGCTCCCGAGGATCCGCGGGGGTGAGAAGGAGAGTTTATGAGGGCCGGGTGATCACGGCCGAGTAGTGTCGGACTTTTTACTGAACAGCCCGGCCCTTAAGCGCCGGAACTAGCGTGTCCGAAGCGTGCCGGCGGGCGCCGCGCGATGTGGGCGGATAATCGGGGTGGATGGCATGACCATTGCGGAATGTCGGCTCTGTGGCACGGCATTGACCGAGACGTTCGTGGACCTGGGCATGTCGCCGTTGTGCGAGAGCTACCTGCCCGAGGACCGGCTGGACAGCGCCGAGACCTTCTACCCGTTGCACGTACGGATCTGCTCCGGTTGCCTGCTCGTGCAACTGCCGGCATATGTGCCGGGGGAGGACATTTTCTCCGACTACGCCTATTTCTCCTCCTATTCCGATTCCTGGGTCGCGCACGCCAAGCGGTACGCCGACACGATGACCGAGACGCTCGGACTCGGCCCGGACAGCCTGGTCACCGAGGTGGCCAGCAACGACGGTTACCTGCTCCAGCACTTCGTCGCCCGGGGCGTCCCGGTGCTCGGGGTGGAGCCGGCGGCGAACGTCGCGGAGGTGGCGCGGGCCAGGGGGATCCGTACCGAGGTGCACTTCCTGGGGGCCGAGACCGGCGCCGAGCTGGCCGCCCGGTACGGCCGGGCCGACCTGGTCGCCGGCAACAACGTCTACGCCCACGTGCCGGACCTGATCGGGTTCACCGCCGGGCTGGCCGCGCTGGTGAAGCCGACCGGGCTGGTCACGCTGGAGTTCCCGCACCTGCTGCGGCTGATCGAGCGCCGGCAGTACGACACCATCTACCACGAGCACTACCAGTACCTCTCGCTGCTCACCGCGCAGCGGGCGCTGGCCACCGCCGGCCTGGCCGTCGCCGACGTCGAGGAACTCTCCTCGCACGGCGGCTCGCTGCGGGTGCACGCCCGGCCGACGACGCCGTCCGTCGCCGGACCGCCGGCGGTGGAGATCGAACCGGGTCGGCCGCGGACCGCGGAGAGCCTCGGCCGGGTGCCGTCGGGCCCGGGTTGGGAGCCGTCCAGTAACGTCAAGTCGGTGCTGGAGGCGGAGGCCGAGGCCGGGCTGCACACGCTCGACGGGCACCGGGGCTTCGCCGAGGCGGTGTTCACCATCAAGCGCAACCTGCTCGACTTCCTGCTCACGGCGCGGGCCGAGGGCAAGCGGGTGGTCGGGTACGGTGCGCCGGGCAAGGGCAACACGCTACTCAACCACTGCGGGATCCGGTCGGACCTGCTGGCGTACACGGTCGACCGGAGTCCGCACAAGCAGGGCAGGTTCCTGCCGGGGACGCACATCCCGATCCACGCGCCGGAGCGGCTGGCCGTGGACCGTCCCGACTACGTGCTGGTCCTGCCCTGGAACCTGCGTACCGAGATCTCCACCCAGCTGGCGTACGTCCGCGAGTGGGGCGGCCGGCTGGTCTACCCCATTCCGGAGCTTGAGGTGGTCTGATGAAGGTCGTCCTGTTCTGTGGCGGACTGGGCATGCGGATGCGGGAGGGGGCCGCGTCGGCGCCCAAACCGATGGCGATGATCGGTGACCGCCCACTGCTCTGGCACGTCATGCGCTATTACGCCCACTTCGGACATACCGAATTTATCCTCTGTCTGGGTTACGGTGCCGCGGCGGTCAAGGACTACTTCCTGCACTACGACGAGACGCTCTCCAACGACTTCACTCTCACCATGGGCGGTCGGGACGTGCGCCTGTTCGCCACCGACATCACCGACTGGAACATCACCTTCATCGACACCGGGCTCGGCGCGACCATCGGCGAGCGGCTGATGCGCGTCCGCAAGTACGTCCAGGACGACGAGATGTTCCTGGCCAACTACGCCGACACGCTCACCGACGCGCCCCTGCCCGAGATGATCGCCCGGTTCCGGGAATCGACCTCCACGGCCAGCCTGCTCGCCGTACCGGTGCAGTCGACCCACCACGTGATCGACATCGACGAGTCCGACCAGGTACGCCGGGTCCGGCCGATCCGCGAGCTGATGCAGTGGGAGAACGGCGGCTACTTCATCCTCCGCCCGGAGATCTTCGACGAACTGCGCGAGGGCGAGGACATGGTCCCGCACGCCTTCGACCGGCTGCTGCCGCAGCGGCGGCTGATGGCACAGCGCTACACCGGCTTCTGGCGGGCCGCCGACACCTTCAAGGACCGGGCCGAGCTGGAGGAGCTCTACCACTCCGCCTGCTGCCCGTGGATGCTCTGGGACGCCAACCGGCACAGCGGCGCCCCGATCCCGTCCCCGCTCGGCATACCGGGCGACGCCCCGGCCGAGCTCGCCGGACCCGGCACCCCGGCCCTGATCCGTTGATGGGCGCGCTGCGGTTGGGTGCGGTCCGCTCCCTGGTCGTCGTCGGGGCGCACCCGGACGACATCGAGATCGGCGCCGGTGGGCTGCTGCTCGCGCTCGGCGCCGCCAACCCCGACCTGCGGGTGCACTACCTCCTGCTGACCGGTACGCCGGACCGGCAGGCCGAGGCGCGGGAGGCGGCAGCCGCCTTCCTGCCCACCGCCCGGATCGATTTCGACCTGCACGAACTCCCCGACGGGCGGGTGCCCGCGCACTGGGAACGGGCGAAGGAGATCGTCAACGCGGCGGCCGCCGCAACCGACCCGGACCTGGTGCTCGCACCGGGTACGGACGACGCCCATCAGGACCACCGCACCCTGGCCGAACTGGTACCCACCTCGTTTCGCCGCGCGTCGGTGTTGCACTATGAAATCCCCAAGTGGGACGGTGACCTGGGCCGGCGCAACATTTACCTGCCGCTCACCGACGAGCAGACCAGGCGCAAGGTGGAGCTGCTACACACCAGTTACCCGTCCCAGAAGGACCGGGACTGGTGGGACGACGAGGTCTTCCTCGGGCTGGCCCGGCTGCGGGGCATGGAATGCCGATCCCGGTACGCCGAGGCGTTCCGGTGTGAGAAAGCGGTAATCGAGTTATGACCCAGCACAGCGAGCCGGCCCGATGACCGGCGAAGTGCTTTCCGCCTGCCTGTTCGGCGTACCCGGATCCCACCTCAACCTCGGCGTGGGCGCGCTGCGCGCGGCCACCCTCGGCGGGTTACTGGCGCGCGAGCCGCAGGCCGACGTGACCGTCTTCGACGACGGCTGGGGCGAGCGGTCCGGCCACGCCTTCGTCGGCGGCCGACCGGTCTCGATCTCGCTGGCCGGCGCCCGGCACTCGCGCCGATACCACCGGCCCGAGTCCTACCTGAACATGCGGGTCAGCGCCGCACTCGGCGGATTCGGCAACTCCGGGGTCGCGAGGATCGACCGGGCCGACGTGGTGCTCGACGTCAGCGGCGGAGACAGCTTCAGCGACATCTACGGCGAACACCGGTTCCGCACGGTGGCCTGGCCGAAGCGGCTCACCCTGCTGCGCCGCCGACCGCTGGTGCTGCTGCCGCAGACCTACGGGCCGTTCCGCTCGGACCGGATCCGGGCCGAGGCCGCCGCGCTCATCCGCGGCGCCACCATGGCCTGGGCCCGCGACCCGGAGAGCTACGTCGCCCTGAGTGAACTGCTCGGCGCCGATCTGGACCCGGCCCGGCACCGCGAGGGCGTCGACGTGGCCTTCGCCCTGGAACCGCGCCAACCGGACCAGCCGGCGCTGGACACCCTGAACCGGTGGTTCGACGCGGCCCCCGGCCCGGTGATCGGGATCAACATCAGCGGCCTGATGGCCCGCGCCGAGGGCCGGACCCAGTTCGGCCTGGCCGCCGACAGCGCCGAGGTGGCCCGCCGGCTCTGCGAACGGCTGCTCGACGAACCGGACACCCGTGTGATCATCGTGCCGCACGTGCGCAGCCCGCACGGCGCCGACGACGACACCACCGCCAGCGAGCGGCTGCACGCCGCCCTCGTCGGAAAGTACGGCGACCGGATCACGGTCAGCCCGCCCGGCCTCGACCCGCACCAGAGCAAGTGGGTGATCGCCCGGACCACCTGGTTCTGCGGCATGCGGATGCACGCCACCATCGCCGCGCTCTCCTCCGGTGTGCCGGTGGCGAACATCGCGTACAGCCTCAAGGCGCGCGGGGTCTTCGCCAGCGTGGGCCAGGAACGGCACGTCGCCGAAGCCCGTACGCTCGCCGACGACGACCTGCTCGACGTGCTCTGGCGGTCCTGGACGTCCCGCGCCGAGACCGCCGTCGAACTCGCCGAACGGATACCGGTGGCGATCGGCCAGGCAGGGCAGCAGATGGACGAGATCGTCGCCGTGGCCCGTGCCGAGCGGGCGCGGCGGAGCGCGGGAGCACGTCGGTGAGCCGGCCGGAGACCGTACACGACGTCGCGGCGCACAAGCTCTGCACCGGCTGCGGCGTCTGCGCGTACCTCGCCCCGGACGAGATCCGGATGGTCGACGTACTCGACCAGGGCCGCCGGCCGATCCCGATCACCCCGATCGGCGGCCCGAGCACCGGTGCGGCGGCCGCGCTGGCCTGCTGCCCCGGCGTCAAGCTGGAACACGAGGCGAGCGCGCCCGCGCCGGGTGAGATCCCCGAGCTGCGGGCCGCCTGGGGCCCGGTCCGCAAGATCTGGGAGGGGTACGCCGCCGACCCCGAGATCCGGTACGCCGGCTCCAGCGGCGGGGTGGCCACCGCGTTGGCCGCGTTCTGCCTCGAACACGAGGGAATGGCCGGGACGCTGCACATCGGCGCCCGAGCCGACGTGCCGTACCTGAACGAGACCCGGATGTCGCGCAGCCGGGCCGAACTGCTCGCCAACGCCGGCTCCCGCTACGCACCGGCCAGCCCGGCCGACCGACTCGACCTGATCGAGTCGGCCGAGGCACCGGCCGTGTTCATCGGCAAGCCCTGCGACGTCGCGGCGGTCCGGATGGCCCGACAGGTCCGGCCCGCGCTCGACGCCCGGGTCGGGCTCACCATCGCCGTCTTCTGCGCCGGCACCCCGAGCACCCAGGGCACCCTGGAGATGATGCGCCAGCTCGGGGTGACCGACCCGGACCGGGCGGAGTCCGTGCACTACCGGGGCAACGGCTGGCCGGGGCTGGCCCGTACCCGGATGGTGGACGACCCGCCGGGGGAGCTGCGGACGCTCACCTACGAGCAGTCCTGGGGCGACATCCTCCAGAAGCACCGGCAGTGGCGCTGTTACCTGTGCGCCGACCACACCGGCGAGTTCGCCGACGTGGCCGTCGGTGACCCGTGGTACAGGCCGACCGGCGACGATCCGGGGCGCTCCCTGGTGCTGGCCCGCACCGAACGGGGCGTACGGCTGGTGGAGGCGGCCATCGCGGCCGGCGCGCTGGTGCTGGAGCCGGTGGCGGCCGAGATCCTGCCCGCCTCGCAGCCGAACCTGCTGCGCGCCCGGGGTGCCGTCTGGGGCCGGATGAGTACGCTGCGCGCCGCCGGCCTGATGACGCCCCGGCTACGCCGGCTGCCGATGGCCCGGATGTGGTTCCGGCACCTGTCCACCAAGGAGAAGCTCCAGTCCACCGTCGGTACGGTGCGCCGGATCAAGCGCAAGCGGCTGCGTGAACCGGCCGACCTGACCCCGTACGGCGACCGGCACCGCTCGGTCGGCGGTTAGCCGCTGGACCCCGTCGGCGGGCGCCGGTCACCTGACCACCGGTTGCCCGCTGTCGAACCAGACGTTGCTGCCCCGGTCCCAGGTGATGCCGGCCTGGTCGGCTCGGGCGATCACGCCGTAGCGGAAGTCGCGGCCGAACCGGTTGCCGCGGATCACGATGTTCGACCCGACCAGGTCGTCCCGGACCCCGATCGAGTAGTTGCCGCCGTTGCAGTAGTTCTCCTCGACCAGCAGGTTGTCCACCGAGTCGCTGGTGGTCGAGCCGATCATGAGGCAGGCGTTCGACGGGTCCCGGGTGTCCGGGTCGTGCGGCTCCAGCCGGTTGTGCCGAACCACAATGTTGTTGCCGCCGGTGGTCTGCAACGTGTCGTTGTGCGAGTCCGGGATCCGTGACAGGTCGTGGATCCACGAGTCGACAACGGTCGTGTTGGCGCTGAGCCGGGGGCCGTCGACGACGTGGTGGATGTTCACCCGGCGGAGGGTGTAGTTGGCGCAGCAGACCGCGGCCGAGTTCTTCCCCATCCCGTTGATCTCCACGTTCTCCACCAGCAGGTCGGTGGCCGAGTCGTAGGTTCGGATGGAGAAGGTGGCGCTGTCGCAGGTGATCCGGGAGTTGCGGATGGTCACGTTCTTCGCCCGTACGGTCACGCAGCCGGTGATGTCGAGGTTGCTGACCACCACCCCCGGCTCCCGCAGGTCCAACGAGCCGGACGGCCGCAGCGCGGTGCCGGCCGGTACGCCGGTGTTCCCCGGTCCGGGCCAGTAGCTCATCGGGGTGGGGGCGCCGGCGACGTTCGCCGCGGGTGCTCGGGTGCCGAAGTCCATCGGGCTCGGTGTGGCGCCGCCCGTCGCCCGGCCCCGGTTGAACGGGCGGCCGTTGACGGTCGAGTCGACGATCGTGGCGGGCGCGTCGGCGCGCTGCTGGAACGGGTCGCGACAACCGTCCACCCGTACCCGCAGGGCGGAGTAGCCGCCGGGCACTATGCCGTCGGTCCGGTCCTCGGCGCAGTCGATCCGGGTGTCCTCGATGACGGTGTTGCGTACCCCGTCCCGGATCCGGATCGCGGCGGACCCGCCGGCCTGGATGGTGACCCGCCGGAGCGTGACGTGGTCGGCCGCGATCTCGATCGGGCGGCTGATGGTCTGCCCCCAGAGGACGGTGTTCGGCTGGTCGAGCACGAGCGGCCCGTCCCGTCCCGGCCCGACGAGGGTCACGATCAGGTAGCCGGTGCCGATGATCACGGCGAGACAGATGCCGATGACGATCACGAGCAGCGGGCCGCGCCGGACCGATCGCGGCGCCGGCTCGGGCGGCTCGGCCGGGGGAGCCGGCGGGACCGGTGGTAGCGCTTCGACACCGGTCATCAACGTCCCCCTTAGTGATCAAGAATGATCCTACAAGTGGGTGCGGAAGCGAAGGAATTGTTAATTCTGACAACTTGTGGACAACTATTTCGACCTCGGTCCACCCGTCGGCCGGTCAGCGGGCCTGCTGGCGCGGCAGCACCACCTCGCGCAGGATCAACTGGATCGCCGCCATCGCGGGAATCGCCACCAGCGCACCGATCACGCCGAACAGAGCCACCCCCACCAGCGCGGCGACGATCGCCGCCACGTCGTTCACCTTGACCGACCGCTCCATCACCTTGGGGTAGATCAGGTAATTCTCAAGCTGCTGGTAGATGACGAAGAAGACGAGGCACGCGATTCCCGCCGGCAGATCGGTGGCGAATCCGACCAGGCTGACGATGACCGCGCCGAGGGTCGCGCCGATCTGCGGAACCAGGTCGCAGACGGCCACCACGACGGCCAACGCGAACGGGTACGCCAAACCGACGATCATCGCGAAGACGAAGGTGCAGACCCCGGCGAGTACGGCGATCGCCAGCGCGCCGACCATGTACGCGCCAACCTTGGCCAGTATCTCGTCCGTGATCAGGGTGACCCGGTGCCTGCGGCTGGCCGGCACCAGGGCGTACCCGAGCGTCTTCAACCGGTCGAAGGCGGACATGAAGTAGATGGTCAGGACCAGCACGGTCAGCACGTTGAAGATGGCACCGAAGATGAACTGGGCGCCGCCGAAGACACCGCCGACCGCGTGGCCGAGCGTCTCCGGGTTCGCCGCCGCCTGGATCCGGTCCATCAGGTCGTACCGCTCGACCAGGTCGTTGACCGTGGCGTTGCGTCGCAACTCCGCCACGTACGTGGGGACCTGGTCGAGGAACTGGCCGGTCTGGGTCACCACCGGTGGCACCAGCGCGAAGATCCCACCGGCGAGCACCAGCAGCACGGTCAACGCGACCACCGTCACGGCGAGCCCGTGCGGCAGCCCCCAGCGGCGCAACCGGGCCACCGCGGGATTGAGCCCGATGGCGAGGAAGAGCGCGATGAAGATCAAGATCAACATCGAGGCGGCCCCGCGTACGGCGAGGAACGTCGTGTACGCCAGCAGCAGCCCCAGCCCGCCGGTGAACCCGATCAGGAAGCTGTTGCGGCGCAACGGCCGACCGGGCTGCCCAAACCGGCCGCCGGCGTACTCCGGTTCGCCGGCACCGGTCCGGTCCGGCGCGTCGGTCGGAGCCGGCCGGTCGGCGTTGTCCTCCGTACCGCCGACCCCGCCGGTACGGCGCTGCTCCGGCGGCGTTGTCGCCCACTGGTCCTCGGCAGACCCCGCCCTCGGCTCCTCGCCCGCCACCGGCCCTCCCGCCCCGCGCCCACCTGTTCGGGCAGGCTATCGGCTCGGCCCGACCCGGCCCCGGCCAGGGCCGTGCCACCGGATCCGTCGAGGGCTACTCGGACTCGACCGAGACCTTCTGCTCGGCGTCCACCGAGACCTTCTTCGGTTTCGCGCTGCGCTCGTCAGTGGTCGGCTTGGCGCTGCGCTCGTCAGTGGTCGGCTTCGCGCTGAGCTTGCCACTGTCCCCGGTGCTGGTGATCTTGGTGGCGGTCGCCTCCCGGCCACCCTCGCCCGGCACCGCCGCCACGGTCGGCTCACCGTTCACGTCGGCGGTGATCGCGTCCGCGTTGACCGGTGCCTCCGCCGGAGCGGTCGGGCTGGTCCGGGGCGCCGGCCGGTCGACCGCGCTGTCGGCCGCCCGCTGTACGTCGGCGCCCGCCTCCACCACGAGCTGCTCGGCCTCCTCGGCCGACCGCTGGGTGCCGGTCAACCGCTGCTGCTCACCGGCCAGTTGCTGGTGCGCCTCGGCCAGCCGACGCTGGATGTTGTCCGACTCCTGCCGGGACGCCACGGTCTCCTGCCGCAGGTCGGCGAGCTGCTGCTGCGCCTTCGCGATCTCCTGCATCACCTCGGCGAGCTGCTGCCGGCCGGCCGCCGCCTCCTGCTGCGTGGTGGCCAGGTGCTGCTGGGTGGTGGCCAGGTGCTGCTGGGCGGTGGCGGTGTACTCCTCGAACTGGCGCCGGGACGCCGCCGCGTGCTCGTCGGCCTCCTGCCGCGCGGCGGCGAGGTGCTCGTCGGCCTCCCGCTGCACCTGCTTGGCGTGCTCGTCGGCCAGCCGGCGGATCTCCCCGGCCTCCCGCTCCAGCTCCGCCCGCTGGGCGGCGTGCTGCTGCTCGATGTTGGTCCGCCACTGGGCGAACTCCTGCTCGGAGGCGGTACGCCGGGCGGCCAGCTCCTGCTCCGCGGCGCTCCACCGGCCGGCGATCTCCTCGTCGATGGTGGCCCGGCGCTGCTCGATCTCGTGGTCGACGCTGGCCCGCCAGCCGTCCAACTCGCGCTGCGTCTGGGCGCGGACCTGCTCCACGTACGCGTCGGCGTCCACCCGGGACCGCCGGACGATCTCCGCGGTCTGCTCGGTGATCTGCTGCGCCTCCCGCTGGGCCTTGGCGTGGGCGGCCTCGCCGGCCTCCCGCAGCGTGGCACCCTCCTGCCGGCCCTTCGTCGCCGCCGTCTCACCGGCCTCGCGGAGCTGGGCGGCCTGCCGCTGCGCCTGCGCAACCGCCGTCGCCCCGTCCTGCCGGGCGCGGGCGACCAGCGTCTCGCTCTCCTGCCGGGCCATGGCCAACTGGGCTTCGGCGTCCTGCTTGGCCTTGGCCAGCGTCGCCTCGCCGTCCTGCTTGGCCTTGGCCAGGGTGGCCTGGGCGGCTTCGCGGAGCCGGGTCGCCTCCTGCCGGGCCTGGGTGAGCGTGGTCTCCCCGTCCTGGCGCGCCTTGGCCAGGTGGGCATCGCTGTCCTGCTTGGCCTTGGCGAGGGTGGCCTGGGCCGTCTCGCGTAGCCGGGCCGCCTCCTGCCGGGCCTTGCCGAGCATCGACTCGCTCTCCTGCCGGGCCTTGGCCAGGGTCGCTTCGCTCTCCTGCCGGGCCTTCGCGAGCGCCGCCTCGCCGTCCTGCTTGCCCTTGAGTCGAGTCGCCTCGCCCTCCTTGCGGGCCTTGGCGAGGGTGGCTTCGCTCTCCTGTCGGGCCTTCGCGAGTGCGGCCTCGCCGGCCTGGCGCAGCTGCGCGCCCTCCCGGTGCCCCGTCTCGTGCGCGACCTTCCCGGCCTCCTGGAGCCGGGCGGCCTGCTCGGTCGCGGCGGCGACGGCGGCATCCACCTTCGCCTTGCGGGCGGCGGCGGCCTGCTCCTCCTCCCGGCGGCGCGAGGAGAGGGCGAGCTCGAAGTCGCGCAGCGCCGTGGCGGCGTGGTCGCGTGCCTCGGTGAGGATCCGGTTGGCCTCGCCGCGGTACGCCTCGGAGTCGCTCGTCGCCTTCGAGAGGGTGATCTCGGCCTGCTCGTGGGCGAGGGCCAGGATCTGCCCGACCACCGGGCCGACGTGCAACAGCGATGCCTGGTCCACCGTGCCGGCCTGACGCCGTACGTCGGTGAGTTCCCGTTGCATCTGCTCGACCTGACCGGCGAGCTTGTGGATCTGGGTGAACGCCTGGTCACGTTCGGCGGCGAGCGTGGTTATCTCGTTCTCCGCCCGGATGACGTACCGGTCCACCTGTCGTCTGTCATAGCCCCGCAGGGCCGACTCGAAGCTGGGCTCCGTAGCCACTTCCCCGCCAAGAGCGAACAGTTCCTCGCCGTGCGACATGTCCCCATCCTCACATGCGGTGTGGCGTCCCGCGGCGATACCGTCCGGCCCGATGGGATGATGGCAACTACTTCGTTATTGTACGGGCTGTCCGTTTTGTTGGCGTCAGCCGGGTTAATCCACGATGGCCGAGCCGAGTCCGGACAGGCCGCGGGGCCGTACCGGCATTATCCGGTACGGCCCCGCGCACTCTCCTGCCCCGCTCGGCGGGTCCCACCCGAAAACGGGCCGGACCCGGGCCGACAAACCTGCCCGACGAACCCACGCCTGCCGGAACCCCGGTCAGCTCGCCGCGTCGGCGGTCTTCCGCTCCTCCGCGTCGTCCTTCTTCGCGACCGGTGCCGGCGCCGGTGCCGTCGGCACGATGCCGGCCAGACCGGAAAGCATCTGCCCGAGCTGCGAGGTGACCGCGTCCTTCTGCCGGGTCAGGTCCTCGACCTCGCGGCGAGCCGCCTGCGTGGTCAGGTCCGCCTCGGTACGCGCCTCGTTCAGCAGCCGGTTCGACTCGGCCCGAGCCTCGTTCAGGGTCTTGTCGGCGAGCGCCTTTGCCTTCTCCACCGTCTCGTGCGCGTTGCGCTCGGACTCGATCCGGCGCGCCTCGGCCCGCTGCTCGATCTCCTTCGCCCGATCCTGCGCGGCGCGGGCCCGCTGCTCGGCCTCGCCGACCAGCTTCTGCGTCTGCGCCACCTGGGCGGCGTGCCGCTCGGACTCCTCCCGCTCGGACTTCTCCCGGCGCTCGGCCAGCTGAAGCTCCAGCGCCTGGAGGTCCTTGTCCCGCTTGTCGCGGGCGTCGGTGAGCAGCTTGGTCGCCTCGGCGCGCTTCTCCTCGGCCTCCCGCGCCGCCTTCGCGCGCTGCTGGGTGATCTCCCGCTCGGCGGTGGCGCGCAGGGTGGCGACCTCCCGCTCGACCGTGGACTTCAGCTCGGCCACCTCGTGCGCGGTCACCGTACGGAGCTGCTTGGTCTCCCGGTCGGCGTCGGCGCGCAGCGTGTCCGCCTCGCGGCGGGCCTGCACCCGCACCTCGGCGGCCTCCCGCTCGGCGGTGGTACGGACGGTGCCCGCCTCCCGCTCGGCGGTGGCCTTCATCGCGGCGGCCTCGGCCCGCGCCTTGTCGGTGATCTCACGCGCTTCGAGCCGGGCGGCGGAGAGGATGCCCTCGGACTCGCGCTTGGCCTCGCTGCGGTGGTCGTTGGCCTGCTCCTCGGCGAGCCGCAGGATCTGCTCGACCCGGGTGCCGAGCCCGGACAGGGTGGGCCGGCTGTTCTCTTCGAGCTGCTTGTTGGTGTCGGTGAGCTTCTGCTCCACCGAAGCCAGGCGCTGCTCGGCCTGACGGAGCCGACGCTGGGCGTCGTTCATCCGCTGCTCAGCCTCGGCGCGTGCCTGCTCGGACTGGGCCAGCGCCGCGGTCAGCCGCCCGAGGTGGCCGTTGACCTGCTCGCGGTCGTAGCCGCGGAGGGCCACCGTGAAGTCGGGTTGCGAGTTCGCGTTCTCGAAGAACGTAAGAGGGGAGGACTGCTGCTGGGGCATTGGCACATACTGGCAGACACACCGGGGTCCTTCGCAAGAGCTGACCGGCGTTATCACGCCCTGTTCACACGGTCAACGAGGGCACGTCGGACCGGCGTACCCTGGTGTGATCTTGCCAGCTCCGGGGGCCGGCGGCGGCCGTCGCGCCGCCCGCGCGACGGCCGAACGCACCGGTCGTCGCTCCTTTCCGGAAGGTCGCGGTAACGCGTTCCCGGCTACCCCCGAACCACACAATGAGCCCGGATCGAACGGACGGAATACCAATCCCGGACCGTCGGAATGGTCGTCGATGCGGGTCGCAGAGATAGCAGTGCGTAGTCGACCCGGCCCGGCGGCACCACCGACGCCCCGGCCGGGCGGTGCCGTCAGCGACCGGCGAGCCGGGCGACGATCGGCGCCGCGGCGTCCAGGTTGCCGCCCAGGTGCAGGTAGTTGATGCCGAACCGGTCGCGGAGCGCGAACAGCCGGTCGACGCACTCGTCCACCGAACCGTGCAGCACCGACGGCGAGGCGGCCAGCGCGGCCGGCTCGGCGAGCGCCGCGTGACTGGACGTCGACCGGTGCTCCACCCCCCGGTGGGTGACCCGGACGTCGAACATCCGCAACTGGAACTCCAGCGTCGCCGGATCCCGACCGGCCGCCCGCGCGGCCTCCCGGGCCCAGGCCACCTTCCGGTCCATCCGCTCCGGACTCATCTCCGCCACCGCGGCGAGCGGGTCGACGTCCGGCGCCAGCCGAGGGTTGATCCCGACGATGTCGGCCGTCCGGCCGGCCAGTTCGAGCACCCGGCGACTGCCGCCGCCGACCAGCAACGGCGGCCGGGGCCGCTGCACCGGCTTGGGCAGCCCGTCCAGCTCGGTGAGCCGGTAGTGCCGGCCGGCGAAGCTGACCGGCTTGTCGCCGAACAGGCCGGTGACCACCTCGATCGCCTCGGCCAGCCGGTCGACGCGTACGCCCGGCGGGTCGAACGGCAGGCCGGCGGCGTCGTGGTCGTCGCGCAACCAGCCGGCACCGAGCCCCACCTCGACCCGCCCGCCGGAGAAGACGTCGAGGTTGGCCATCGACTTGTGCAGCAGCACCGGGTGCCGGAAGTCGTTGCAGAAGACCATGCCGAGCACCCGCAGCCGGGTGCTGGCCTCGGCCGCCACCGTCATCGCCACCAGCGGGTCCATCGCCCAGCCGCCGGTGAAGTGGTCGGAGACCGACACCGAGCTGAAACCGAGCTGCTCGATCCGCCGGATCTCGTCGCGCCACTGCGGCACCGGGCGGTTCAGCGCCGGCATCGAGGCGGTGAACCGGAACGGCCGGGGGCCGGCGACGGCGGTAGGGTCCGGGAGAGGGGGCATCGCCCGACTCTAGGCGGGCCGCCGACTCGTACGTGTGGTCGGGGCGGGCCGCTACCCAGTCGGATTCTCGACAGCGGACCCGGGTGTGACCACGAGGTCCTTTCGGCTTCGGCCCGGCGCGGCATACCGTGGCCCCCGGCTGGGAACTCTTCGCAGGAGGCCGCGATGACGGTGGTGTACTTCGACTCGCCCATGTCCGACGACGAGCGGCGGCGCAAGCTCTTCGGCGGGGACCTTTTTGTCTACTCGCCCACCCCGCACTCGATGGCGCTGGTCGCCTTCGCGCGGGAGATGGCCGAGTCGGCGTTCGCGCCGCACTTTCCACCGGACGCCCAGCACCACCTGTCCGGGCCCGAGTACGTGCGGGTGCTGGCCGACCTCAAGCCGACCTTCATCAACCACCCCCGGAGCAAGGAACTCGTCCGGGGGATGCTCGCCGACCTGGGCGCGGACGTGGAGCAGACGTACTTCGACGTGCCCCGGCTGCGGAGCATGACCAGCGAGTACCTCAACGCCGGGCTGACCCTCCAGTTCGAGTCGCACCGGGACACCTGGTTCTCCGCGCCGATGTCGCAGCTCAACTTCTGGATGCCGGTGTACGACGTCGAGGAGGCCAACGTGATGGCCTTCCACCCGCCGTACTTCTCCAACGGGGTGCGCAACAGCTCCCGCGACTACAACTACGCCCAGTGGGTGGCGCACGGGCGTACCGCCGCGGCGCAGCAGGTCGACACGGAGACCCGCAAGCAGCCCGAGGCCGAGGAGCAGATAGCGCGCGAGCCGGACATTCGGGTGATCACGCCGCCCGGTGGCGTACTGCTCTTCTCCGGTGCGCAACTGCACACCACGGTCCCGAACACCTCCGGCAAGACCCGTTTCTCGATCGACTTCCGGGCGGTCAACCGCCGCGACGTCGAGCAGCGGGTCGGCGCGGCGAACGTCGACTCCGCCTGCACCGGCACCACCCTCGGTGACTTCCTGCGCGCGACCGACCTGGAGCCGCTGCCGGCCGAACTGATCGAGTCGTACGACACCGTGCCGGCCTGACCCGACGCGGTAACCGCCCCGGGCGTCGTTCGGTTTCCCCGAACCGGCCCGGGGCGGTTCTCGTATCCCCCCGGTCAGGGGCGGGCGGGCTCGACCAGTTCGACCAGCACGCCACCGGCGTCCTTCGGGTGGACGAAGTTGATCCGGGAGCCGCCGGTGCCGCGCCTCGGGCTCTCGAACAGCAGCCGCAGGCCGCGCTCGCGCAGCGCCGCGCCGGCCGCCTCCACGTCGGTGACGGTGTACGCCACCTGCTGCACCCCCGGACCGGACCGGTCGAGGAACTTCGCGATGGTCGACTCCGGTGTCAGCGGGGCGAGCAGTTGCAGGTGTCCGCCGTCCGGGGTCGGGCCGACCTGGAGCATCGCCTCGCGTACGCCCTGTTCGTTGTTGACCTCGGTGTGTACGCACCGCATGCCGAAGGCCCGCTGGTAGAACTCGATCGCGGTGTCAAGGTCGGCGACCGCTATACCGACGTGGTCTATGCGTTGGAGACCGATGCCTGTGACGTAGTCCGCAGCGGTCTCGGCGAGGTGCTCTTCTGCCATAGCGCTAGTCTGGCCGAACAATCGTTAAGGTGCACGTACGGCCCACCCCTCGGAGGCGGAGAGTCATGGCTTCGGTGATCGTCAGCGGTGCGCGTACCCCGATGGGGCGGCTGCTGGGCAACCTCAAGGACCTGTCGGCGAGCAAGCTCGGCGGGATTGCCATCCGGGGTGCGCTGGAACGGTCCGGGGTCGCCGCCGACCAGGTCCAGTACGTGATCATGGGGCAGGTGCTCCAGGCCGGGGCCGGTCAGATCCCGGCCCGGCAGGCAGCGGTCGAGGCGGGCATCCCGATGTCCGTACCGGCGCTGACGATCAACAAGGTCTGCCTCTCCGGTCTCGACGCGATCGCCCTGGCCGACCAGCTCATCCGGGCCGGCGAGTTCGACATCGTGGTCGCCGGTGGCATGGAGTCGATGACCAACGCCCCGCACCTGCTGCTCAACCAGCGCACCGGCTACAAGTACGGCGACGTGACGGTCTCCGACCACATGGCGCTGGACGGGCTCACCGACCCGTGGGACTGCTGCGCGATGGGGGAGTCGACCGAGCGGCACGGGGTGCGGCACGGCATCACCCGCCAGGAGCAGGACGCCTTCGCCGTGGCCAGCCACCAGCGCGCCGCCGCCGCCCAGAAGAACGGCGTCTTCGCCGACGAGATCGTCCCGGTGGAGTTGCCGCAGCGCAAGGGCGACCCGCTGGTGATCAGCACCGACGAGGGGGTCCGGCCGGACACCACGGTCGAGACGCTGGCCCGGCTGCGCCCCGCCTTCACCCCCGACGGCACGATCACCGCCGGCAGCTCGTCGCCGATCTCCGACGGCGCGGCGGCGGTGGTCGTGATGAGCAAGACCAAGGCGATCGAGCTGGGGCTGACCTGGCTGGCCGAGATCGGTGCGCACGGCAACGTGGCCGGACCGGACAACTCGCTGCACTCGCAGCCGTCCAACGCGATCAACCAGGCGCTGCGCAAGGCCGGGCTCGGCATCGACGACCTGGACCTGGTCGAGATCAACGAGGCGTTCGCCGCGGTCGGCATCAAGTCCACCCGTGACCTCGGGATCAGCGGCGAGATCGTCAACGTCAACGGTGGCGCGATCGCCCTCGGGCACCCGCTCGGCATGTCCGGGGCCCGCCTGGTCCTGACCCTCGCCCTGGAGCTGCGTCGGCGCGGCGGCGGCACCGGGGCGGCGGCACTGTGCGGTGGCGGTGGGCAGGGCGACGCGCTGATCATCCACGTACCGAGCGGTGCCGGCGAGCGGGAGTGACGGTGCGACGCGGTCGGGACGTACCGCTGCTGGTCGAGCGGGCCCGCGACGGTGACGCCCGCGCGGTGGCCCGGCTGATCACCCTGGTCGAGTCCGGGGACGACCTGCTGCCGCAGGTGGCGGCGGCACTCGCGCCGTACGCCGGTCGGGCCCGGGTGATCGGCCTGACCGGTGCCCCGGGGGTGGGCAAGTCGACCACGACCAACGAACTGGTCCGGGCCCTGCGGGCCGGCGGCCACCGGGTCGGTGTGCTCGCCGTGGACCCGTCGAGCCCGTTCACCGGCGGCGCGATCCTCGGCGACCGGGTCAGGATGCAGCAGCACGCCACCGACCCCGGTGTCTACATCCGCTCGATGTCCAGCCGGGGTCACCTCGGCGGGCTGGCCGCGGCGACCCCGCAGGCGGTCCGGGTGCTGGAGGGCGCCGGCTGTGACGTGGTGCTGGTCGAGACGGTCGGGGTCGGCCAGGCCGAGGTGGAGGTCGCCTCGCTGGCCGACACCACGCTGGTGCTGCTCGCGCCGGGCATGGGCGACGCGATCCAGGCGGTCAAGGCCGGCATCCTGGAGATCGCCGACATCTTCGTGGTCAACAAGGCCGACCGGGACGGTGCCGACGCCACCGTCCGCGACATCCAGGGCATGATCGCGCTGGGCGAGCGCGGGCCGGGGCAGTGGCGTCCGCAGGTGCTGCGCGCGGTCGCCTCCCGGGCCGAGGGGATCGACGACATCGTCGCCGGGATCGAGCGGCACCGGGACTGGCTGGTCGAGCACGACGAGTTGCGCCGCCGCCGGGAGGCGCGGGCCGCCGCCGAGGTCGAGGCGATCGCGCTGGGCGCGCTGCGGGCCCGGCTGGGCTCACTGCGCGACGGTACGGGCCTGCCGACCCTGGCCGCCAAGGTCGCCGCCGGTTCGCTGGACCCGTACGCCGCCGCCGGTGACCTGCTCGCGGAGCTGGACCAGCGATCCACCGGATGAGCCGACCGCTTTCGTTTCCGGGCCTCGGGTTCCCCGCCGTCGTACCGGGATCGACCCCGCCGTCCTCGGTGGACACTATCCGTCAGGCCATGCCGGGATCGGGGTGCGGCGAGTAGGCTCCCTGATCGCGCAGGCGCCGGGGTCGGCGCCGAGACCAGGGGAGAAGCCAGCATGAGCGAGGTTGTGCAGAACACCGCGGGCGACGCCGCGGGCAGTGCCGAAGCCGGGGCGGCAGCCGTTCCCGCGCCGAGCACGCCGGCCGCCGCACCCCGCGGAACCACCGCGGTTTCCGAGGAGGTCGTGGAGAAGATCGCCGGCTTGGCCGCGCGTGAGGTGCCCGGTGTCGCCGACCTCGGTGGCGACGTGGCCCGCTTCTTCAACAACGTGCTGGACCGGATCGGGCTGGACGAGGTGGGCGACGCCGGCCGCGGTGTCTCGGTCGACGTGAAGGGTACGGCCGCCACCATCAACGTCGTCATCGTGCTCGAAGCCGGTCACGTGGTCGGCGAGGTCACCGAGGCGGTACGGGCCAAGGTCATCGAGGCGGTCGAGAAGTACGGCCTCCAGGTGACCCAGGTGAACGTCAAGGTCGACGACATCGAGCTGCCGGCCGCACCGGCTGCCGGCGCCTGAGCCCGGACCCGGTTCGGGGCCCGGCTCGGGTTCGGGCCTGAGCCACGGGTCACCCGGCCACAATTGCTGCGATTCTGGGACCTTTCGCTCCGGATCACTCTCGATCCGGTGGCGGAAGGTCCTTGATCGGCAGGCTGGCTTAGCGATCGTTCAGGAATGCCCTCTATGCTCGACTGGCAGTCGAGGACTCAAGGAGGAGCTCTCCGGATGAACGCCGACGAGATCGATGCCGGCCGGGCCCGTTGGCAGGCCCGGTACGACGCGGCCCGCAAACGGGACGCCGACTTCACCACCCTGTCCGGCGCGCCCGTCGACCCGGTCTACGGACCGCCGCCCGGCACCGACCACCCCGGCTTCGAGCGGATCGGCTGGCCGGGGGAGTACCCGTACACCCGGGGTCTCTACCCGACCGGCTACCGGGGGCGGACCTGGACCATCCGGCAGTTCGCCGGCTTCGGCAACGCCCAGCAGACCAACGAGCGCTACAAGATGATCCTCGGCGCCGGCGGTGGCGGACTCTCGGTCGCCTTCGACATGCCGACCCTGATGGGCCGCGACTCCGACGACCCCCAGTCGCTCGGCGAGGTCGGGCACTGCGGTGTCGCCATCGACTCGGCCGCCGACATGGAGACCCTCTTCGACGGCATCGGGCTGGCCGGCACCACCACCTCGATGACCATCTCCGGCCCGGCCGTGCCGGTCTTCTGCATGTACCTGGTCGCCGCGCAACGGCAGGGCGCCGATCTGTCCACTCTGGACGGCACGCTCCAGACCGACATCTTCAAGGAGTACATCGCGCAGAAGGAGTGGCTCTTCGAACCCGAGCCGCACCTGCGCCTGATCGGCGACCTGATGGAGTACTGCGCCAAGGAGATCCCGCGCTACAAGCCGCTGTCGGTCTCCGGCTACCACATCCGCGAGGCCGGCTCGACCGCCGCGCAGGAACTGGCGTACACCCTCGCGGACGGTTTCGGCTACGTCGAACTCGGCCTCTCCCGGGGCCTGGACGTCAACGTCTTCGCCCCCGGCCTCAGCTTCTTCTTCGACGCCCACCTCGACTTCTTCGAGGAGATCGCCAAGTTCCGGGCCGCCCGCCGGATCTGGGCCCGGTGGCTGCGCGAGGTCTACGGCGCCACCGACGAGCGGGCGCTCTGGCTGCGCTTCCACACCCAGACCGCCGGCGTCTCACTGACCGCGCAGCAGCCGGTCAACAACGTCGTACGGACCGCGGTGGAGGCGCTCGCCGCCGTACTCGGCGGGACCAACTCGCTGCACACCAACGCCCTGGACGAGACCCTGGCCCTGCCGACCGACGAGTCGGCCGAGATCGCGCTGCGGACCCAGCAGGTGCTGATGGAG
The DNA here is from genome assembly GCF_036250065.1 of Micromonospora sp. NBC_01699. Classification (NCBI taxonomy): domain Bacteria; kingdom Bacillati; phylum Actinomycetota; class Actinomycetes; order Micromonosporales; family Micromonosporaceae; genus Micromonospora; species Micromonospora sp. NBC_01699. The sequence goes on along the minus strand of NZ_CP109199.1, from coordinate 6,814,984 downwards.
GAGATCGGCGTCACCAATGTCGCCGACCCGCTCGGCGGCTCCTGGTACGTCGAGGCGCTGACCGACCGGATCGAGGCCGAGGCGGAGGAGATCTTCGCCCGGATCCGCCAGCTCGGCGGCGACGGACCGCACCGGATCGGCCCGATGACCTCCGGCATCCTGCGCGGCATCGAGGATGGCTGGTTCACCGGCCACATCGCCGAGGCGGCGTTCAGCTACCAGCAGGCGTTGGAGAAGGGCGAGAAGAAAATCGTCGGGGTGAACGTACACACCGGGACGACGGCCAAGGAGCTGGAGATCCTGCGCATCTCGCACGAGGTGGAGGTGGAGCAGCGCCGGCTGCTCGCCGAACGCAAGAGCGCCCGGGACACCACCGCGATCACGGCCGCCCTGGACCGCATGCTCGCCGCCGCCCGTACCACCGAGAACATGATCCCCGCCATGCTCGACGCCGTACGCGCCGAAGCCACCCTCGGCGAAATCTGCAACGCCCTCCGCACCGAATGGGGCACCTACCAAGAACCCCCCCGCTTCTAGCCCCCTCCCTCCCCCTCCCCCTCTCCCTCCCGTGCCCCCCGCGCGCCAGTCCTCCTGGTCCGCGATCTAGGGCATATGGGTGCTTGTTGATCTCCATTCACACGTATTTGCCCTAGATCACCGGGTGGAGGGGTGGGCGGGGGGTGGGCGGGGGTGGGGGTGGGGTTTATTCCTGGGTTTGGGGTGGGTGGGGTGATGTTCACTGGCCGTGGCGGTGGGTCTGGGTTGGGCTTCGCGCGTGCGAGACTAGACAACCATGAGCGACCCACGGATCACCTCGTCGATCTTCACCCGCGGCGCGGTAGACCTCGGCGCGCTGCGCAGCGCCGCCCAGCCGACCGCACGACCCGCCGGCCAGCCGCCGGCCAGCCCGTCCGCACCCGCTGCCACACCGGCCGGCGTCGCAGGTGGAGGTGGGGTCACCGTCATCGACGTCACCGAGGCGACGTTCCAGACGGAGGTGCTGGAGCGGTCCCTGACCACACCGGTGGTGATCGACTTCTGGGCCGAGTGGTGCGAGCCGTGCAAGCAACTCTCGCCGGTGCTGGAGCGGCTGGCGATCGAGGGCGATGGCGCCTGGGTGCTCGCGAAGATCGACGTCGACAGCAATCCGCGAATCGCGCAGATGTTCCGGGTGCAGGGCATCCCGATGGTCTACGCGGTGATCGGCGGCCAGCCGGTCGACGCCTTCTCCGGCGTGGTGCCCGAGTCGCAGTTGCGACAGTGGCTCGACGCCGTACTCAAGGCCGGTGGGGTGGCGGTCGACACGCCCGAGGATCCCCGACTGGGTGAGGCCGATGAGGCGCTCATCACCGGCGACCTCGACTCGGCCGAACGGGCGTACAAGAAGATCCTGTCGGACGCACCGGCGGACGCCGCGGCCGAGGCGGGCCTGGCCCACGTCGCGCTGGCCCGCCGGGTGACCGGGGTCGACCCGAACGTGGCCCTCGCCGCCGCCGCGGCCAACCCCGACGACGTCCCGGCGCACCTGCTGGCCGCCGACATCGAGGTGCTCAGCGGCCTGGCGGAACAGGCGTACGCGCGGCTGGTCAACCTGATCCGGCGCAGCTCGGGTGAGGACCGCGAGGGGATTCGTCGCCACCTGCTCTCCCTGTTCACCGTCGCCGGCCCCGACGACCCGGCCGTCGCCGGAGCCCGCCGGGCGCTCGCCAGCGCACTGTTCTGACCGACGCCGGCACGCTGTCCTGACCGGTCCCGGTCGGACGGTGGCCGAGGTGGTCCGGGTAGCGGTTGACCATGGAGCGTGAAAAGTCTGACGAGGCAAGTGCGAAATGCCTGACCCTGGTTACGAGAAAAGTGTGATCACATGGGTTCGGGGGCCTGACCAGGTGAGTACGAGCTGCGTACCGGTCGGCCCCGGGGTCGGGAACGAGGACGGGAGCCCATGATGCGCCGGATCGCCGTCCTCGACGCACCCTCGAACCTGGGCCTGCGCCCGCCCACCGCCACCTCGGTGCCGGGCTGTGCGAAGGCGCCGGGGGCGCTGCGGGACCAGGACCTGATCGCCCGGCTCGCGGCCCGCGACGCCGGCTGTCTCACCCCGTCGCGGTACGACCCCGGCGACTGGCGCCCCGGCGACGGCGTCAGCCACGCCGGGGCGATCGGCGCGTACTCGCGGGCGCTGGCCGACCGGATCGGGGCGATCATCGACCGGGGCGAATTCCCGGTCGTACTCGGCGGCGACTGCTCGATCGTGCTCGGTTCCGCCCTGGCGATGCACCGGCTCGGCGAGGCGGTCGGTGGCCGGATCGGGCTGGTCTACGTCGACGGCCACTCCGACTTCCGGCACCCCGGCAACGCCTCCTACGTCGGTGCCGCCGCCGGTGAGGGCCTGGCCCTGGTCACCGGTCGGGGGCAGCCCGACCTCGCCTCGATCGAGGGCCGCCGACCGTACTTCCGGGACATCGACGTGGTGGTGCTCGGGATCCGGGCCCAGGACGAGTACCGGCTCGACCTGCAAGCGGCCGGCATCGTCACCCGCCCGGTGCCGACGCTGCGCGCCGAGGGAGCCGCCCGGACCGCGCAGTGGGCGCACGACCAGCTCGCCGACTGCGCCGGTTACTGGGTGCACATCGATGTGGACGTACTCGACCCGGCGGTGATGCCGGCGGTCGACGCGCCGGACCCGGGCGGGATCGCCTTCCCCGAGTTGGAGCTGCTGCTCGCCGGACTCGTGGACACCCCACACTGCCTCGGTGTGGAGATCACCGTCTTCGACCCCGACTACGACCAGGACGGGGCGTACGCGGCCGAGATCGTCGCCACCCTGGCCGCAGGTCTGGCACCGGTCGCCGCCCCGGAGACGCCCCCGGCCCGGCTGCTGCCGGCCCAGTCGTCGGCCACCGCCCGCGGCGGCCTGCGCCCGGTCCGCAAGACCACCACGGGTACGCCTTCCGGCACCCGCACCTCGGCCGTCGCGACCTCATCCGGCCAGCGTGCCTCGACGAGCGCCTTCGGCCCGGTCACCGCCCTCGGTACGGACACCATGAACGCCGGTACGGACCGCCACTCGGCCCGGCCAGCCAAATCACCCAATGCCCTGCGCCGTGGCCTGTCGTCCGTCGCCGGGATGGGCGTCGACGAGTCACCGGGCCAGCTCGACCCGTCGCCACGCCCCGCACGCCCGGCCGAGCCCACCACACCCACCGAGCCCACCCTGGTTCGTAAGCCCGCTCCGGTTCGCGAGCCCGCTCCGGCCGCCGAGTCCGCTCCGGTTCGTGAGTCCGTTCCGGCCGTTGACTCCGCTCCGGCCGCCGACTCCGCTCCGGTTCGTGAGTCCACCCCCACCTCGGAGGCCGAGTCCGCTGCGGTTTCCGGGCTCAGCCCGCTCGCCGAATTCGCTGCGGTTCGTGAGCCCGTTGCGGCCACCGACGGATCGGGGCCGGGCGCCGGTGAGTCGATGCCGGTGACCGAGCCGTTCGGGGTCGCCGACCCGATGCCGGCCGCGGAGCCGACTCCGGTAACCGAGCCGACGGAGGAGCCCGACCCGGCTCCGGCCGCCGAGTCGAACTCGATCAGTGGCCCGTCCTCGGCCGCCGGTCGGGCGTCCGCTACCCAGTCGTCCCCGGTTGTCGAGCCGTCCCCGGTTGTCGAGTCCTCCCCGGTTGTCGAGGGTCCGGGTGCTCTCGATCCCGTTGCCGTGTCCGCCGGCACCACCCCATCGGCCGGATCGCCGAGGATGGTGCGGGTGGAGCGGGAACCGCGGCGTGATGGTGGCGGCCGGGACCGGTCGCGGGTCAACCGCGACGAGACGCGGACCGTTGCCGCCGCTGCCCGGGAACCCCGTGCACCGGAACCCGTCGGCCCCCCACCGTCCGCCGGACCGGGGCGGCTGCGCCGTACGCCACCGGCCGAACCGCCTCCCGCCCCCGAACCGCCCGGCCCGGCCGCCGAACCGGCCTGACCCTGCCGCCCCGCCGGACCCGACTCGCGTCAGGGGGGTCAGCGGGCGGCTAGGTTGCGGAGGAAGTGTTCGGTGATGGGGACGGCGGTTTCGCCGCTGGCGCCGCCCTTTTCGACGAAGACGGCGAACGCGATATCGCCCTGCCAGCCGACGAACCAGGCGTGGGTGTGGGCCGGGTTGTCGTCGTACTCCGCGGTTCCGGTCTTGCCCTGGACGGGTGCGCCGGGGACGTCCTTGAGCGCGGTGGCGCTGCCGAGGGTGACCACTTCGCGCATCATCGTCCGCAGCGGCTCGACCGAGCCGGTCTTGAGCTGCGGTCCGGCGGGCGCCGGTGCGCCGGGGGCGGGGTCGAGGACCAGCTTCGGCTGTTGCCACTGGCCCTTGGCGACGGCGGCGGTGGCGGCGGCCATCGCGATCGGGCTGACCAGGTTGGTGCCCTGGCCGAAGGTGGCGGCGGCCCGTTCGGCGGCCGAACCGCCGGTGGAGATCTTGCCGGTGAAGACCTCGGCGCCCAGCTCCCACCGGGCCTCCAGACCGAGGCTGCGGCCCGCCTCGGCCAGCCCGGTGTCACCGAGCTTCGGCGCCAGGGCGGCGAACGCGGTGTTGCAGGACTTGGCGAAGTCGGTCCGGAACGGCACCGTGCCCAGTTCGAAGTTGTCCGAGTTCTTGAACGGGCGTCCGTCGACGGTGAAGTTCTTCGGGCAGTCGACCCGGCCGTCCAGGGTGACCGCGTTCAGGTCGAGCAGGCCCAGCGTGCTGACCATCTTGAAGGTCGAGCCGGGCGGCACCTGCGCGGTCAGGGCCAGGTTTTCGGTGCCGCCTCCGGGGCCGTCAGCGACGGCGAGGACCGAGCCGTCGCTGACCCTGACCGCCACCAGGGCGGTACGGTGCGGGTCGGCGGCGAGCGCGGCGTCGGCGGCGTTCTGGGTCCGGACGTCGAGGGTGGTCTTCAGCGGCGTACCGGGCTTCGGTTCGATCCGGAACAGTTCCTGGTCGGTCGGGGCGAGTTCGCCCGCGGCGTTGCGCCGGCTGATCACCACGGTGCCGCCGGGGGTGCCGCGCAGCGGCTTTTCGTACCGGCCCTGTAGGCCACCGTGGCCGACCAGGTCGCCTTCGGCGTACACGCCGGGGTTGGCGTCGAGGTCGTCCTTGAGGGCCGGGTCGACCGAGCCGAGCAGGGCGCGGGCGAACTCGCGGGTGGGTGCCAACTCGCGCTGCTCCTCCCGGAACTTCGTCCCCGGCAGGTCGTAGATGCGCGGTTTGATCTGCTGGTACGCCTCTTTCCGCAGACTGACCACGTCGACGAAGGCGTCCGGTTTCGCCGCACTGATCCGGGCCGGCAGGTCGCTGAGGTCGATCGGCGGGCTGATCGCCGGCCGGATCGCCTTGAACGCGGCGTCCAGGTTCCTGACCAGGGCCGGTACGTCGGGCACCTCGCTCGGTTGCACACCGACCGCGACGATCGACCGGGCCGCGACGATCGGCTGGCCGGCGCCGTCGAGGATCTGTCCGCGCGGGGCGGCCACCCGGCGTACGGTCAGCGTGTCGCCGGCGGTCAGCTTCTCCTGTGCCACCCGCGGTTCCCAGATGATCCGCCAGTGGTCCTCGGCGTCACGCTTGAGTCGCACCGCCGACGGGTACGCCCAGTGCGTGCCGCCCGGTAGCGTCCAGTCGATCGTCAGGTTCGCCGTCGCGGCGTCCTCACGGACCTGCGCGTCGCCGTCGCGGCGCGGCTTCGCGGTCAGCTCGCCGGAGAGCAGCTTGATCTCCTCGGCCACCCTGGCTCCGGTGATCCCCTGGCCCTGGGTGTCGTCGAAGCGGAGCTGGTCGAGTTTTCCGTCCTGCCAGCCGCGCAGGAAGGCGTCCACCGCCTGTTCCGGCGACTCCGCCCGGGAGCAGGCGGTCAGCAGCCCGGCCACCAGGCCCAGCCCGGCGAGCGTGGCGATGATCGGCCGACAACGGCGGATGAGGGTTGCACGGGTGCGGTGTTCGTACGGGCGCATGTGGCGGCGGCCGCCTTTCGGTCGTTCGTCCCCGATTTTGGTCCTGACGGTAGTACGCCCGTGCTGCCGGGGCGGTTGCGTACCGGGTCCGAAGGCAACCGACGTACCGGGTTCGAAGGCAACTGAGATCCAGGTGTGATGACCCGCTGAGTGGGGGTACTCAGGAACACCCGTGCTCCGTACCCACAAGGGGCGAAAGGGCGAAGTCGCGATCCGGACGTCCGGTGCGTCGGTCCGCCGATCAAGGGGTGAACCGGCAAGGCATAGGCTGGGCGAGAGTGACCCACAACGCGGTGGGTCGAGGGGAGTGGCACCGATGGACCGGCGTCCGGCGATTAGTTTTCCGGAGTCCGATCTCCGGCAGGTCGATACCGGCCGGGACGACAACTTCGATCCGGCACATGACGACGGCCATGGCCCCGGCCAGGACAGCGGGGTCACGGGTGCCAGCGTGGACACCCTGTACGACCTGGGTCTGCCACCGGACGCGTTGACCGACGACGTCGAGGACGCCGATCTCGACGAACCGGTACCGAACGCCGAGCGGCTCGTCGCCCAGGCGGTGGCGCTCGCCGGGGACGATCATGACGCGGCCACCCTGGTCGACCGGTTCTGGCGGTTCGCGCCGGACGAGGAGTTGATCGGGTTCACCGCAGCGGAGATGCTGGCCGCCGCACAGGCGCACCGGGATCTGGCGCAGCAGCGGGTGCCGGGTGAGCTGAAGCTGCGGATCCACGAGCCGGCCCCGGAGCAGCAGCACACGGTGATCGAGATCGTCACCGACGACATGCCGTTCCTGGTCGACTCGGTGACCGCCCTGCTCACCGCGCAGCACCTCGACCTGCACATGCTGGTCCACCCGCTGGTCGTCGTACGCCGGGAGCCGCTCGGTCGGCTCGCCGAGGTTGCCGCGGACGTGGAGCCGGACGACGCGATCGACGGCGACGTGGTCGAGAGCTGGATGCGGATCGAGATCGACCCGGTTCGGGACGCCGCCGTCAGGGACAGGCTCCGCAGTGAGTTGCAGCGGGTGCTGACCGACGTGCGCGAGGCGGTGGAGGACTGGCCGAAGATGCGTCAGCGGGCGCTCGCGCTCGCCGACGAGCTGTCCGCCGCCCGTACGTCGCAGTCCCGGCCGCCGGTGCCGGAGAAGGACATCACCGACTCGGTGGAGCTGCTGCGCTGGCTGGCGCACGAGCACTTCACCTTCCTCGGTTACCGGGAGTACCGGCTGGTCGACACGGACGGGACCGACACCGACGGGGCCGAGCAGGCACTGGAGGCGGTGCTCGGCACCGGTCTGGGCATCCTGCGGCAGGACTCGACCGCGCCCCGGGTGCTCGCCTCGATGACGCCGGAGGCCCACGATAAGGTGCTGGAGAAGCGCCTGTTGATCATTACGAAGGCGAACTCGCGGGCGACCGTGCACCGGTCCGCCTACCTCGACTACATCGGCTTCAAGATCTTCAACGACGCGGGTGAGGTGGTCGGCGAACGCCGCTTCCTCGGCCTCTTCTCCACCTCGGCGTACCGGACCAGCGTCCGGGAGCTGCCGGTGGTCCGACGCAAGGTCGCCGAGGTGCTGGACCGCTCCGGGCTCAGCCCGCGCAGCCACTCCGGCAAGGACCTGCTCCAGATCCTGGAGACGTACCCGCGCGACGAGCTGTTCCAGATCAAGACCGACGACCTCTACCACGCGGTGATCGGCGTACTGCGGATGGCGGGGCGCCGGCAACTGCGGCTCTTCCTGCGCCGGGACGGCTACGGCCGGTTCATCTCCTGCCTGATCTACCTGCCCCGGGACCGGTTCACCACGCAGAACCGGCTGCGGATGCAGGAGATCCTGCTGCGCGAGCTGAACGGCGTCGGGGTCGACTACACCACCCGGGTCACCGAGTCGATGCTCGCCCGGGTGCACTTCATCGTCCGTACCGATCCGTCGAACCCGCCCGGCGGGGTGGACGCGGACCTGCTCGCCGAGCGGCTCGCCGACGCCACCCGACTCTGGGACGACGACTACCGCCTCGTCCTCGAACGCAAGCTCGGCGACGAGCAGGCCAAGCACCTGTTCAGCCGGTACTCCGACGCCTTCCCCGAGGGCTACAAGGACGACCACACGCCGTACGAGGCAATGAAGGACCTGGCCAAACTGGAGCTGCTGGAGGAGCCCGGCCAACTGGCCATGCACATGTTCCGCAAGCAGCGCTCGCCCCGGCCGGGCAGTGCCGCCGTCCCCTCCGACGAGGAGATGGAGGTCAGGTTCAAGGTCTACCGGTACGGCGAGCCGATGGTGCTCTCCGCCGTCCTGCCCGTCCTGCACTCGCTCGGGGTGAGCGTCGTCGACGAGCACCCGTACGAGGTCGACCGGGTCGACGGCCGGATCTACCTGTACGACTTCGGCCTGCGCCTCCAGGACGGGGCCCGGGACCTGGCCGAGGTACGCCCGCACGTGGAGAACGCGTTCTCCGCCACCTGGCGCGGCGAGGCCGAGGTGGACGGCTTCAACGAACTGGTGCTGCGCGGCGGCCTCACCTGGCGGCAGGTGGTGGTGCTGCGGGCGTACGCGAAGTACCTGCGCCAGGCCGGCACCGTCTTCTCCCAGGAGTACATGGAGTCGACGTTCATCGCGTACCCGGAGATCGCCGGCCTGCTGGTGCAGCTCTTCGAGGTCCGGTTCTCGCCCACGTCGCAGCTTGACACCGCCCAGCGGGAGGTGCAGAGCAAGCAGCTGGTGACCAGCATCGGCGAGGCGCTGGACGAGGTGACCAGCCTCGACCAGGATCGGATCCTGCGCTCGTACCTGACGCTGATCCAGGCGACCCTGCGGACCAGTTTCTACCAGCGGGCCACCGACGGTCGGCCGAAGGCGTACGTGGCGTTCAAGCTGGACCCGCAGGCGATCCCGGAGCTGCCGGCGCCCCGCCCGAAGTACGAGATCTTCGTCTACTCACCCCGGTTCGAGGGAGTCCACCTGCGGTTCGGGCCGGTGGCCCGGGGCGGGTTGCGCTGGTCCGACCGGCGCGAGGACTTCCGTACCGAGGTGCTGGGCCTGGTCAAGGCACAGATGGTGAAGAACGCGGTGATCGTGCCGGTCGGCGCCAAGGGCGGCTTCGTGCTGAAGCAGAAGCCGGGCGACCGGGACGAGGCGGTCATCTGCTACAAGGAGTTCATCTCCGCCCTGCTCGACGTGACCGACAACCTGGTCGGCGGTCAGATAGTGCCGCCGCGCGAGGTGGTCCGGCACGACGTCGACGACCCGTACCTGGTGGTCGCGGCGGACAAGGGGACGGCGACCTTCTCCGACATCGCCAACGAGATCTCGGTGTCGCACGGCTTCTGGCTGGCCGACGCGTTCGCCTCCGGCGGCTCGGCCGGCTACGACCACAAGAAGATGGGCATCACCGCCCGTGGTGCCTGGGAGTCGGTCAAGCGGCACTTCCGCGACATGGGCATCGACACCCAGACCCAGGACTTCACCGTCACCGGCGTCGGTGACATGTCCGGTGACGTGTTCGGTAACGGGATGCTGCTCTCCGAGCACATCAAGCTGGTGGCCGCGTTCGACCACCGGCACATCATCCTGGACCCGGACCCGGATCCGGCGGTTTCGTTCGCCGAACGGCGGCGGCTGTTCGACCTGCCGCGTTCGTCGTGGGAGGACTACGACACCAGCCTGATCTCCGAAGGCGGCGGCATCTTCCCGCGTACGTCGAAGACCATCCCGGTCACGCCGCAGGTGCGCGCGGTGCTCGCCCTCGACGAGGGAATCGACAGCATCTCCCCGCAGGACCTGATGAAGGCGATCCTCGGCGCACCGGTCGACCTGTTCTGGAACGGCGGCATCGGCACCTACGTCAAGGGCGCCGCCGAGTCGAACAGCCAGGTCGGGGACAAGTCGAACGACGCGATCCGGATCGACGGCAAGGCCCTGCGGGCCAAGGTCGTCGGCGAGGGCGGCAACCTCGGCTTCACCCAGCTCGGCCGGATCGAGTACGCCCTGGCCGGCGGCCGGATGTACACCGACTTCATCGACAACGCGGCCGGGGTGGACACCTCCGACCACGAGGTCAACATCAAGATCCTGCTCGGTGCCGCGGTCGCCGACGGCGAGCTGACCATGCCCGAGCGCGACGAGCTGCTCGCCGAGATGACCGACGAGATCGCCGAGCACGTGCTCCGGGACAACTACGACCAGGCCCGCGCCATCGGCAACGCCCAGGCCCAGGCCGCGTCGCTGCTGCCGGTGCACCGCCGCATGATCAGCGACCTGGAGAAGTCCGGTGCGCTCAACCGCGAACTTGAGGCGCTGCCGCCGGACGAGGAACTGGCCGTACGCACCGAGAACGGCCTGACCGCGCCCGAGTTCGCGGTGCTGCTCGCGTACGTCAAGATCGTGCTGGAGCGGGAGATCCTGGCCGACGGCCTACCGGACGAGCCGTGGACCACCGAGGTGCTGGAGGGATACTTCCCGACCCCGCTGCGCGAGCGGTTCGCCAGCCGGATGGCCGACCACCGGCTGCACCGGGACATCGTCACCACCGTGCTGGTCAACGAGGCCATCAACCGTGGCGGCATCTCGTTCGTCTACCGGGTGGTGGAGGAGACCGCCGCCTCCGCCGCCGACGTGATCCGGGCCTACGTCGTGGTCCGCGACGTGTTCCGGCTGCGGGACATCTGGGCCGCCGTCGAGGACCTCGACAACAAGGTCCCGACCGAGGTGCAGACCGGCGTCTACCTGGACACCCGGCGACTGCTCGACCGGGCCGTACGCTGGCTGGTCACCAACCGGCGCTCGCCGATCGACGTACCCGCCGAGATCGACCGGCTGCGTGACGGCGTCTCCCGGCTGCTGCCGGAACTCGACCAGCTCTTCTGCGGCTCCGAACGGCAGGCGCTGGACGCGCACGTCGACCTGCTGATGTCGCGCGGCATCGAGCGCGAGCTGGCCGAGCAGGTCACCCGGCTGATGTACAGCTTCGGCCTGCTGGACGTGGTGGAGACCGCCGCCACCAACGGGCGGGACGTCGGTGAGGTGGCCTCGGTCTACTTCGTCCTCTCCGACCGGTTCCGGGTGGACGCCCTGCTGTCGAAGATCTCGCTGCTGCCACGGGAGGACCGCTGGCAGACCCTGGCTCGGATGGCGCTCCGCTACGACCTGTACGCGGCGCTCGCCGCACTCACCGCCGAGGTGCTCCACTCGACCGCCGACTCGGTTCCGGCAGACCAACGCGTACGCGAGTGGGAGGAGTCGAACGCGACCTCGATCACCCGTACCCAGAAGGCGATGGGCGAGTTCGACGAGTCCCGCTCAGACCTGGCCGCCCTCTCCGTCCTTCTGCGCCAAATCCGCACCCTAGTCCGCACCTCCGCCGCCAGCAAGTAACACCCCCCCCGCACCACACGCTAATACAGAGAATGAGTGGCTATCCCGCCCCGGATAGCCACTCATTCTCTGTATTGGTGGGGCCTGTGGGTGGGGTGTCGGGGGTGCGAGGTTTTTGGGGTTGATCGACTCGGGTCGGGGGTCGGTTGGCGGAATGTTGGCGGGGTCGGGTCGGTTATACATCGCGTACGACCGGAGCAGCGCCGGGGCATGATCCCCCCGCCTCGTGTGTGCTGTGGCCTCGTACTTCTCACCTGAGCGCAGGCGCCTTTCCCCTTGTGGGCGCGCGTCGGGTACCCCCGATTGAAAGGTGAACCATCGTGAAGACGACTTTCACCACTTTTGCTGAGACTTCGTTTGTTCGTAAGACCGCTCTGGGTGTTGCCGGCCTGGCCTTCATCGGTGGCGCTGTTGCGGGGCCGGTGAGCCACGCGTTCACGTCCCCGGCGGAGCGTGCCGCCCCGGCGATGACCACGGTTGCGCAGGTGACCAGCGAGAAGCCGGGCATGGACAAGCTCGTGCCGCACGGTACGCAGGGTGCGCAGTCGAACATCAGCCTGAGCAAGGAGCAGACCGACAACGCCAAGGCCATCACGGATACGGCGAAGAAGTTGGGTATGGGTGAGCGTGGCGCGGTGATCGCGGTTGCTACCTCGATGCAGGAGTCGAAGTTGGAGAACCTGGGTCATCTGGGTGACATGAACGACCACGACTCGCTGGGGTTGTTCCAGCAGCGGCCGTCGTCGGGTTGGGGTACGCCGGAGCAGATCACGGATCCGGCCTACGCTTCGACCGCGTTCCTGAAGAATCTGAAGCAGGTTGATGGTTGGCGGGATATGCCGTTGACGGATGCGGCGCAGAAGGTTCAGGTGTCGGCGTTCCCGGATGCGTACGCGCAGTGGGAGAACCAGGCCGCGCACATCGTGCAGGACGTCTGGACCAAGTAAGCATTACGAATAGCCAGTGGCCGGGTCCCCGTGGTTTGGGGGCCCGGCCACTGGCGTCTGTCGACTGAGGAGCTATCGCTGGTCGAAGACCCGCCTGCTCGGGCCGAGGTGCAGGAACACCGTCTCGCCGGTGGCGTCCTGGACCGCGTCGTTGTCGGTGATCGCGTACACCTGACCGTCGCCGGCAACGGTCAGACCCTCAAGCTTCTCCTGGGTCCAGCCGTTCGTCGCCCGCAGGTCGGGCAGCACGTCGTACGCCAGGGTCTTGGGCAGGACCCGCAGCGGACCCGGCGCCGCGGCCGCGCGCGGCAGGTCCACGGTGTAGATCCGCTTGATCTTGGCGGCCGGGCCGTTGAGCTTGTCCCGCTCGATCACCGCGAGCTTGTCACCGACCACGGTGATCTCGGAGAGGCCGATCCAGTCACCGGGCGTGGCGGTGCTGGCCAACCGGTAACCGAACCAGCTCCAGGTGCCCGCCGACACGTCGTAGCGGCCGAGCCGGACCGTGCCGGCCGGGTCGGTGGTTACCTCCCGCTGCAACGCGGCCCAGAGCACCTCGCGACCGCGCGAGTCGGTGGTCGCGGTGACCCCCTCGAAGCCCTGCTTGGCCAGGCCGGCGGCAACCTCTGCCGGCAGCTCCACCACCTGCTGGGTCACGCCCTTGCGGTCGAGCCGGACCAGCTTGTTGCCGGCACCGGTGGTGCCCTCGACGGCGAGCCAGAAGCCGCCCTGTGGACGGGCGAAGATGCCCTCCGCGTCGTAGCCGACCGGCTGACCGGCGGCGTCCGAGACGGTCAGCGCGGCGGTGATGACCGCCGGCGTACGGGTCGGGTCGACGGTGAGGATCCGGGTCGGCGAGTACGCGGCGTCGGTCACGCTGTAGAGCAGGTGCGACTTACCGGGTACGGCCGACAGCGCACCGAGCGCGCCCCAGCCGATCGGTGCCTTCGCCTTGTCAGCGGAGACGATCGTCGGGAAGGCCGGCTTGCCCCTGCCGAGCTCGTACACGGTCACCGAGGCACGTACGCCGACCTCGGCGTCGTCCTCCTCGCTGGAGACCACGAGCAGGTTGCGACCCGGAATCGGCAGCAGCCCCTCGGGACCGTTGGTGGCCGGCAGCACCTGCTTGAAGACCGGCTTGGTCGGCCGGCTGACGTCGTAGACGGCGACGAAGTTGCTCCGCTCCGAGCCGACGAAGGCGTACCGGACGCCGTCGTACTCGGCGATCGCGACGCCCTCGGGCTCGGTGCCCTTGTTCTCCGCGCGGTCCTCGTTGTGCAGGCCGTACGTGACGGCGAGCCGCTCGAAGCTGTTGCCGGCGTCCCAGGCCACCCGCCCGGTACGGCCGTCGAAGACGGTCCAGCCCCGGCTGCCGCCCAGCCAGTCACCCTCGTTCGCGGTGGCGAGGTAGTGGTCGTCGATCCAGGCCACGGCGTCGGGCTCGCGCGGAACATCGGTGATCGAGCCGGTCAGGTCGATCGCACCATCCTCGACCGTGTCGATGCCGCTGACCGAGGCGGTACCCGCGCTGAACACACGGATGATCCGGCCGGTCGGCAGGTCGACGATCACCACGCCGTTGTTTTCCTGAAGGGTGACGGCGACCTCGTTCTCGCCGTTGATGGAGACGTACTCCGGCTCCGGGTCGGTCGGCGCGGCGAACCCGGCACCGACGAACGCCGGCAGCGCCTGGCCGTCGGCGGCGGTGAACGCCACCGGCCGGGTCTTCCAGCGGGTCGGGTTGTTGCCGGTCAGGTCGACGATCTGGAGGAAACCGGCCGGGGCCTGCGGCAGGTCGCCGTCCTCACCTCCGGGCGGGGCCACGTCCTCGTCGCGTTCGTTCTCGATCGCGATGGCCGCGTACCGCTTGTCCTTGCTGATCGAGATGGAGTCGGGCTGGCCGCCGAGGTCGAAGCTCGCCACCCGCTGCCGCGTACGCAGCGAGATGACGTCCAACCGGCCGGACGGTGCGGTGAAGCTGGGGCTGGTGTTGACCACGACCAGGACGTACTGGCCGACCACGGCGACCGAGGTGGGTTCGTCCTCGGCGTCGCCGAGCTGGTCGAGGGCGAGAGTGCCCAGGCCACGGGGCTTGTCGGGGTTGCTCAGGTCGAGGAAACCGATCCGCCGGGCCAGCGCGTCGGTGTAGATCAGCGTACGGCCGTCCTCGCTGACCGCCGAGATCTCGGCGACGGTCGGGGTGGCCGGGTCCTCGCCTGCGGGCCGGTTCTGGAAGACCGGATAGGTGGCGGTACGGTCGAACGACAGCGGTTGCCGGTCCGACTTCTGGTGCGCGGTGGCCGTTCCCGCACCGGTGAGGGTGCTGGCGGCGACGGCCGCGACGGTGAGGGCCGTATATATCTTCCTGGCGGGCATCTATTCTCCGTTGCTGCTCGGGTCCCGACCTTGGAAGGTTGCACGGGCAGACGAGCGGTAACGATCCCGCGGGTGAACACTGGGCAAAGAAGTTGATCCTGGTCGGGCCCCCGTGAGGACCCGACCAGGACCGGAAAGGATGCGCGTCGATCGCCCGCCCCGGCGCTGGCGCTATCGGGTGACGGTGACGTTATCGCGCAGCGGTGGCGGTGGCGAAGACGATGATGTTGTCCGGGTAGCTGTGTTTCTTGCGGTCGAACTTCCCGCCACAGGTGACCAGCCGCAAACTCGCCCGGTCCGACGGTCCGTAGACCAGGTCGGTGGGAAAGGCCGCCTTCGGGTACGACTTGACGCCGTCGACGGTGAACTCGGCGACGCTGCCGTCCCGGCGAGCGACCTTGATCCTGTCGCCGGTCTTCAACGCCCCGAGCTTGAAGAAGACCGCCGGCCCGGTTTCCTGGGAGTCGACGTGGCCGACGATCACCGCGTTGCCGATCTCGCCCGGGGTGGGCCCGAGCCGGTACCAGCCGGCCAGTTCGGCCTGTGTCAACGGTGGCACCTCGATCATCCCGACCTTGTCGACGCCCAGCGACATCAACTTCGCGTCGACGCCGATCTTCGGGATCGTGACGCCGGTGGGTTCGGATCGTGCCATTTCGCCCGATCGGAATGCCGGTGTCGCCGACGGATCGGGGTTCGCCGCCGCCAGGTCCGGGTCGACCGGCGTCGCCGACGCGGGTGGGTTCGGGGCGGCGTACTCCGGTGCGGCCTCCGCCGCAGGTTGGGGCGGAAGTTCAGTGGGTTGGTTCAGTGATGCGCCGACGAGACCGGCGCCGACCAGGGCGAGCACGGCGACGAGGGCATAGCCGGCGGCACGCCACGTAACAACGTGGCGGCCGCCGGCCCGTCCCCTCGACGCCTCAGACGAGTGCGTCATCGATCCGACGCCGCCGCATCAGCACGATGCCGCCGAGCGCGGCCGCGCCCAGCATCGCGGCACCGCCGCTCGCCAGACCGTTGCCGTCGGCCCCGCCGTCGCCGCCGTCGCCGCCGTCAACCCAACCGGTGGGTACGACCACCAGGGTCCCGAAGCCGCAGGAGCCCTTGAGCTTGTAGTGTCCCGGCTTCGTGTCCGCCGGGATCTCGGTGGTGGCCCAGTAGGTGTGGGCACCGGTCTTCTCGTCCGACTTCGAGCCCTCGTCCCACTTGGCGTCGGCGTCCTCCTCGGTACCACCGTCCTCGCCGTACGGGTCCCCGGCCGGCTCACCCTTCTCGGCGTCGGGCTTGCCGTGGGCGTCGGCACCCTCGGACCAGGCCTCCTCGCCGGCCGTCGGTTCCCCGCTCTCCTCGGCCATCGGGTCCTCCACCGCCGGAGCGGCGCCGGTGGCCTTTGCGGCATCCTCGGCTTCCGTGCCCGCCTCAGCGGGATCCTCGACCTCGGCCGGTGCCCCGGCCTCCGGTTCCGCCACCTTGGCCGGGTCTTCGGCCTTCGCCGGGTCTTCGGCCTTCGCTGGGTCACCCGGGTGGGCGTTGGCGTGGTCGTCCGGCTTCGCCGCCGGGTCGGCTGCCGGGGCGGCCTCCTCGGGTGCGTACTCCTCGACCGGTCCCAGGTCGGCGGCCGGCGGTGCCTCCTCGGGAGCGGCCGAGCTGTCGCCCGGAGCAGCGGGGATCGCCGGGGCCGTCAGATCCTCGGGTACGAGTTCGTCGACAAGGCCGTCGGGCGTCACGGGCTCGGCAAGTCCACTGGTCGGTGCGGCCTCGACCGCCCCGTCCGGCGCGACGGCCTTTTCCTTCTTGCCCCGGTACGCCTTGTACTCCAGGTACTCCTTGTACTTTTTGTACTCCTGGTATTCCTTGTCTAGCTGATAGTCCTGGTTGTCCTCGTATTCCTTGTACTGTTCGGTCTCCTTGTAGCCCTTGAGTTCCTCGCGATCCGGAAGGGTGTCCGGGACACTCTGGGCGGTTTCGCTGCCCTGGGCTTGCTTGGGGCCTTTTGGCCCCTTCTTGTCGAGTTTGGGCGTCAGCTCCAATTTTCCGGTCACCTTCGACCAGACCCAAGGGCTCTCCTGCGGCTCCTTGCAGATCTCGACGATGGTCACTTCGTGGCCGGGCTTCGCCCATTGCGGTTTCGCCGAGACCTGGCCCGTTTCGGCCGCGGTGGGAGGGCCATCCGCCGAAGCGATCCCGGGTGCACCGACGAGCAAAGACGCGCCGCCGAGGGCAGCTCCGGCGACGACCTTGCCGAGGAACTTCTTAGACATGGCTTCCGTCACTCCTTCCCCTGTTCACCGTGGTCCGACGAAAGCCGAACCATGACCGAGGCTAACTGGTTTGTGAGCTTTCGTCGGATTAATGCGCCTTTTCTTCTATCGCCTCGAACGGGTGATGCCCCGTGCTATCCCAGCCATCGGGCGATAGGCGCCACCTGCTGTTTAATACGGGGCCATCCGTACCCACCGGGCGCTAACGAGAACTTCCGGCGCACTCGAACCGGTGACGTACCCAACGCCGCCCGCCTCCGCTATGCCCCGCCCTCTCCCAAACAGTTTCACCACCCCCGCCCCACCATTCCCCCCATTCCCCCAACCCCCAAAACCCCCCAACCACCCCACCCCACCCACTCCCCCCACCCACCCCCACCCACCCCCACCCACCCCCACCCACCCCCTCCCACCCCCTCCCACCCCCTCCCACCCCCTCCCACCCCCCCGCGCCGCGCCCCCTCTCCCCGTCGATCTAGGGCAGATGGTGGTGTTTGGAGATCAACAAGCACGTATTTGCCCTAGATCCACGGGGAGAGGGGCGGGGGGGTGCGGGGAGGGGGAGGGGTGGGGTGTTGTGGTGGAAGCGCTCCCATGCAAGAATTCATCCACTGTGTAGGGGAGCCATACCGCGCAGTGGACGTCGAGGGCATCCGGTTCTCCGGACGGCGTCATCCCGGCCGAAGGCTGCGGCCGGCAACCACCACCGCTCTCTGCTGCCCGTCCGGGTCGGGCACTCGAAGTCCCCATGGCGCCTTGTGGACAACCCACCGGTTCACGTCCGTGAGGCCGCCGCGCGCCGGGTCCCGCCCCCGCGGTCCGGCTGGCCCAAGGAGATCAGTCGCATGAATTTACGGAGTAAATTGTCCGGCCGACGCAAAGCGCTGGTGGCGGCGGCCGCGAGCATGTTGGTGGCCGCCGGCCTCGTCACCCTTCCGGTCACGGTCGCCCACGCGGCCACCCAGTGCAGCGTCACGTACGCCGCGAGCCAGTGGCAGGGCGGCTTCAGTGCCAACCTGACCATCCGGAACATCGGTGACCCGCTCAACGGGTGGACTCTCAGCTTTACCTTTCCCAACAGCAGCCAGCGGGTTCAGCAGGGCTGGTCGGCGACCTGGACCCAGTCCGGCAGCCAGGTGACCGCGCAGAGCCTGTCGTGGAACGGCTCGCTGGCCACCGGAGCCTCCACCGGCATCGGCTTCAATGGCGCCTGGAGTGGCAGCAACCCCGCACCGACCTCGTTCAGCATCAACGGGACCGTGTGCAACGGCGGCACCCCGCCGACCACCCCGCCGACGACGCCGCCCACCACGCCGCCGACGACGCCACCGACCACCCCGCCCACCACGCCCCCGCCCACCACGCCGCCGACCACTCCGCCGCCGGGCGGACCGCGGGTGGACAACCCGTACGTGGGTGCCACGGGTTACGTGAACCCGGACTGGAAGGCGAAGGCGGACGCCGAGCCGGGCGGTAGCCGGATCTCCAACAACCCGACCGGCGTGTGGATGGACCGGATCGCCGCGATCAGCGGTTCCGCCTCCGCCCGTGGTCTGCGGGCTCACCTGGACACGGCGGTGGCGCAGGGCGCCGGCTACATCCAGATCGTCATCTACAACCTGCCGGGCCGGGACTGTTCCGCGCTGGCGTCCGCCGGTGAGTTGGGGCCGACAGAGCTGGACCGGTACAAGACGGCGTACATCGACCCGATCGCTGCGATCATGGGCGATGCCAAGTACCGCAATCTCCGGATCATCAACGTGATCGAGATCGACTCGCTGCCGAACCTGGTCACCAACACCGGCAGTCGGCCCACCGCCGTCCCGGCATGCGACGTCATGAAGGCGAACGGTAACTATGTCAACGGCGTCGGGTACGCCCTGGCGAAGCTGGGCGCGCTGCCGAACACCTACAACTACATCGACGCCGGCCACCACGGCTGGATCGGCTGGGACGACAACTTCGGCCCGTCCGCGACGCTGTTCGCCGAGGCCGCTCGGGCCTCCGGCAGCACGGTGAACAACGTGCATGGCTTCATTGTCAACACCGCCAACTATGGCGCCCTGATCGAGCCGTACTACAACATCAACAGCACCGTGGGCGGTACGTCGGTGCGGCAGTCCAAGTGGGTCGACTGGAACCGGTATGTGGACGAGCAGTCGTTCGCACAGGGGTTCCGTACCCAGCTGATCAGCGCCGGGTTCAACTCCAACGTCGGCATGTTGATCGACACCAGCCGTAACGGTTGGGGTGGCTCGGCCCGTCCGACCGGCCCCGGCCCGCAGACGAATGTGGACACCTTCGTCGACGGCGGCCGGCTCGACCGGCGAATCCACACTGGCAACTGGTGCAACCAGAGCGGTGCCGGTATCGGCGAGCGCCCGCGGGCCGCGCCGGCCGCCGGAATCGACGCCTACGTGTGGATCAAGCCCCCGGGTGAGTCCGACGGCGCCAGCCGGGAGATCCCGAACGACGAGGGCAAGGGCTTCGACCGGATGTGCGACCCGACGTACACCGGCAACGCCCGTAACGGCAACAACATGAGTGGTGCCCTGCCCGACGCCCCGCTTTCCGGGCAGTGGTTCTCGGCCCAGTTCCGGCAGCTGATGCAGAACGCGTACCCGCCGCTGTAGGTGGTCGGGTAGGCAGCTCAGACACCACAGGGGGATCCCCGGCCCGA
Organism: Micromonospora sp. NBC_01699; assembly: GCF_036250065.1. NCBI lineage: Bacteria > Bacillati > Actinomycetota > Actinomycetes > Micromonosporales > Micromonosporaceae > Micromonospora > Micromonospora sp. NBC_01699. The sequence goes on along the minus strand of NZ_CP109199.1, from coordinate 6,795,373 downwards.
CCGGTCACGGTCGGGCCGGGGATCCCTACGCGTACGCGTTTCAGGGAACTGTCTTCTCGACCGCGGCCGGACCCTCCTCGGCGAGCACCCGGCGGGCCCGTTCGACGTTGGCCGGGGTGGGGTCCTGGCCCCACGCCACGACCAGATCCTCCGGGTCCCAGGGCTGTTCGGCACCGGTACGCGTCTCGTCCGAGCCGGGTACGCCGCCGCCCTGCGAGTCGCCGATCAGCTCCTCGGTGGGCGGAAAGTCACCCGGTACGTCGTCCGGCGCGAGGAACCGCGGGTTGTTCGCGTCCCCTCCGCCGCCCGTTCTGAGCTGCGGAAGGGTGCTCTCGTCGGCGGCGGCCGAGGTCATCTCCGGGGACTCCTCCAACGGCCGGTCCAGGCCCGGATCGCGCTCCGACATGTTGCTGCCCTCCTGTCCGGTGGTGGCGTCGTTCCCGTCGGGCTCGGCTACCCGCGATCGCCCGTAGCATGCCGCCGCCGGTGCGGTGCCCGCGGTCGATCACCGGGTTGTGGCCGGGGAGTCCGGATGTGGCCAGGGCGTCCGGGTGTGGCCGGGACGGTGCGCGCGAGCGAGCGGCCGGGTCCGGGCGCGGGTGACGGGGTCAGTGGGCGAGCACCCGGTCGAGGAAGTCGCGGTAGCGGCGGATGCGCAGCCGGATCCGCTCGGTCTCGCCGGCATCGTCCGCGCCGTCACCGTCCTGGTCGAGCCTGTCCCGCTGGTCGGCGATTGCCGAGGTCAGCGAGTCGACGGCCTCGCCGACCAGGCCGCGTGCCTCACCGAGGGCGGCCTGTGGGTCGTCCACGAAGCGCAGCTGCACCTCACGCCAGCGGTCGCGCAGTCCGGCGATGGCGTCCGGGTCGAGCAGCGGCCCGACTCCGTCCGCCCCGTCGGGAGCGGTGGCACCGGGAAGCGCGGTATCCGACACCCCGGCGTCCGCAGCCGCGGTGCCCGAACCAGTCGTGCCCGAACCAGTCGTGCCCGGAGCCGTAGTGCCCGGAGCCGTGGTTCCCGGAGCCGTGGTTCCCGGAGCTGCGGTGTCCGGGGTCGAGGTGGCGGGTGTGGCTGTGGCCGTACCCGAATCGGTGGTCGTGGTGTCCGATGCCCGGCCGTCGGCGCGGCCGTTGTCGGGGCCGACCGTCTCGTCGTCCCGGGCGTCGAACTCGTCGGTCCGGTTTCCGCTGGCCAGCGCGGATGCCGCTACCGCGCCGCTGACCGTCGGGGCGCCGAAGGTGGTGGGCAGCGGTGCCGGCTCGTGGTACTCGGTCCGGTCGAGGTCGTCCACCCGGTCGGGGTTGTCGGTGGTGTCCCGGCCGTTGCGCCGGTCGGGGTCGTCGGTCAGGTCCGGGTCGTCGGGCCAGTCCCGGTCGTCGACCTGTACGGGGGTGCGGCCGGCCTGCTGGTCGTCCTGTTGCTGGCGGTCGTGCTGACGCATGGGGATGTACTCCTCACCGGCTTGGCGCGTCCTGCGGCGACTGCCGCGGGGCGGGCTCTGGGGTGTGCTGAGGCTTCTGGGGTAGGGGGTCCGATTCGCTGGCCCCGGAACGGGCGGCCGGCTCGTCCGGGCGTACCGGGTCGGTGCCGAGCAGATCGGCGAAGAGCGCCCGGTAGTGCACCAGGGCCTGACGCAGGTCCTCGGTGCCGGCCTCGCCGCGCTGGTCGCGCAGGCGGATCTCGTGGGCGTCGCGGTAGTGGGACAGGGTGCGGGCGTGTTCGACGGAGAGGGTCGCGAGCTGCTCGTCGTAGTTCCCGGTCGGGTAGCCGCGCTCGGCGATCAGGCGGGTGACCAGTTCGTCGGCCGCCCCGACCGAGTCGTTGGGCGCGTCGACGAAGTTGGCCTGGATGTCCGCCCAGGTGGTGGCGTACCGCTGGCGGGACTCCGCGGGGAGGGGGGTGAGGCTCAGCTCGGCGTGCCGGCGGGTACGTTCGCGCAGTTCCCGCTCGGCGTCGCCACGGCTCTCCCGTTCGGCGACCGCCTGGTCGTACTCCGGACCGAAGCGTCGTCGCAGTGCGGCCCGGCGGGTGACCGCCCAGATCGACGCGGCGACGACCACGACGAGTACGGCGGCCACGACAATGACGATGACCTGCGTGGGTGACATGGGATCCTCCTTCGCCCTCTGCTATTCCCGCTGCGAGGTGATCGCCAATCCCCGGTCGGGACATTTTCGTTTTGAGGTGTGATTGATCATCCCGTCCTGGGGGGTATGTCTGGTATTGCGGGTGATCCAGGGCTCCGCTGGGAACACCCGCCGACCCGGGTTGTTAACTTGACTGATTCCAAAAAACGCGCTTGGGTGGGGTGGTGTCCGGCTGCGGCGCCGCGGCTCGGACAACCCGGACATGCTGGGGTGATCACGCAAAGTGTGCGGATCATCTCGGTAGGCTTGCCAATCAAGCGGTTACCGCCGTTATGCGGTATTTGACCGCCGCCAGGCTGATTCGCCGGTTCGACTGGCGGGTCCTGGCCGCCAGGAAACGTCAGGAGGAGAAGATGAGCGATTCCCAGGCCGAGAAGCCGACGCTCACGACCCGTCAGGGTCACCCCGTGCACAACAACCAGCAGCAGCGCACGGTCGGGTCACGCGGCCCGGCGACGCTGGAGAACTACCACTTCCTGGAGAAGATCAGCCACTTCGACCGGGAGCGGATCCCGGAGCGGGTGGTGCACGCCCGCGGCTTCGTCGCCCACGGCGAGTTCGAGGCGTACGGGCGGATCGGCGACGAGGCGGCATCGACGTACACCCGGGCCAAGCTGTTCCAGACCGAGGGCAAGAAGACCCCGGTCTCGGTGCGCTTCTCCACCGTCATCGGCGGCCGGGACTCGTCCGAGGCGACCCGCGACCCGCGCGGCTTCGCGGTGAAGTTCCGCACCGACGACGGCAACTGGGACCTGGTCGGCAACAACCTGCCGGTCTTCTTCATCCGAGACGCGATCAAGTTCCCGGACGTGATCCACTCGCTCAAGCCGGACCCGGTGACCTTCCGTCAGGAACCCAACCGGATCTTCGACTTCATGTCCAACACCCCCGAGTCGCTGCACATGCTGACCTGGCTGTTCAGCCCGCGCGGCATCCCGGCCAACTACCGGACCCAGGACGGGTTCGGGGTGAACACCTACCGGATGGTCAACGGCGCCGGTGACGGTGTGCTGGTCAAGTACCACTGGAAGTCGCGGCAGGGAATCGAGTCGCTGACCGAGGAGCAGGCCGGCGCGATCCAGGCCACCGAGCTGGGGCACGCCTCGAAGGACCTCTACGAGGCGATCGAGCGCGGCGAGTTCCCGCAGTGGGAGCTCAACGTACAGATCATGAGCGACGACGAGCACCCGGAGCTGGACTTCGACCCGCTCGACGACACCAAGACCTGGCCGGAGGACGTCTTCCCGCTGCGCCCGGTCGGCGTGATGACGCTCAACCGCAACGTCACCGACCACCACAACGAGAACGAGCAGATCGCGTTCGGCACCGGTGTGCTGGTCGACGGGCTGGACTTCAGCGACGACAAGATGCTCGTCGGCCGGACGTTCTCCTACTCCGACACCCAGCGCTACCGGGTCGGCCCGAACTACCTCCAGCTTCCGGTGAACGCGCCGCGCGAGGACGTACGGGTGAGCACCAATCAGACCGGCGGCCAGATGTCGTACGGGATGGACAACCGGGGCGTCAACCCGCACATCAACTTCGAGCCGTCGTCGGTCGCCGGCCTGCGGGAGGCCGACGAGTCCTACCGCGAGTACCGGCCGCACGTCTCGGGTCAGGTGCTGCGCGCGCCGATCGACCGGCAGAACAACTACGCCCAGGCCGGTGAGCGGTTCCGCACCATGCCCGAGTGGGAGCGTGACGACCTGGTGCGCAACCTCGTCGACCTGCTGGGCCAGTGCGACAAGCACATCCAGGAGAAAATGGTGTGGCACTTCGACCAGGCCGACGAGGCGTTTGGGCGCCGGGTCGCCGAGGGTCTCGGGCTGACCACCAACAGCTGATCCGATTGGTCGATGCCGATGCCGCCGCGAGCGGTCCACCGTCTCGGCCCGACTAACGCGCGGTACCGGCGGGGTGTTCCGGAGATTGTCTCCGGGACACCCCGTTTCGCCTGTTCGGGGCGGGTACGGGGCGCGGCGGCTTCCCCGACCGTTCGGGCATCAGCCGAATATGGTCGAGATTGGACAGTACTTCGGAAGCCCACCCGGGACGTCCGGTAGTGCATACGTCGCCGATTACGTATCCTGCCGGAGGCGCACGCTCGTATTCCGTGACTCCGTCGGGAGGATGCGGACCGACCGGGCCCGGTTTTCCCTCCTGCCACCCCCCGGGCGAGGTCCGATGAACAGCCGTAACTGGACGATCCGTTCAAAGATCATCGCGCTGGTCGCGGTGCCGATCGCCGCGTTGTTGGCGTTGTGGATCTTTGCCACCCTGCTCACCATCGAGCCCGCCACCCGGCTGCTCTCCGCGCAGTCCCTGCTCGACAAGGTGGGAAAACCGGGCACCGTCGTGGTCGGTGAACTACAGGCCGAACGCCGGCTCTCCATCCGCTACCTCGCCGGCGGCGACCTGGCCGCCCTGAACGAGCAGCGGGCGGAGACCGACCGGGCGATCGCCGAGATGCGCCGCCTCACCGACGACAGCGGTCTGCTCGACTCCGGCGGCGACCAGCTCCGCGGCCGGATCGACCAGCTCTTCGTGGCCCTGGAGGCGTTACCCGCCGGCCGGGGCTTCATCGACCGCAAGGACATGGACCGGGCCGGCGCGTTCGGGCTCTACAGCAGCACCATCTCGCTGACCTACCGGGTCTTCGACGCGATGGCCGCGCTGGGCGTCGACGGCGTCAACGTGGAGTCGCTCAACGTGATCTCCCTCGGCGGCGCTCGCGAGGTACTCGACCAGGTGGACGCCGTACTCGCCGGGGCGTTCGTCGCCGGACGCTTCGCCGAGGGCGAGTACCCGCAGGTGGTGCAGGCGATCGGCACCCAGCGGTTCCTCTACGAGGATGCGGTGGCCGACCTGCCGGACAGCGACCGGGCCGCGTACCAGCGGATGGTCGACGGCGAGGACTTCGTCCGGGTCCGGGCGATGATGGCCGACGTGGTCGCCAAGGGCCGGACCGGTGCCGCGGTGCCGGTCGGCGCCGAAGCATGGCGGACCAGCTACGACAACGTCCAGCAGCAGTTGTACGACTTCGAACTGGCCGCCGCGGACACGCTGACCGACCGGGCCAAGCCGGTCGCGGTCCAGGTGCTGGTCCGGCTCGGCCTCGCCGGCCTGCTCGGGCTGGCCGCGGTCATCCTGTCCATGTTCATCGCGGTCCGGGTCGGCCGCTCGCTGATCGGGCGGCTGACCGGCCTGCGTACGGCCGCACTGGAACTCGCCGGCACCCGGCTGCCCGATGTCGTCGGGCGGTTGCGCCGGGGCGAGGACGTCGACGTCGCCCGCGAGTCCCCGGACCTGGAGTACGGCCGGGACGAGATCGGCCAGGTCGGAAACGCGTTCAGCGAGGTGCAGCGCACCGCCGTACGTTCCGCGGTGGACGAGGCGGGGCTGCGGCGCGGGATGAACGAGGTCTTCCTCAACATCGCCCGGCGCAGCCAGACCCTGCTGCACCGCCAGCTCGCACTGCTCGACAAGATGGAACGGCGGGTCACCGAGCCGGAGGAGCTGGAGGACCTGTTCCGGATCGACCACATGGCCACCCGGATGCGTCGGCACGCCGAGGACCTGGTCATCCTCGCCGGTGCCGCACCCGGTCGGGGCTGGCGCAACCCGGTCGCCATGGTCGACGTGATGCGGGGCGCGATCTCCGAGGTCGAGGACTACGCGCGGGTCGACGTGGCCGCCGTACAGCCGGCGTCGGTCGTCGGCCCGGCGGTCGGTGACGTGATTCACCTGCTGGCCGAGCTGATCGAGAACGCCACCTCGTTCTCGCCGCCGCACACCCGGGTACGGGTCACCGGGCAACTGGTCCCCAACGGGTACGCGATCGAAGCCGAGGACCGGGGCCTGGGGATGACCCCGGAGGCGCTGGACGCGGCGAACCGGCGGTTGGCCGACCCACCCGAGTTCGACCCGGTGAACAGCGCCCGGCTGGGCCTGTTCGTGGTCGCCCAGCTCGGTGCCCGGCACGGGGTCAAGGTGCAACTGCGCTCGTCCCCGTACGGCGGGGTGACCGCGGTGGCGCTGATCCCCGGTGAACTCGTGGTGCCCGGCAACGGCCCGCTCGCCCTGCCCGGCCGACCGGTGGAGCCGGTCCGGTCGGTCGACCCGATCGAGGTCGGCGAGCTGGTGGACGCGGACTCGGGGCCCGGCACGGGCTCGGCGCCGCTGTCCGGGGCGACGCTCGCGTCCCGGCTCGGTGCCGGTCCGGGAGCACGGGCGGGCCTGGCCGGCAGGACCGGTTCGGGACAGCGGATCGGGTCGGGCGTACCGGAGCGCCGGGCCAGGACCCTGGGGCGGTTGACCGCGGTGCCGAGTGCACCGGACCGGGACGTACCGGATCGGCCGGGTGGGCCGTTCGCGGCGCCCGCGACCGTCGGTACGCCGGCCGGGGCGAGCCCGCCGGCAACCGAACCCACGGCGGTGCCGGTGGGCGACGACGGCCTGCCCCGCCGGGTCCGGCAGACCAGCCTGGCGCCGCAGCTGCGCGAGCCGACGGTGTCGGCCGAGCCGGCACCCCGGGACGCGGAGCCATCGGTGCAGCCACCGAAGCCGGCCGGGCGCACACCAGAGGAGATCCGGGCGATGATGTCGGCGATGCAGGCCGGCACCGCCCGGGGCCGCCGGGACGCGGCGAGCCCGACCGACGCACCCACCGTCCAACTGGCCACCCTCAAACCGGCCACCCTCAGTCCGGCCACCGCCGCGCCGAGGACCACCGTTCCCCCGGAGATGACTCCGGCACCGGCACCCGCGCCGACGCGGGCCACCGCCGCCGGGAACGACGAGCCGGTCGTCGCCGCGCCGGCCAGCCCAGCCGATGCCCCGGTCGCCGACCCGGGCTCCACCGATTCTGGAAGGGACGCGTAGTGGTGCACCCGACGAGACCGGCCGATCTCGCCTGGCTCCTCGACGACCTCGTGGAGCGCGTACCGACCGCGGAACAGGCCGTGGTGCTGTCCGCGGACGGGTTGCTGATGGCCGCGTCCCGCGGGCTGGCCCAGGAGGACGCCGAGCACATGTCCGCCATGGCCGCCGGCTTCCAGAGCCTGGCCAAGGGGGCCAGCCGGCAGTTCACCGCCGGCCCGGTACGACAGACAGTGGTCGAGATGGAGTCGGCGTTCCTCTTCGTCACCGCCGCCGGGCAGGGCGCCTGCCTGGCCGTGCTCTGTGGCGCCGACTCCGACATCGGCCTGATCGCGTACGAGATGGCGATGCTGGTGACCAGGGTCGGCGAGTTCCTGAGCACACCGAGCCGTAGTGCTGGGGTGACAGCCGATGCGAGATGAGCTGCCCGGACCACACCACGACTGGCTGGATTCCGACGCCGGGCCGGTGGTCCGCCCGTACATGATGACCGGTGGTCGGGTCCGGCCGGCGGTCGGCGGCTTCGACCTGGTCGCGTTCGTGGTCGCGGCCGTGGCCGGTGGTGACGGCCGGGCCGAGCAGCTCCAGCCGGAGCACCGGCAGATCGTCCGGTTGAGCCAGGAGCCGATCTCGGTCGCCGAGGTCGCGTCCCATCTCGACCTGCCGTTGGGGGTGGTCCGGATCCTGCTCGCCGACCTGCTCACGGCCGAGCTGATCGCCATGTACGAGCCCTCGTCGGCACCCAGTTTCCCGGAAGACGACATTCTCAAGGCGGTGGTCAATGGACTCCGTGCGCTCTGACCGGGCCGAATCCGCCCGGCGGATCCCGCTCGCGTTGAAGATCCTGGTCGCCGGGGGATTCGGGGCCGGCAAGACCACGTTGGTCGGCGCGGTGAGCGAGATCAGGCCGTTGCAGACCGAGGAGGTCCTCACCGACGCGGGGGTGGGCACCGACGACCTGGCCGGTGTCGAGGGCAAGACCACCACCACGGTGGCAATGGACTTCGGCCGGATCTCGATCAACGAGGATCTCCAGGTCTACCTGTTCGGCACTCCCGGCCAGGATCGGTTCTGGTTCCTCTGGGACGAGTTGGCGTTCGGCGCGCTCGGGGCGGTGGTGCTGGCCGACACCCGGCGGCTGGCCGACTGTTTTCCCTCGGTGGACTACTTCGAGCGACGGGGTACGCCGTTCGTGGTCGGGGTCAACTGCTTCGAGGGCGCGCAACAGTTCAGCCCGGCGTCGGTGCGGGTGGCGCTGGATCTCGATCCGGACGTGCCGGTCGTGCTCTGCGACGCCCGCAGCCGCCAGTCCGGCAAGGGCGTACTGGTCACCCTGGTCGAGCACGTCGCGGCCCGGCGCGGCGTAGCGGTCTCGGCGAACTGACCCACCGCGCCGGTCAGCCGGCGACGATGAGCACGTCCAGTCGCCGTGGTCCGTGCACGCCCTCGACCCGGTTCAGTTCGATGTCGCTGGTCGCCGAGGGCCCGGAGACCAGGGTCAGCGGCCGGGTCGGGTCGGCCAGCCGGCGCAGCGCCTGCGGCACCCCGCCGACGACCTGACCGGCCCGGACCACGCAGACATGATGGTCGGGGACCAGGGTGAGCAGCCGCCGCCCCTGGTCGGCGCCGGTGTCGAGGATCAGCGTGCCGGTCTCGGCGATCGCCACCGCGCAGCCGGTGACCACGGCGAGCCCCGGCGCGTCCAGGTCGGTCACCGTCAGGGGCCGCGGCTCGCCGTCGCGCACGACCATCCCCGGGTACGCGGACAGCCAGCCCGCCGGCAGTCCCGCCGGCACCGCCACCGCCGGTACGCCGCCCAGCAGCCCGCCGAGCGCCTCGGCCACCCCGTCGGGGTCGCAGCGCGTGACCGTGGCCCGGTAGTCGACCAGCCGGTCCACCAGCAGCTCGACCAGCGCCGGATCGATCGATGCCGAATCGACCAGCGCCGGATCGGTCGGTGCCAGCTCGACCGGCACGGGGTCGACCGATGCCGGATCCGTCGGTGCGGGTCGGGCCGGGTCCGGGCCGGTGTGGTACTGCCGGGGCACGGTGACCGGGGCGATCGGTGCGACCGCCCGGAGCCGGGCCATGATCTCGTCCCGTGCGGTCATGGTCATGACAGCCCCTCCATCGCCGGCCGTGCCGGGTGCGATCCGTCGGTTGTCAGCGGACCGTGGTCGGGTCCGCCGGTGTTCTTCGGCGCCGGTCACGGCCGGGTCAGCCCCGGCCACGGCCGGCCCACCATTCCCGGAACGTCTCCGGTGCCGGCAGCGGTGCGTCCCGGCTGGCCGTCCAGCCGGAGAGCGGCCAGGGCAGGTGCCGGATCGAGGTCTGCCGGCCGCCCCGCCGCAACGGCGCCGAGCCCCGGCGGGCGGCGCGCAGGGCGGCGGTGTACCGGCGGCGGTCCCGCATCACCCAGGACATCGCCCGCATGGCGGTCCGTTCCGCCGACGGCCGGCCCCGTTTCGCGTCCACCCCCTGCTGGCGCAGGTGCACCAGCACCTCCGGGATGTCGATCCGGACCGGGCAGGCGTCGAAGCAGGCGCCGCAGAGCGTCGAGGCGTACGGCAGGGTTCGGTTCGCGCCCGCGTCCGGCCCGGTCATCTGCGGCGAGAGGATCGCGCCGATCGGCCCGGGGTAGACCGAGCCGTACGCGTGTCCGCCGACCCGCTCGTACACCGGGCAGACGTTCAGGCAGGCGGAGCAGCGGATGCAGCGCAACGCCTGCCGCCCGACCGGGTCGGCCCGGGTGTCGGTACGCCCGTTGTCCACCAGCACGATGTGCACCTGCCGTGGCCCGTCGCCCTCGGTGACCCCGGTCCACATCGAGGTGTACGGGTTCATCCGCTCGCCGGTCGAGGACCGGGGCAGCAGTTGCAGGAACACCTCCAGGTCGCCGAAGGTGGGCAGTAGCTTCTCGATCCCGACCACCGAGATCAGCGTCTCCGGCAGGGTGAGGCACATCCGCCCGTTGCCCTCGGACTCGACCACCACCAGTGTGCCGGTGTCGGCGATGGCGAAGTTGGCGCCGGAGATCGCGACCTTGGCGGAGAGGAACTTGGCTCGCAGGTGCCGGCGGGCCGCCTCGGCGAGTGCGGCCGGTTCGTCGGTGAGCGCGGTGGGGTCCACGCCGGGCATCCGCTCGGCGAAGATGTCCCGGATCTGGTGCCGGTTGTAGTGGATCGCCGGGACCAGGATGTGCGAGGGCTGGTCGTCGGCGAGCTGCACGATCAACTCGGCCAGGTCGGTCTCCACGGCGGCTATCCCGACCGCTTCGAGCGCCTCGTTCAGCCCGATCTCCTGGGTGGCCATCGACTTGACCTTGACCACCTCGTCGGTGCCGGTCTGCCGGACCAGTCGGGTGACGACCTCGTTGGCCTCCCGCGCGTCCCGGGCCCAGTGCACGGTCGCGCCGGCCGCGGTGGCGGCGGCCTCGAACCGATCCAGCAGTTCGGGGAGCCGGGCCAGCACGTCGTCCTTGATCGCCGCACCGGAGACCCGCAGCGCCTCCCAGTCGGGCACCTCGCCGACCATCCGCAGCCGCTTGTCCCGGATGGTGTGGGTGGCCCGGCGCAGGTTGGCCCGCAACTGCGGGTCGGCGAGCCTGGTCCGGGCGGCCACCGGGAACGGCTGCCGCGCGACGATGTTCCCGGTCCCGGTCATTTCGTTCCCTCCGCCGTGGTGGCGGGGGCTTCCGCCGTGGTGGCGGGAATGTCCGCCGTGCCGGCCAGGATCTCGGCGTAGTGGATCGCCCGTACCTCGGGGCGGGTGCCGCCGTCGCCGTCGGGTTGGCCGGTACGGCGGGACAGCCCGCCGCCGATGTGGGCCAGGCAGGAGTTGTCGGCGGCGGCGACATACTCGGCTCCGGTGGAGCAGACCGCGTCGCACTTGTCGGCCAGCATCGCGCCGGAGACGCCGGCGTTCTTGACCGCGAACGTGCCGCCGAAGCCGCAGCACTCCTGGGCGCCGGGCAGCTCGACCAGGTCGATGTCGCGTACGGCGCGCAGCAGTTGCAGTGGCTTGTCGCCCAGCCGCAGCATGCGCAGGCCGTGACAGGTCGGGTGGTACGTGACCCGGTGCGGGAACGAGGCGCCGAGATCGGTCACGGCGAGCACGTCGACCAGCAGTTCGGACAGCTCGTACGTGCGCGGGGCAAGGTCGGCGACCCGCCGCGCCAGCGCCGGCTCGGACGCGGCCAGCCGGGGGTACGACTCACGCACCATCGCCACGCACGAGCCGGACGGGGCCACCACGGCGTCGTACGGGCCGAAGGTGTCGACGAACCGGCGGACCAGCGGCATCGCCTCGGCCCGATAGCCGCTGTTGGCGTGCATCTGGCCGCAGCAGCTCTGTTCGGTGGGGAACTCGACGGTGTGGCCGAGCCGTTCCAGGATCGTCACCACCGCCCGCCCGGTGCCGGGGAACACCAGGTCGTTTACGCAGGTCACGAAGAGCGCGATGCGCACGGGATCTCTTTTCGCGGCGGGTCGGCCCATCCGGAGGGGGGCATGTCAGGCGGTCTCGAAGAAGGGGAGCTGCCGGTCCCGGGCGGCGAGCAGGTGGGCGCGCATGGCGGCAGCGGCGTCGTCGGGGTCGCCGGCGGCGACCGCGTCGACTATCCGGTGGTGTTCCCGGGCGCTGATCCCGTGGTGGGTGGCCGGGAAGTAGAGCCGGAACAGGTGCAGGTGGGACCGGAGCCGGACGACGGCGTCGTGCAGCAACTGGTTGCCGGCCCGCTCGGCGACGAGGTGGTGGAACCGGGCGTCCCGGTTGGTGAACTCCGCGATGGCGGCGAAGCCCTCGGTGCCGGGTGCCGGGCCGGGGAGTTCGGCCGCGCCGCGGAGCTGGTCGAGCGCTTCGGCGGGGTTGGGCAGCCCGGCGATCCGGCGGGTGGCCCGTTCGGTGGCGACCGGTTCGAGGATCAGCCGCATCTCGACCAGTTCGTCGAACTCGGGCCGGGTGAGCAGCGGGGTGGCGGTGTAACCGGCGAGCGCGCGCTTGCGGACCAGGCCGTCGGATTCGAGCCGGGCGAGTGCTTCGCGGACCGGAGTGGGAGAGACCTGGAGCTGTCGGGCCAGCGCCTCGATGTTGATCCGTTCGCCGGGCGCCACGGCATGGTCCATCACCAACGTACGCACCGACTCGTAGACGTCGTCGGCGAGTGTCGTCCGTCGCGCGGGCCGTAGTACCTCCATCACGATCGAAGATCCTATAGGATTCGTGCCCCGCTAAGGAAGGCTATTCGTCGCCGCATTTCTGCCACCTCCGTTGCGTCCTGCCGGGCGGGGCGGGCCGTGCTCTGGTTGGATCGAGCGGGTGCACCGGGATTCCCACCGGTGGGGTGCACCAGGACCAGAACCGGGCCCCGGAGCGCGCCAGGACCGGGACCGGGCGGCGGACGGAGCGGCGGATGGCTGACGGCGGCGAGATCGTCTATCTCGGTTGTTACACCGGGGAGGCCGGCGGGCGCGGGAGCGGCATCGTCGCGGCCCGACGGGACCCGGTCACCGGTGCGCTCGACCCGCTCGGCACGGTCGCCCCGACCGTCTCGCCGTCGTTCCTGGCCCGACACCCGACCCAACCCGTGCTGTACGCGGTGAACGAGGTCACCGAGGGGACGGTCAGCGCCTGGGCGATCGACGCCGACACCGCCCTACGCCCGCTCGGCACCTGGTCCACCGGTGGCGACAGCCCGTGTCACCTGGCCGTCGGGGCGGGCGGCCGGCACCTGTTCAGCGCCAACTACGGCAGCGGCAGTGTGGCCGTACATCCGTTGGATTCCGCCGGGGTGCCGGGTGAGCGGACCGACCTGCGCGCGCACGACGGACATGGTCCGGTCCCGCAGCGGCAGGAGCGGGCCCACGCCCACATGGTCTCGCCGGGCCCGGACAACGGCTCGTTGCTCGCGGTCGACCTGGGCACCGACACCATCTACCGGTACGACCTGGACGCACTCGCGGGGCGGCTGCTGCCGCGCGAACCGCTCACCCGGACCCGGCCCGGCACCGGTCCCCGGCACCTGGCCCGTCATCCCGACCGGCACCGCTGTTACGTGGCCGGCGAGCTGGACGCGTCGATTGTCGCGTACACAATGGACAGTAACGGCACGCTGCGCGAACGCGGCCGGGTCGCGGCGAGCGCCCGGCACGGGGCGGTGCAGCCATCCGAGATCGCCGTACGACCGGACGGCCGTTTTCTCTACGTCGGAAACCGGGGAGTGGGCACGGTCTCGGTGTTCGCGCTCGACGAGGAGGTCCCGCGATACGTCACCGAGGTGGCCACCGGAGGCACCTGGCCGAGGCATTTCGCATTGATCGGTACGCACCTCTACGTCGCCGACGAACGGGCCGACGTGGTGAGTGTGTTCACCGTCGACCCGGCCAACGGGATCCCCGAGCCGGCCGGTTCGGTCGCGGTCGCGAGCCCCACCTGCGTGCTGGGACCGCTGCCCTCGGTGCCCGTGGCGGGTCACTGAGTCATCCTCGGCGATGGTGATAATTTTTACCGACATAAATGCTAATCACCGAGAGCCGTCGAATGCACGACATGCTCCGGTTGGAAAGCATGAGCACGAAAACTGGCCCGCTGGGCGGATTACCCGACAGTTTGACGTCATTCGGCTACGCACTGTGAAATTTGAGGTGCGATCCGTATCTCCTGCGTAACTTTCGACCGAACGTAGGTGGCATTATGCGGAGTCGTTACGCAAGATGGTCATCGTGTCGGGCCGCCATCGCATGCGTAACAGTATTCGTGGAGCAGGCGCCATCGCAGCGGCGATGGCGCTTGTCCTTGTCGTGGTGGGAGCGTGGTTCGGCTATCGACAGTTGGCCGAGCCGGCCTGCACCGGGCAACTGCGACTGAACGTCAACGCCGCCCCGGAGATCGAGCCGGCCGTGGCGGCCGCCGCCGCCCAGTGGGCCGAGAACGGCGCCGCCGCCGAGGGCGTCTGCGTCGACGTCGCGGTCACCGCCAGCGACCCGGCCGACGTGGCGGCCATCCTCGCCGGCAAGCACGGGGTGTCGCTGTCCGGGGTGGGTCAGGCGCCCGGCGCCGCGGTGACCCCGGACGTCTGGATTCCCGACTCCAGCACCTGGTTGCAGCGGCTGAGCAAGGAGGCGGCCGGCTTCGCGCCGACCAACAACGCGACGATCGGCCGCAGTCCGGTGGTGGTCGCCATGCCGCAGCCGGTCGCCGCCTCGGTCGGCTGGCCGGACAAGAAGATCACCTGGACCGACCTGCTCAAGCAGGTCACCACCGGTACCAAGCTGCGGACCGGGATCGTCGAGCCGACCCGCGACGCCGCCGGCCTGTCCGGCCTGCTCGCCCTCGGCGCCGCCGCCGGCGCGGCCGGTGGTGCCCAGGCCCAACAGGCCACCACCTCGGCGCTGCGCGCCCTGGCCACCGGCCGCTCCGCGGTACGGCAGGACCTGCTGGCCAAGTTCCCCCGGGCCAACGACCCGGCGACGATCGCCTCCGCCCTCAGCGCCGCCGCGCTGTCGGAGGAGGACGTCATGGAGTACAACGCCAAGCAGCCGCCGATCCCGCTCGCCGCGCTCTACGTCGAACCGACGCCGATGTCGCTGGACTACCCGTACGCGGTGATGCCCGGCATCGAGCCGGCGCGGGTCGCCGCCGCCGAGGGGCTGTTCAAGGTGCTCACCGAGGCCAGCTTCAAGGACCGGTTGGCCAAGCAGAACCTGCGCGGACCGGACGGCACCTGGGGCGAGGGCTTCAGCGCACCCCAGGGCGCCCCCAGCCCCGCCGGTACGCCCACCTCCACCGCGTCCCCGACCGCCGGCGGTACGGCGGCCGGAGGGCCCGATCCGGCCGCGATCAGCCGCGCCCTGTCCACCTGGACCGCGATCACCCTGCCGTCCCGGATGCTCGCCGTGATCGACGTGTCCGGCTCGATGCTGGAGACGGTGCCGACCGCCAACAACGCCACCCGCGCCCAGGTCACCCTGGCCGCCGCGCAGGGCGGTCTGGACCTGTTCGACGAGTCGTGGGCGGTCGGACTGTGGGTCTTCTCCACCGAACTGGTCGGCGCCCGCGACTACCGCGAACTGGTGCCGATCGGCCCGCTGACCAGCCAGCGCGGCCAGCTCAAGTCGGCGCTGGCCGGCATCGCGCCGAAGCGCAACGGCGACACCGGCCTCTACGACACCGTGCTCGCCGCGTACAAGGCGGTGCAGGACGGGTGGGAGCAGGGCCGGGTCAACTCGGTGGTGATGCTGACCGACGGCAAGAACGAGGACGCCAACGGCATCACCCAGGAGAAGCTGCTGGCCGACCTGAAGGCGGCGGCAAACCCGGAACAGCCGATCCAGGTTGTCATCATCGGTATCGGTACCGGTGTCAACCGTGGCGAACTGGACGCGATTACCAAGGTGACCGGTGGCGGCGTCTTCGTCACCGAGGACCCGGCGAAGATCGGCGACATCTTCCTACAGGCGATCGCGCTGCGGCCGGCACCGCGCTGAACCGGGTGGTCGGGCGGCTGATCGCCGACCGGCCGTCCGGCGAACGGTCGGCCGGACATCAAACGAACCACCGACGCGGATCGCACGCTCGGGGGGTTAGGGTACGCCCGGCGGGTACCCGGCCTCCCGGGAAGTGACAGTAATTTGTCCGAAGCTCTCGGTAATCGGATCCGTAGGTGAAGATGTTCGAGATGTCCCGGCACCGCAGGTCCGATGGGGAGGACCGGCGGTTGAACCGGGATTCTCCGTGAGTGCGCTGGGGAGGGCCGGTGACGTCGGCAACACTGCTGAGCTCCGCGACTTTGCCTCCGGAATTGCCACCGGGAGCATCCGCTGTCACGACCAGATCACGGCATCGGGCGTACGTCCGAACCACCGTCGTCTTCGACAGCATCGCCCTCGGAGTCGCCGTACTGATCGGATACTTCGCCCGCTTCGGCGGCGACGATCCGCGCGGCTCCGACATCTCTTACTTCATCATCGGTCCCGCCCTGGTGCTGGTCTGGTTGCTCTCGCTGCGCGGACTGCGCTGCTATGACGACCGGGTGCTGGGCTACGGCGCGGACGAGTACCGGCGGGTCACCGCCGCCAGCCTGAGGTTGGCCGGCGGGATCGCGATCGCCGGCTACATCGCCGACGTCGGCGTGTCCCGTGGTTTCCTCGGCATCTCGTTCGCGGTCGGCACGGTCGGCCTGGCGGTGGCCCGGTTCGCCGCGCGCAAGCGGCTGCACCGGGCCCGCTCCAGGGGGACCGGGTGGGCCCGGCAGGTGCTGGTGGTCGGGGACACCCCGCACGTGCTGGAGTTGGTGCACACGCTGCGTCGGGAGCCGCACGCCGGCTACGAGGTCATCGGTGCCTGCATCCCGGACGCGTTGCTGGCGCCGGTACCGCAGCGGCTGGGTGACGTACCGGTGGTCGGTTCGTTGCGCGGGGTGGCCGAGGCCGCGCTCGCGGTCGGGGCCGACACGGTCGCGGTGACCGCGTCCGGTGAACTCACCTCCACCCGGTTGCGGCGGCTGGGCTGGCAGCTTGAGGGCACCGGGATCGACCTGGTGCTGGCGCCGGCACTGACCGACGTGGCCGGGCCGCGGATCCACACCACGCCGGTTGCCGGGCTGCCGCTGATCCACGTGGAGGCGCCCGAGTTCCGGGGGGCCCGCAAGGTGGTCAAGGGTTTCGTGGACCGGGCGGCGGCCTTCGCGGCGCTCACCCTGGCCCTGCCGATCCTGGCCGTGCTGGCGTTGGCGATCAAGCTGGACAGCCGGGGGCCGGTGATCTTCCGGCAGATCCGGGTCGGCCAGGGTGGGCGCGAGTTCGGCGTCTACAAGTTCCGCACCATGGTCACCAACGCGGACGCGCTGCTGGCCGAGCTGACCGCGCGGAACGAGACCGACGGCCTGATGTTCAAGATGCGCGACGACCCGAGGGTGACCCGGGTGGGCAAGTTCCTGCGCAAGTGGTCGCTGGACGAGTTGCCACAGCTCGCGAACGTTCTTTTCGGCCACATGAGCCTGGTCGGCCCGCGCCCGCCGCTGCCCTCGGAGGTGGCCCGCTACGACGGCGATGTCGCCCGCCGCCTCCTGGTCAAGCCCGGTATGACCGGCCTCTGGCAGGTCAGCGGCCGCTCCGACCTCACCTGGGAAGACGGCATCCGCCTGGACCTCTACTACGTAGAAAACTGGTCCCTGGCGGCAGACCTGACCATCCTCTGGAAAACCTTCGGCGCCGTAGTAAACAGCCGAGGCGCCTACTAACCCCGATCGATGCGTTGATCATGAAGTTAGCGCGGGTTTCCGGCCGGAAACCCGCGCTAACTTCATGATCAACGAGGTCAGGTGGGTGGGGTGAGCCAGTGGGCGGGGTTGGATAGGACGGCGCGGACGACCGAGCCGGCGGCGCCCAGGACGGCGGCGTCGCGGGTCAGGCGGGACGGGCGCACGGTGACGGGGGACCAGGCGGCGGTGAGGACCCGGCGGGCGATTTCCGCCTCCAGGGGTGGGCGGAGCCAGGTCACCAGGGGTGCGTAGATGCCGCCCAGCACGACGGTGTCCAGGTCCAGCAGGTTGATCACACCCGCGATGGCCACACCGAGCGCGGTGGCCGCCTCGGTGAGCGCCCCGAGCGCGGCCGGGTCGCCGGTGCCGGCCCGTTCGGCCAGCCGGGCGATCGCCGCGTCGGCGGGCAGCCCCCGGCCGGCGAGTCCGGCCCCGGTCAGGATCGCCTCCTGGCCGGCGTACTGCTCCAGGCAGCCTCGGGAGCCGCAGCGGCAGGGGCGGCCGGTGGGGTGCACCGGCAGGTGGCCGAGTTCGCCGCTCCAGCCCCGGGCCCCCCGGAACAGGGCACCGTGCAGCACGATGCCGGCCCCGATGCCGATTTCGCCGGAGACGTACAGGAAGGTCGCCGGGCCGGGCGGCCCGGCGTGCAGTTCGCCGAGCGCGGCCAGGTTCGCCTCGTTGTCGATGGTCAACCAGCCACCGCTGCCGGTCCGCTGTCCGGACGGGCCCCGCGCGGTGGCCCCGCCGGGCCCCTGGCCGGGTACGCGTCCCGCCGGTCGAGCCGGTGCCGGGGCGGCCACTCCCGGTTGACCGGGTGCGGTGAGCCGGTGACCGGCCAGCGCCGGATGGGTGTTGAGCCCACCGGCCAGGTCGACGTCCCGCCAGCCGAGGTTCGGCGCCAGCCGCACCACCCCGGTCGAGGTGACCAGACCGGGTACGGCCAGCGCGGTCCCGGCCAGCACCAGGCGCTGCCGGTGCGCCTCGGCGCGGGCGGTGGCGGCCAGGTCACCGAGGTCGTTGAGCACCTCGGCGGGCGAAATCGGGCGCAGGTCGACCCGGCGGACCGCCCGGTGCCGGACGGCGCCGGTCAGGTCGACCACGCAGGCGGCCAGGTAGTCGACGTTGATCTCCAGACCGAGCCCGGCCGGACCGTCGGTCGCCAGCACCAGGCCGAGCGCGGGTCGGCCTGCGCCGGTACGCGGAGCGGGGTCGACCTCGGTCAGCAGGTGCCCGCCGATCAGGTCGTCGACCAGGGCGGAGACGGTGGCACGGGTCAGCCCGGTGGCGGTGGCGAGGTCGGCGCGCGACGGCGGACGCGGCGCGTCGGCGATGTGGCGCAGTAACAGGGCCAGGTTGTGCTCACGCAGGCTCGCCTGGCGTACGGCTGTGCCGGCCGTACCCACCTGGCCGTTGCCGGGTTGCGTCACGTCTTGACAATGCCACAGGCCGGTCAAATAATTCAACGGGTAAACAAATCAAGTATGTTACGTGGAGGTCATCGATGGCTGCCCAACCCACTCGCGCCGACAAGTTCTCGTTCGGCCTCTGGACCGTGGGCTGGGAGGCCCGCGACCCGTTCGGCGACGCCACCCGCGCCCCGCTGGACGCGGTGGAAGCGGTGCACAAGCTCTCCGAGCTGGGGGCTTACGGCATCACCTTCCACGACGACGACCTGATCCCGTTCGGCTCCGACGACGCCAAGCGCGACCACCACATCAGCCGCTTCCGCAAGGCGCTGGAAGAGACCGGCCTGGTGGTGCCGATGGTCACCACCAACCTGTTCACCCACCCGATCTTCAAGGACGGCGGGTTCACCAGCAACGACCGCGACGTACGCCGGTTCGCCCTGCGCAAGGTGCTGCGCAACGTCGACCTCGCCGCCGAGCTGGGTGCCAAGACCTTCGTCATGTGGGGCGGCCGGGAGGGCTCGGAGTACGACGTCGCCAAGGACATCCGGGCGGCACTCGACCGCTACCGCGAGGCGGTCAACCTGCTCTCCGAGTACGTCATCGACAAGGGCTACGACATCAAGTTCGCGATCGAGCCGAAGCCGAACGAGCCCCGTGGCGACATCCTGCTCCCGACCGTCGGCCACGCCCTGGCCTTCATCAACGAGCTGGAGCACCCGGAGCTGGTCGGCCTCAACCCGGAGACCGGGCACGAGCAGATGGCCGGGCTCAACTACGCGCACGGCATCGCTCAGGCGCTGTGGGCCGGCAAGCTGTTCCACCTCGACCTCAACGGCCAGCGCGGCATCAAGTACGACCAGGACCTGGTCTTCGGTCACGGTGACCTGATGAACTCGTTCGCCCTGGTCGACCTGTTGGAGTTCGGCGGCCCGCAGGGTGCCCCGGCGTACGAGGGCCCCCGGCACTTCGACTACAAGCCGTCCCGGACCGAGAACTTCGACGGGGTCTGGGCGTCGGCCGCCGCCAACATGCGCACCTACCTGCTGCTCAAGGAGCGGGCGGCGGCGTTCCGGGCCGACCCGGAGGTGCAGGCCGCGCTCGCCGCGAGCAAGGTCGCCGAGCTGTCCACCCCGACCGTGGCCGCTGGCGAGACGTACGCCGACCTGCTCGCCGACCGGACCGCGTTCGAGGACCTCGACGTGGCCGAGGTGTCGGCGCGCGGCTTCGGCTTCGTGCAGCTCAACCAGCTCGCGGTCGAGCACCTGCTCGGCGCCCGCTGACCCGCTAGGTAGTAGATCACCCCCCCACCACCCCTCAGCCCGCCTCGGAGGCCGGAGATGGCGCTCGTCGCCGGGGTCGACTCGTCGACCCAGTCGTGCAAGGTCGTGATTCGCGACGCGGAGACCGGTGAGCTGGTCCGCTCCGGGCGGGCCGCTCACCCGGAGGGCACCGAGGTGGATCCGGCGGCCTGGTGGGGGGCGTTGCAGGATGCCGTGGAGCAGGCCGGCGGCCTGGCGGATGTGGTTGCCGCCTCGGTCGCCGGCCAGCAGCACGGCATGGTCTGCCTGGACGAGCGGGGCGAGGTCGTCCGCCCCGCCCTGCTCTGGAACGACACCCGGTCGGCCGGTGCCGCGGTCGACCTGATCGAGGAACTGGGCGACGGCAACGTGGCTGGCGGGGACCGGGTCGGTGCGCTGGTGGCCGGTCGGCAGGCGTGGGCGGAGGCGGTCGGCAGCGTACCGGTGGCCAGTTTCACCGTGACCAAGCTGCGCTGGCTGGCTCGCAACGAGCCGGCGTCGGCCGAGCGGACCGCTGCGGTCTGCCTGCCGCACGACTGGCTCACCTGGCGGCTGGCCGGGGCGCACGGGCTGGACGCGCTGCGTACCGACCGCGGCGACGCGAGCGGCACCGGCTACTGGTCGCCGCGTACCGGCGAATACCGGCTCGACCTGCTGGAACGGGCGTTCGGTCGGCGGCCGGTGCTGCCGGTCGTGCTCGACCCGACCGGTCGGGCCGGCGAGCTGCCCAACGGGGCCCCGCTCGGCCCCGGCACCGGCGACAACGCCGCCGCCGCGCTCGGGGTCGGCGCGCTGCCCGGTGACGTGATCGTCTCCATCGGCACCTCCGGCACCGTGTTCAGCGTGGCCGAGACGCCGTCGCAGGACAGCTCCGGCGCGGTGGCCGGGTTCGCCGACGCCACCGGCCGCTTCCTGCCGCTGGTCGCCACCCTCAACGCGGCGCGGGTGCTCGACGCCGCCGCCAAACTGCTCGGCGTCGACCTGGACCAGCTGGCCCGGCTGGCACTGTCGGCACCCTCGGGCGCCGACGGGCTGGTCATGGTGCCGTACCTGGAGGGCGAGCGCACCCCCAACCGTCCACTGGCGACCGGCGCGGTGCACGGCCTGACCCTGCGTACGTCCACCCCCGCGCACCTGGCGCGGGCGGCGGTCGAGGGTCTGCTCTGCGGCCTCGCCGACGGCCTCGACGCGATGGTTGCCCAGGGGGCCACGGTCAACCGGGTGATCCTGGTCGGCGGCGGTGCCCGCTCCGAGGCCGTCCGCCGGATCGCCCCCGAGGTCTTCGGCTGCCCCGTCCTGGTCCCCGCCCCCGGCGAGTACGTGGCCGACGGTGCCGCCCGCCAGGCCGCCTGGGTCGCCCAGGGTGGCGAGGCGCCGCCCACGTGGTCCGCCACCACCACCCAGGAGTACGACGCCCGCCCCGCCCCCCACATCCGCGACCAGTACGCCACCGCCCGAGACCTGATCACCAACCGCCCCACCTAACCCGCGCCTAACCCCCACCCCACCCCCCACCCCACCCCACCCCGCGTTCTCCCCGTTGATCATGAAGTTAGCGCAGGTTCGAGTCTGAAATGTCCGCGTTAACTTCATGATCAACGGGAGGGGGCCGGGTTCGGCGGGCCTGGTGCGCGCTAACTTTATGGTCAACGGGGTCTGTGGTCCGGGGGGGTCAGTCCTTGATGGAGTTGGGTACCACCGGGACCGTCACCGAGGTGCCCGCGCCATTGGTGATGTCCGGCACCAGGATCTCGGTAATCTCGATCTCGGGGCGCTGGGTCCGCTTGGCGATGCTGTCCGTCTCCCGCTTCACCGGGCAGAACGGCAGGTCCGGCCAGAACTTGGCGAACACCTCCCACGCCGCGGTTTCCTGCTTCCGCAGCTCCTCGACGTTTACGTTGTGGCGCTCGCCCTCACCGATGTCGGGCAGGCTCGCCGCGTCGAACGCCTTGGCCAGCAGGCTGACCATGTCGTTGTACCGATCGGAGTTGATGGAGCGGCCGAGGCCCCAGTTGTCACGGGTCTGGTTCAACCGGAATCGATCCTCGTTGGAAACCTTCGTTTCCAGCCCCTCCCGGACGAGCAGCCCTTCCTCGTCCTTCCCGGTCCACCAGCTGGCGTAATAGGTGCTCTGGTAGCCCTGGCAAAGATACCGGTTGCCCTTCGGGTGGACTTCCAGAAGAAACGTGTGCACCGCCGGGAAAGAGCAGTCGAGGAGCAGGATCTGTCCCTCCTGTGGCACCTTCCGGAGGATCTCTGCCAACCGTTTCCCCGCACCCGATCCGACCTTCGTCGAGAGGCCACCATTGATACCGTTCACGAAGCTGGGATGGAGCTTCTTCAGTCCGACCAGGATGTTCTGTGCCGTCGCGCCGCAGTTGGCCCAGCCGACACTGCTCATGGCCATCTTGAACAGGTCCTCGTTGCGGGACTCCACCTTGGTTGTGTTCCCCAGGCCCAGCAGGCCACCGGTCTTCAGCCGCATCTGGGCTGCCCGTACGGCCTGCTGCCAGGACGGGAATGCTTCCTTGTGCTCCGGTCCCGACCACACGACGAGCTGTTGCAGGATGGCCTGCCGTTGGGGCTCCTCCAGCTCGTCACCGGTCGATAGCTGGTATTGACTGAACGCCTGTTCGATATCCTCGGCGTACGGGTCCAGTGCGCCCTCTGTGCCCAGGTTCGGAATCAGTATCTTGGCGATGGTCAGCAACATCTGCTCCTGGGGACGGCTTTGGCTTCGGCGTCGGAACGACTCCGACACCGAAGAATGCCGTACCGGTGGGTCCGGGTGCACGTTCTGTCAGAGATCCGCTAGACCGGCACGCCGTTCCACCTGAATTGGCCCGGTGACGACTTTTCGGACAGTCATCCGACGGATAGCGGGCAATTGCCGACCGACCCGAAACAGCCGTTGCCCAAGACAGCTATCACGCCCGGGTTCAGTGGCGGGTGAGATCGGCCACGAAGGCGCGCCACGGGTAGGGGGCGAAGGTCAAGGTCCCGGCGGTACGGTCCTTCGTGTCCCGAACCAGCACCCGGCCGGGCAGGTTGTCCGCCACCTCGACACAGGTTCCGGGCCGCCACCTGTGGCTGCACCTGGTTGTCCAGGTATGCGAGCTTCTCGCCGTCGACCAGCCGGGCGATGACGAACTGTCCGTTGGGGCCGGCGTAGGCGCCCGCACCCGCCGGGACCTCGTGCAGCCGGACCCGAGCCGGCTCGCCGGCCAACTGGCGCGCGGGCGTAGTCCTCGGTTTGCAGGAGGCCCGGGATTCAGGACTGCTCGTACCAGCGAAGCATGGTTGCGTCGCGCTCCATGGTTGCCCGCTCACGGACCAGGGCGGAATTCCGTCCAGCTCGGAAGGCTCGCGCCACCTTCGCTCGAACAGCCCGCCGGTGTTGCGTGCCTGGTCAACGGCCCGAAGGTAGTCGAGTGTGGGCGGGCGGCCTCCCGTCTCGACGGAACTCATGTGGGACCCGGAGAATTGCACCTCTTCCCGAACTTCTCCCGAGACTCGTCCGACGCGATCCGCGCCTCTCGGTCGAGCTGTGCTGACCAGCCATCAAGCCTAGGGATGGGGGCGACCCCGCGTGAGCCTGCGACTCCTCAGCGCAGCTCAATTCCGGCTCGGATTCCCCGGCGGCCCCGGATGCGGACCCGGGTGGGGTGCTTGGCGCATGCTGTTCGGGTGTCGGAGATGACCAAGAGCGATGGCGGTGGCCGGGAGGTCCGGGGCGGTGGACCCGGACACCGGTTCTACAGCGTCGTTGTCTTCGTCGTGCTCGCCTCGCTGGACAACGTGGCCATCGGGCTGGTGCCGCCGCTCTACACGCCGATCAGCTCCACCCTCGGCGTCAACACCTCGGCGATCGGGCTGGTCACCGCGATCAGCTTCCTGGTCAGCGCGATCGCGGCGGTCGGCTGGGCGTACGTCGGCGACCGGACCAACCGCAAACCGCTGCTGATGATCGGCACCCTGCTCTGGGCGCTCGGTACGGCCGGCAGTGCCGCCGCCGGAAACTACCCGGACTTCTTCGGTGCCGCCGGCGGCTACCCGGCGTTCTTCCTCGCCCAGGCGGTGGCCGCGATCGGCCTCGGTGCCGTCGGTTCGGTCGGCTTCTCGGTGGTCACCGACCTCATCTCGCCCCGCCGCCGGGGGCTGGTGATGAGCTTCTGGGGACTGTCGCAGGGCATTGGCACCCTCGGCGGAACCCTGCTCGGCGGCATCCTCGGCTCGACCGACTGGCGGCTGCCGTTCCTCGTGCTCAGCGTGGCGGGGTTGGTCGCCACGGTCGCGTACTTTTTCACGTACGACATCCAGCGGGGGGAGAGCGAACCGGAACTTGCCGGGGTGCTCGCCACCGGCCACGAGTACGACTATCGAATCAGCCGGGCCGACCTGCCGAGGATCCTGGACCGGCGCACCAACCGTTGGCTCATTCTCCAGGGGCTGACCGCGCAGGCGGCCTTCGGCTCACTGGTCTGGTTGCCGGTGCTGTTCCAGGAACGCGCCGAGGACCAGGGCTTCTCCAACTCGACAGCGATCATCATCGGCAGCGTCTTCGCCACCCTGTTCCAACTCGGCGGGGTGCTGTCCATCGTCGGTGGACTCGTCGGCGACGCGCTGCAACGGCGTACGCCTCGGGGCCGGGCGTTGGTCGCGGCCGTCGGCATTCTCGCGGCCGTGCCGTTCTACCTGGTCCTGTTCTTCGTGCCGATCCGGATCGACGTCCCCGACGGCGCCGGCGCCGGTACGGTGATCACCTCCGTGCTGGGCAGCGTGTTCACCGAGCCGACGATCGGTTTCAGCCTGCTCACCGCGCTGGTCGCGCTCGCCCTGACCTCGGCGAACTCGCCGAACTGGTTCGCGTTGATCGCCGACGTCAACCCGCCCGAGCACCGGGGCACCGTCTACAGCCTCGGCAACCTGGTCAACGGCGTCGGCCGAGCCGCCGGCAACGGCCTGGTCGGGATCGCCTTCCAGGGCCTTCGGGCGGCCTTCCCGCCGCCGCTGAACTTCGCCGTCGGCCTGGCCGCCTTCCAACTCTTCTTCATCCCCACCGGCATCATGTACTGGCTGGCCTCCCGCACCTCCCCCGAGGACATCAAAAACGTCCACGACCTCCTACACGCCCGCGCCACCAAGGTCCCCCCCAACCCCTAACCCCACCCCGTCCCCCCGTCCTCCCCGTCCCCACCCCCTCCTCGCGCGATCTTGCAGTTGTGGCGCCCAGTTTGTCCCACTCAGGGCTTATGTGAACGACCACAACTGCAAGATCAACGCGCGAGGCGGGGTGGGAGGGGGACGGGGGACGGGGGTGGGGGTGGGGGTGGGGGTGGGTTAGGGGCGGAACCAGGCGGTGACGTTGGTGGGGACGTGGTTGTTTGGGGTGAGGGGTTCGCTGGTCTGGAGGATGGTGGCGCCGGGTGGCAGGGGCACCGGGTCCGGGCCGAAGTTGGTCAGCACCGACAGGTTGCCGTTGCGGAAGGAGATCACGTCGTCCGCGCTGGCCAGCCAGTAGACCGTGCCTCGGCCGAGGGCGAGTTCGCGGCGCAGTCGCAGGGCGGTCCGGTACAGCTCGTACGTCGAGCCGGCCACGCCGCGTTGCAGGTCGAGGGCGTACTCGGCGTAGAGGGTCGGCTGCGGCAGCCAGCTCCGGTCGGTGGGGCCGAAGCCGTACGACGGCGCGTCGGACTCCCACGGGATCGGCACCCGGCAGCCGTCCCGCCCCCGGTGGGTGTGGCCGCTGCGCTCCCAGGTCGGGTCCTGGCGGGCCTCGTCCGGCATCGTGGTGTGCTCGGGTAGGCCCAGTTCCTCACCCTGGAACAGGTACGCCGAACCGGGCAGGGAGAGCATCAGCAGCGTCGCCGCCCGCGCCCGACGCAAGCCGAGTACGCCGTCCGGCTGCGGGTCGTCGGCGCCGATCCCGTTCGGCCGGGGCTGGCCGACCGGCAGCCCGAGGCGGGAGGCGTGCCGGATCACGTCGTGGTTGGACAGCACCCAGGTGGTGGGGGCGCCGACCGCCGCACTGGCCTCCAGCGAGCGGGTGATCACCGCGTACTGGGCCGGTGCGGTCCAGGCGGCCTCCAGGTACTCGAAGTTGAACGCCTGGTGCATCTCGTCCGGGCGGACGTACGCGGCCAGCCGCTCGGCGGGCTGCACCCACGCCTCGGCGACCAGGATCCGTTCGCCGGGGTAGCTGTCCAGCACCTGTCGCCAGTCCCGGTAGATGTCGTGCACCCCGTCCTGGTCCCACATCGGCGGGCGCGGACCCTCGGTGCCCTCGCCGGACAGCGGCTCCACCGGGTAGTGCCAGTCGGCCAGGTCGGCCTGCTTGATCAGGCCGTGCGCGACGTCGACCCGGAAGCCGTCGACGCCCCGGTCGAGCCAGAACCGCAGGATGTCGAGGAACTCGGCGCGTACCTCGGGTCGGTCCCAGTTCAGGTCGGGCTGGCCGGTGTCGAACAGGTGCAGGTACCACTGACCGGGCTGACCGTCCGCGTCCTTGGTACGGGTCCAGGCGGGGCCGCCGAAGACGCTCTGCCAGTCGTTGGGCGGCTCGTCGCCGGACGTACCCCGGCCGTCGCGGAAGATGTAGCGCTGGCGCTCCGCGCTGCCGGGGGCGGCGGCCAGGGCCGCGCCGAACCAGGCGTGGGCGGACGAGGTGTGGTTCGGCACCAGGTCGACGATCACCCGCAGGCCGCGCGTGTGCGCCTCGCCGATCAGGGCGTCGGCGTCGGAGAGCTGGCCGAACAGCGGGTCGACGTCCCGGTAGTCGGCCACGTCGTAGCCGGCGTCGGCCTGCGGTGACGGGTAGAACGGGGAGAGCCAGACCGCGTCGGCGCCGAGTTCGACCAGGTGGTCCAGGCGGGCGGTGATGCCGGGCAGGTCCCCGATGCCGTCGCCGTTACCGTCGGCGAACGAGCGCGGGTAGATCTGGTAGATGACCGCATCCCGCCACCACTGGGTGGGTTCCGGCTGGTCGGTCCCGACCGGCGCGGTCGGCGACGACTCGGTGGTCGACGGCGGAGTCTGCTGGCTGTTCAGGGCGTACTCCCATGGGTGTCGGGCACGGTGGAACTCGGGCGACCGGCCGGTGGCCGGCGTGGTCCGGTGGTGGTGCGGTGCTGCCGGGTACCAGTCTGCCGGCGTTGCGCCCGACCCGCCCGGCGGCGGGCGGGTCGACTCGCGCACGGCGTGGGCCAGGGGCGCGCGGGCGGGGTCAGCCGGCCCGGGGTGGGCCGGTGGACTCGCGGACGACCAGGGCGGTGGGCAGGATGACCGAGGCGGTCGCGGCCGGCCGGGGGCGACCTTCGAGGGGGTCGAGCAGCAGGCCGGCGGCGAGCCGGCCGTGGGCGGCGGCCGGCTGGGCGACGGTGGTCAGTCCGACGGCGGCGGCCAGGTCGTGGTCGTCGAGGCCGATCACGCTCACGTCCTGCGGCACCCGGAGGCCGGCTGAGCGCAGGGTGGACATGGCACCCATCGCCATCTCGTCGCAGGCGGCGAAGATCGCGGTCGGGGGTTCGCCCCGGTTGAGTAGTTCGGTGGTGGCGGCGCTGCCGCCGTCCACGGTGAACTCGGCTTCGACGTCGAGTCGCGGGTCGGGCATCAGGCCGGCGGCGCGCAGCGCCTCCTGGTAGCCCCGCCGCCGGTCGAGGTGGGTGGTGAAGGAGAGTTCCGCGGAGGCGTCGCCGGCCAGGTGGGCGATCCGGTGGTGACCCAGCGAGACGAGGTGGGCGGTCGCGGTCCGCGCCGCGTCGACGTCGTCGATCCGCACGCTCGGCCAACCGGGTACGGCGGCACCGGAGCTGACCGTGACGCCGGGCAGCCGCAGCTGGGCGATGGTGGCCAGGTCGGCGGCGCCGAGCGGGGTGGCGACCAGCATCAGCGCGTCGACCCGTTTTTGCAGGTTGGTGGTCTGGAACAGTTGCCGGCGGTTCTGTTCCCGGTCGCCGAGGTTGTAGAGCAGCAGGTCGTACCCGGCTTCGCGCAGCGTCTCCTCGGCCGCGTCGACCACGGTGCCGAAGAACCAGCGGGTGACCTGGGGAACCACCACCGCGATCGAGCCGGTCCGGCCGCCGGCCAGCCGGGAGGCGCTGGGCGAGGCGGTGTAGTTGAGTTGTTCGGCGGCGGCCAGCACGCGGGCGCGGGTGGCCTCCGACACCGTCGGCAGCCCGCGTAGGGCGCGGGAGACCGTGGCGGTGGACACCCGCGCCAGCCGTGCGACGTCGTCGATCTTGGTCACGTTGTCACGTGCTCCGCTCACTCAGGCCGCCGGTCGCGGCCCCCGTCCTTCGTCGGGCGCCCCCGGCCTCAGCCCTTGACGCTGCCGGCGAGCAGGCCGCGTACGAAGTAGCGCTGGAGGGAGAGGAAGACGATCAGCGGTACGACGATCGAGATGAACGCGCCCGAGGTGAGCCGTTGCCACTCGCCGCCCCGGGTGCCGGCCATCTCGGCCAGCCGTACGGTCATCGGCGCGGTCTCGTCCCCGCCCCCGGCGAAGATCAGCGCGACCAGCAGGTCGTTCCAGACCCAGAGGAACTGGAAGATGCTGAACGCGGCCAGCGCCGGGGTGATCAGCGGCAGCACGATCGTCCGGAAGATCTTCGGGTGGGTGGCGCCGTCGACCCGGGCCGCCTCCATCAGGTCGCGCGGCAGTTGCGAGACGAAGTTGTGCAGCAGGAAGACGGCCAGCGGCAGGGCGAAGCAGGTGTGCGCGAACCAGACCTGGATGAACCGCTGCTCGTCGACGAGGTCCCAGGCGGGCATCAGGGTGATGCCGCCGACGCTGACGCCCTGGGAGAAGAAGCTGAGCAGCGGCACCAGCGCCATCTGCAACGGCACGATCTGGAGCGCGAAGATGCCGATGAAGACCCAGTCCCGGCCCTTGAAGTTGATCCAGGCCAGCGCGTACGCGGCCAGCGCGGCGAAGGCCAGCGGGAACAGCACCGACGGGATCGTGATCACGATCGAGTTGGTGAAGTAGCTGGCGAGCTGCCCCGAGGAGGACGACCGGCCGAACAGCACCTGCTGGTAGTTCTCCAGGGTGAGCTGCGGGTTGCTGAAGAAGGTCCACCAGCCGGTGGTCTTGATCGCGTCCTCGGGGCGGAACGAGGAGATGAACAGGCCGAAGGTGGGCAGCGTCCAGACCACCGCGATGACGATCGAGACCACGGTCGCGGTCCGGCTGCTGAGCCGCTTGCGTACCCGGCCGGCGACGGTCTTCGGCGGATCCGTGTCGACGGTGGCGTCGACGCGTACGGGAACGGCGGTGGTCATGTCATACCTCCCGCTGCTTGCGCAGGTTGCGGATCTGGTAGATCACGATCGGGATCACCAGGACGAAGAGGAAGACCGCGAGGGCCGAGCCCTGGCCGGTCTCGCCGTAGCGGAACGCCTGGTTGTACATCTCGCTGGCGATCACGTTGGTGTCGAAGTTGCCGTTCGTCGCGGTCCGGACGATGTCGAAGACCTTGAGCGTGCCGATCGAGATGGTCACCACCACCACTATCAGCGCCGGCCGGATGCTCGGGAGCGTGACCTGCCAGAACATCTGCCACGGGGTGACCCCGTCCAGCCGGGCCGCCTCGACGATGTCGCCGGGGATGGCCTTGATCGCGGCGGAGAGCACCACCATGGCGAAGCCGGCCTGGATCCAGATCAGGATCACGATCAGCAGCAGCGTGTTCAGCGGCGGTTCCTGCAACCATTGGCGGGGGACGCCACCGAACCACACCACTATCTGGTTGAGCAGGCCGATCTGCGTTTCGCCCTCGCCCCGGTAGGCGTAGACGAAGCGCCAGATGATGCCGGCGCCGACGAACGAGATCGCCATCGGCAGGAAGATCAGCGACTTGGCGACCGCCTCGAACCGCGCCTTGTCCACCAGTACGGCGTAGAGCAGGCCGGTGGTGGTGGCCAGCAGCGGGACCAGGATCACCCAGATCAGGGTGTTGACCAGCACCCGGACGATCTCGTCCTGGCTGAACAGCCAGCCGTAGTTCTGCAACCCGACCCAGCTGTCGCTGCCGCCGTCCATGAACGAGAGCGCGACCGTACGGATGGCCGGGATGACCAGGCCGATGAGCAGCAGCAGCACGGTCGGCAGCAGGAAGAAGAGGCCGAACAGTCCTTCGGTGCGCCAGGGCCGTCGGGGCCGGGCGAGCGGGTTGCCGCCGGCCACCGCGCCGCCGCCGGCCGAGACCGCGATCAGCCGGGACTCACGCCTGCGGGCGAACCAATTGGGTACGACGTCGAGCAGGAGCAGCAGGCCGCCGACCACGACGACGAAGGCCACCAGCCCGTACAGCAGCATGACGAGCTTGGGTGTCTCGTCCGCGAAGTCGAAGTTCATCCGCCCTCCCGGGGCCGTCTACGAACCGGTGGTCCGGCCCGACGTCATCGGGCCGGACCACCGGTGGAACTCATTTCGGCCAGGTGCTCTCGATCTGGGAGAGCGTTGCGGCGGTGTCCTTACCGTTGACCCACTCGATCATGCCCTTCCAGAACGTGCCCGCGCCGACGGCGGCCGGCATCAGGTCCGAGCCGTCGAACCGGAAGACGGTGTTCGGGTCCTGGAGGATCTGTACGGAGAGCTTGTCGATCGGGTTCGGGACGTTGTTGATGTCCAGGCCCTTGTTGGCGGAGACGTTGTTGCCGAGCTTGGCCCGACCGTTGGCGTACTCGGGCGAGGCCAGGTAGGTCTGCACCTTCTGCACCTCGGGCCGGTCGGCGAAGGCGACGGTGAACTCGCCACCACCCAGCACCGGCTTGCCCTTGGCCGGGTCGATCGCCGGGAAGTAGAAGGCGTAGACGTCGCCGTCCTCGGCCACCTTGGTGCCCTGCGGCCAGTTGTTGGCGTAGAACGACGCCTGGCGGTGCAGCGCGCACTTGCCTTCGAGGATCGGCAGACCGGCCTCCTGGAACGAGGTCGCCGCGATGCTCTTGACGTCGCCGTAGCCGCCGTTGACGTACTTCGGGTTCTTCAGGATCTTGCCGGCCTCGTTGAGGGCGGAGGCGACCTGCGGGTCGTTGAACGGGATGCCGTGGGTGGTCCACTGGTCGTAGACCTCGGGCGTCACCGTCCGCAGCATCAGGTCTTCGATCCAGTCGGTCGCCGGCCAGCCGGTGGCGTCACCGGACTCGATCCCGGCACACCACGGCTTCTCGCCGGTGGCGGCGATCTTCTCGCTGAGGGTGAGCAGTTCGGCCCAGGTGGTCGGGACCGTCCAGCCCTTCTCCTTGAAGGTCTTCGGCGAATACCAGACGAAGGACTTCACGTTGGAGCCGAGCGGCGCCCCGTAGAAGGTGCCCTTGACCGTGGAGTACTTCAGCCAGTCCGCCGGGTAGTTCTTCTCGGCCATCGCCTTGGTCTCGGCCGACGCCGCCTTGAGCTTGCCGGCCTCGGCGAAGCGGTTGAGCAGGCCGGGCTGCGGGATGAAGCTGATGTCCGGGGCGTTTCCGCCGTCCACCCGTACCTGGAGCTGGGCCTCGAACTCGCCGCTGCCCTCGTAGTCGATCTCGATGCCGGTGCAGTCCTCGAACTGCTTCCAGGATTCCTGTAGGACGTCGGCCTCCGCGTCCCGGATGGACGCGTAGACGGTGACCTTTTCTCCGTCGCTGTCCTGGTATGCCGAGTAGGCGGCGCACTCGGGGGAGTCCGCGTTGCTGCTGCTGTCGCTATCGCTCGAAGAGCAGGCGGTGGCGCTGAAGGTCAGCGCCAGCGCGCTGGCGATCACGAGGGCCTGGCGTGGTCTGGTGAAGACCGCCATGCCGTCCTCCTTCCTTCGCCGGCGCGTGGGGAGACCCCCGGGGGATCCGCGCCGGCCCTGATGGGCGTCCCCACATGTAAGCGCTTGCAGGAGGGGCCGTCCACCCCTGGAGCGGCACGAGGCCGTAACGATTCGGAAACCTGTTCGTTTACTGGCATGCCCTCTGACGAGGGGCGGGACGAATCGGCCCGTTCCACATACTGGATCTTGCAACATTCGGCAATCGACAAATGTGAACATTCAGGTATCGATTGGACTGGATTTTCCAGTGGGTGACCGCGAAGGTGGTGACGACGAAAGCGCCGGGGCCGTCGCCCCGGGCCTTCCGTCGGGGAGGACGAAGACCCGGTACGACGACCCCGGCGGGCCGAAGGGAACCGAAGTTCCGGGAGGGGGGAGGAACGGGAGGGAAGGGGGAGGAGCGGGAGGAGGGATGGGGGAACAGTCGGGAGGGGATGGGGTCGCTAGTTGAAGATGCTGACCCCGCCGGGGCCCACGAGCAGGCCGATGATGATGAGCACGATGCCCCAGAGGAGCTGCCGCCGGAACAGTGCGAGCACGCCCGAGACGACCAGTACGACTGCGAGAATCCAAAGAATCAGGTCCATGAACGGTCAGTACCCGACCCGAATTCCGCAGAAACCTTCTCTCGCTCCGCCTGCTCTGCGAGGTGGAACACACTGTAGGCCTGCTTGATCACCGGGTGTGCCACGTTGCGTACGCGTACGCCACCGGGTGTGGTGCCGCGCTCGGTCCCGTGGTGCGCGTGGCCGTGGATGGCCAGTGCGGTGGGTGCCGAGTCGATGGCCTCGCCGAGCAGGTACGAGCCGAGGAACGGATAGATCTCCAACGGCTCACCGACGAGCGTGTCCGGCACCGGGGCGTAGTGGGTCAGCGCCACCCGTACGTCAGCGTCCAACTCCCGCAGTGCGGTGCCGAGCCGGTTCGCGACCTCGGTGGTCGTACGGATGAACGCCTTCATCTCCGGCTCGCCGAACTCGCTGGCGCAGCGGCCGGCGAACCCGCCGCCGAAGCCCTTGGCCCCGGCGATGCCGAGCCGGTGCTCGCCGCAGCGCAGCACCACCCCGGTCCCCTCCAGTACGGTGATGCCCGCGTCCTCCAGCACCCGGACCACCGCCGGGACCTGGTCACAGTGGTGGTCGTGGTTACCGAGCACCGTCACCACCGGTACGTCCAGCCCACCGAACTCGGTGGCCACGCAGCGCGCCTCGGCCTCGGTGCCGTGCCGGGTCAGGTCACCGGCGAGCAGCAGCACGTCGGCGTACTCCTTGATCTGGTCCAGCGCCGGTCGGAACCGGCCGACGACGTCCTCGTCCAGGTGCACGTCGCCGACGGCGGCGATCCGGATCACCACGTTCTCCCCCTCACGGCAGCTCCTCCACCTCGGTCGGGGCCTGGGCGCGGATCAGTCCTATGTCGACCTTCAACGGCAGGTCCGGGTACGTCTCGGCGACCCGGCGCAGGATCTCCTCGCGCCGCTGCTGGCTCTCCACCTCGCCGTAGAGCACCAGTGACCCGTCCCGGCGGTCGACGGTGATGCCCTGTTCGGCGATGTCGGTGTTCTCGGTCAACAGCCGCTGTACGGCCGCCTCCAGGTAGTCGTCGGACCGCTCGGCGGCGGCCCGGTCGGATCCGGTCATGCCAGCACCTCCTTCTCGGTCCGGTTGGCCTCCGCCCGAGCAGCCTCGGTCCGGGCCGTCGCCTCCGCGGTCGCGTCCGGTACGACCTCCAGTCGGTGCAGCAGGATCAGGAACGCCTCCGCGTACGGCGAGTGCCCGGTCTCCTCCCGGACCCGGTCCCAGTCGATCTGCTCGCGCAGGGAACGGGCCAGCGGCAGGCCGCGGGCGAAGTCGCAGTAGTGCTGGGAGAAGCTGAGCAGCTTGTGCACCATCAGCCGGGTGGCGGTGAGCACCGGCATGTGGATCGCGTCGACCGGGCGGACGACGGTGTCGAGCAGGGTGTCGTCGGTGACCGGGGTTTCGATCGGGCGATGGATCAGGTCCACCAGCCGGCCGTCGTCGTACACCTTGACCAGCCAGTCCTCCGGCGGCCGTTCGGCGACGAAACCCTCGGCCACCAGGGCCTCCAGTGCGCGTTCGGTGTCCTGCTCACGAAGCAGGAAGTCGACGTCGTGGTCGCTGGAGTGACCGCCGTGGGCGTAGACGGCGAAGCTTCCGCCCAGCGCGAAGGGAATCTCGGACTGTTTGAGGACGGCGGCGACCCGCTTGAGGGTATGCAGTAGACCCTCGTCCCCGCGGTGATCCATAACGTCTCCCGTGGTGGTTGGTGGCGGGCATCTGGTCGGTTGGTGCCGAATTTGTCGGTACCCGGCACCCTGCTCCTTCACACCTCGGTCGGGATGTCGGCCCGGAATCCACCCCTCTGCTAATTGCCTCATCATCGGCGAAAGCCGGCGCAGGATTTCCGGAAATTCGCCACATACGATCACGAAAATCATCGAGGGGTGCGAGCGCCCGGTACCGTTGCTGGGCGTGGCCCCATCTGCGCAGGATCGGCACGTTGAAACGGTCGGCAGGGGGCGGCTTCGCGTCGTCGCGCTTGTCGGCATCGATGGCTCGGGCAAGACGACCCAGGCGCACCGACTCGCCGCCGCACTGGACCGCGCCGGAGTACCGACCACCTACTCACGCAACGCCGGTGGCCGGCGCTGGTTCGGCCGGGCCGCCCGGCGACTCGGCCGCCCCGACGCCCGGCGACTGCTCGGCGACCGGGGACTGCTGTTCGCCGAGTCGGTACTCCGGTGGCTGGCCATCGCCCGCGCGCTGGTCCGGTCCGCCGTCGGCCGCCGGCTCGCGGTCATGGACCGCTACTCCTTCGACCAGTACGCCAGCATCCGGGTGCACCGTGGCACACCCCGCGCGCAACGACTGGCCCGGCTCGGCTACCGGGTCTTCCCCGAACCCGAGGTCACCTTCCTGCTGGTGGTCGACCCGGCCGAGGCGTACCAGCGGATCGAACGGCGGGGCACCGACCACGAGAGCATGGAGTACCTGACCACAGCCGACGCCGCCTACAGGTCCCTGCCCGAGTACGGCACCTTCGTGGTGATCGACGCGAACCGGACGCCGGACGAGGTCACCGCCCAGATCGCGGTGTACCTGCGCCCGTGGCTGTCGCCGGAGCCGCCGCCGGCCACCCCGCCGACCCGGCTGCCCGAACCACCGCCGTCACCGCCGCTGCCGCCACCGGCGGTGCTGAGCCGAACCGCCCACCCCGGCAGCTGAGCCCTCGGCGGTGGGAGGCTTGCGCCGTCGGCGGTGGGAGGCTTGCGCCGTCGGCGTAAGCCTTCTGCTGTCGGCAGACCGGGCTGGTCACCGGGCCCGATCGGCAGCAGGATCGGCGTATGCGTCTACTCGTACTCGGTGGCACCATGTTCCTCGGCCGTGCGGTCGCCCGACTGGCCGCCGCGGCTGGCCACGAGGTCACCTGCGCGGCCCGTGGGGTGTCCGGTGAGCCGGTGCCCGGCGTCCGGTTCGTGCAGGTGGACCGCGACGACCCGGCCGGACTGTCCGCCCTGGACGGTGAGCGGTTCGACGCGGTCGTCGACGTGACCCGGCGTCCGAGCCACGCCCGGCACGCGGTGGCCGCCCTCGCCGACCGGGTCGACCACTGGTCGTACGTCTCCACCTGCTCGGTCTACGCCGACAACGGCACCCCCGGCCAGCGGGCCGCTACGGCGGAGATGCTCGCGCCCGCCCCGGAAGGGGTGGACAACCCCATCGGCGAGCACGCCGAGTTCTACGGCCCGTGCAAGGTCTCCTGCGAGCAAGCCGTACTCGACACGATCGGTGCGCAGCGCTCGTTCGTCTGCCGGGCCGGCCTCATCGTCGGGCCGGAGGACCCGAGCGACCGGTTCCCGTACTGGGTCGACCGGCTGGCCCGGGGCGGCGAGGTGCTGGCCCCCGGCGCACCGGACGAGCTGGTCCAGTACGTCGACGTCGCCGACCTCGCCCAGTGGCTGCTGTACGCGGCCGAAACCGGCCTGACCGGCACCTTCGACGGCATGGGCGCACCGCTGTCGAGGGCCGGGTTCCTGGCCGGGGTGGCCGCCGGTGTCGGCCGCCCCGACCCGGAACTGACCTGGGTCGCGCAGGACTTCCTGGTCGAGCGGGATGTCCGGCCGTGGTCCGGTGAACGGGCCCTGCCGCTCTGGCTGCCGCTGCCCGAATACGCGGGATTCCTGACTCGGGACGTGACCGACTCGCTCGCCGCCGGACTGCGTACCCGGCCGCTCGCGGAGACCGCCGCGAGCACGCTGGACTGGATGCGTACCCACCCCGACGACGTACGCCGGGGTGGGCTGGAACCCGCCGACGAGGCGAAGGTGCTGGGGGAATGGTCGGCCAGGATCGCCTGACGGTGGGGTCGGCCGCCCGTTCGGCCGTATCCGCCCGACCGCGCCCGGCGCGTGGTTGACGCTCTCCGAGCCCATGAGTAACTTTCGCTGGTGGGGAAGATTGCGAAGATTTCCGCAGGTCATGTGCCTGGCGGCCTGATCGTCCAGATCAGTGGTCTGCTTCCGTCGCTGTCCCCGGCACAACTGCGGGTGGCCCGGTTCGTGCTCGCCGACCCGGCCGAGGTCGCCCGCCGTACGATCACCGATCTCGCCACCGCCGCCGAGACCTCGGAGGCCACCGTCGTCCGGTTCTGCCGCTCGCTCGGGCTCACCGGATACCCACAGCTACGGATCCGGCTCGCCGCCGAGGCGGCCCGGCGGGTTGATCCGCCGGACGCCCGGGTCGTCGGCGGCGACATCCCACCCGGTGCCGACCTGGCCCAGATCATCGCCACCATCGCCTTCCACGACGCGCGGGCGGTGGCGGAGACCGCCGAGCAACTCGACCCGGCCGTCTGCGAGCGGGTTGTCGCGGCGATCCACGCCGCCGGACGGATCGAGATCTACGGCGCCGGCGCCAGCGGCCTGGCCGCCGTCGACTTCCAGCGAAAACTGCACCGGATCGGCCGGCTCGCCTTCTGCTTCCCGGACGGCCACACGGCCCTGACCTCGGCCGCCCTGCTCGGCCGGGGCGACGTGGCGGTGGCCGTATCGCACACCGGCAGCACCGCCGAGTCGATCGGGGTGTTGGCGCGGGCGCGGGCGCGCGGCGCGACCACGGTGGCGCTGACCAACCACCCCCGTGCGCCGATCGGGGCGGTCGCCGACTTCGTGCTGGCCACGGCGGCCCGCGAGACGTCGTACCGCAGCGGTGCGTTGGCCAGTCGGCTGGCCCAGCTCACCGTGATCGACTGCCTCTTCGTCGGGGTCGCCACCCGCGACCGGGCCCGGACCGGACGGGCCCTCGAACTCGCCGCCGAGGCGCTGCCGGTCAGGGCCGGCAGACCCGCCACCAAACCCGTCGCAAGACCCATCGCCGGACAGGGTTGATCAAGGGGACTTTGCTGGCCGGCCGGATTGTTCACCACGTACAGGGGTAACCCTCAGCCGTGGTGAACCGTTCATGCTCCTGGTGCGTGTTGGTGTAGTGACGAGGATCGCAGGTCGGTGGTGATGCGGATCGCTGCGCGTCGTTGTGTCGTGGTGTTGCTATTTATCCGGCCGAAGAGTGCGCAATCGATCCGACAGTCGTCTACGGATACGGGTTGCACCGCAGCTGAAGAGCCCTCCTGACAGCAAACGTCGATCGTGCTCACAGCAACTACTCAGGCATTCGTGACACTTTCGACCCACGGGATGGAATCCCCAACGCGTCTCAACTGTTGTGTAGGTGTCAGCGCCACAGGGCACAGCAGGGGTTACGGGGGAGGGCTGATGAACGTGGGGATGGCAGGTAACCGGGCAACCGGGGTAGACGAGGGGACCGTGAGCGACGTGGAGAAGAGCATCGTTATGCGTACCGACGAGGTCGCCGAGGAGCGTGACCTGGTTGGCGTCTACCTGCACGAGATCTCTCGCACACCGCTGCTCGACGCCGCCAAGGAGGTCGACCTCTCGAAGTCGATCGAGGCGGGCCTCTACGCGGAGCACCTGCTCGAAGAGGGCCGTGTTCCGGTGGGTGTCGGCCGCGAGGAGCTGGAGCGCCTGGTGGTCGAGGGGGGTCGGGCGAAGGATCTGTTCATCCGGGCGAACCTGCGACTGGTGGTTTCGATCGCCCGTCGTTACGTCCGGTCCGGGATGCCGATGCTCGACCTGATCCAGGAGGGCAACACCGGCCTGGTCCGGGCGGTGGAGAAGTTCGACTACGAGCGCGGCTACAAGTTCTCGACGTACGCCACCTGGTGGATCCGCCAGGCGATCAGCCGGGCGATCGCCCAGCAGGAGCGGACCGTACGGCTGCCGGTGCACCTGGTCGAGGACGTCAACCGGATGCGCAACGTGGCCCGTCAGCTCACCCGCGAGCTGGGCGCCGACCCGGAGCCGGAGCAGATCGCGAAGTCCCTGGGCGTGACGGTGGAACGGGTGCACGAGCTGGTCCGCTGGTCGCAGGACACGGTGTCGCTGGACACCCCGGTCGGCGACGACGGCGACACCAACCTCGGTGACCTGGTCGCCGACAGCGACGCGCCGTCGCCCGAGGAGATCGTGCTGACCGCACTGGAGCGGCAGCGGATCGAGGGCCTGCTCAACCACCTCGACGACCGTTCGGCCGGCATCATGCGGGCCCGCTACGGCCTGGAGGACGGGCGCGAGCACTCGCTCACCGAGGTCGCCTCGCGCTTCTCGCTCTCCCGCGAGCGGATCCGCCAGCTTGAGATCCAGGCGCTCGGTCGGCTGCGTGAGCTGGCCCGCGCGGAGGGCCTACAGGCCGCCTGAGCCTGATCACACACCCAACGGCGAACGTGGCCGGTGTCTCCCGGAAGTTCGGGGGACACCGGCCACCGCCGTTTCCACCACGTTCAGTTGCCGAATCCCGCCACCACGTCGCCGAGCCGGCGGTCCGGGGCGCTGGCACAGGCCTGGGTGACCACGGTCAGGGCCAGCGGGGTGTCCAACTCGGGCACGCCCCGGGCCAGCGCGATGGCCCGCAGGGCACGGGACCGGTCCTCCCGTGGCGCCTGCCGGAACTCGGCACAGGAGGACTGGGTGGTGAGGCCGCCGCTGTCGTCCAGGTCGGCGAGGATGTTCCGGGCCACCAGGCAGACCACCAACACCGCGACGGCCGACACCGCCAGGGTGACGAGCAGCGTACGTCGGAACAGCCGCCGGGTGCCGGTGGACCGGCTCCGGTCCGGGGCGTCGGCCGGGGGACCCGCGCTGGCCGCGGTCTGCGAGCCGACGGGTGGGACCGCCGCGACGGCGGCAGCCAGCTCGGCCGCGTACGCCGGGTCGTCCCGGACGGCGGTCGCGAGCAGTCGGCGTACGAGGGAGTTGTTGCGGGGTTGCCGGACGAACTCGGCCAGCGCCTCCGCTTCGCCCAGGGCACGCAGCCGGGCGGCCACGGTCTCGTAGAGCGACCGGACGGCGGGGTCCCCGTGCCCCACACCGGCTATGCCGATCGCCGGCAGGTACGGCGTCAGGAGTTCGATCGCCGTACCCGCCAGCGGGTCGGGGTGGTCGGGCGTGGTCACCCGGGCAGGTTAGCGGACCCGGCCGTAGCCGTACGGCTTCATCATGTCCACGCTGGCGAGTTTGACGCTGTCGCCGAAGCTCGGCGCGTGGATCACCTGGTTGCCGCCGACGTAGAGCGCGACGTGTCCGAGACTGCTGTAGAAGACCAGGTCACCGGGTTGCAGTGAACTTCGGCTGATGTGCGCCACCTTGCCCCACTGCATCTCCGCGTTGTGTGGCAGGGACTTGCCGGCCACCTTCCACGCGGCCAGGGTCAGCCCGGAGCAGTCGTACCCGTTCGGCCCCTCGGCCGCCCAGACGTACGGCTTGCCGATCGCCTTGTACGCGTACGTGACGGCGGCGCCGGCCTTGCCGGAGACGGCCGGGATCTTGCCGGTGTACTTGGTGCCGGTCGAGGTCGCCGAGCCGTACGCCTTGCGGCGCAGCTCGGAGAGCTTGGCGATCTCGGCCTCGATCTTCTTCTTGCCGGCATCGAGTTCCTTGGCCTGTGCGGTCTGCCGGGCCAGCGTGCCGTCGAGCTTGGCCTTCTGGTCGACGTACTGCTGCTGGGCGGCGGTCAGCCCGGCGAGCTGCCGCTCCCGGTTGCGGGCCAGGTAGTCGAGGGTGCCGAGCCGGGCGATCAGGCTGTCCGCGGCGTTGTCGCCGAGCAGCGCGTCCGCCGTACGCAGCCCGCCCCCCTTGTACGCCTTGGTGGCGAGTGCGGCCACCTCGGCGCGGCTCTGCGTGGCCTGCTGTTCCAGCGGTGCGAGTTTGACGCCCAGTTCGGCGGTCGCGGCCTTGGTGCTCTTGATCTGCTCGTTGAGCTTGTTGTACGACTCGACGATCTTTTCCAGCTCGGTCGAAGCCTTGTCGATCTGCTGCGTGAGCTCGGCGGCGGACGGTTCCGCCTGGGCGATCGTGGTGGGCGCGATCAGCCCGACCGACAGACCCGCCAGGACGAGCGCGCGCAACAGGATCCGCGTGGATGGCAAGAGTGCGGAGCCCCTTCCTTTCCCGCCGCCGAACGGGTGTCCCGATCGCGGTCCGGGTGGTGCCGGACCGGGTTCGAGCCGGCGTTCCGCTTCACGGGCAGCGGTGTGTCCGCTGGTCGGCCACCGCCGAACGAGCGGTGTCCGTTGTGGAGCGATCGCGGACCGCGACTGCGGAGTGTCACTGCGTGGTCGGGTCCGGCCGGAGCGCTTCGGCGGCGCCGGGCCGGCATCACCCAGGGGGATGACTGACCACCGGACCAGCGGAACCAACCTAGTCCCAGGTCGGGCGGCGACAACAGTGGGGGCCGAGCGTTCTGCGGCAAGCGGCAACGGATAGGCGGAATGTCGTGATCACTAGCCGTGCTGGGTCCGAGTCGCTTGGTGATATGGCGGGTGGGTCCCGTACCGGGACTCGCCGAGTGCCCTTTTGGCCGGTGTTGGCAAATGGGGTAGTGCCCATTGGTGGGGTAAACCATCACAAAGAAGGACATAAATCTGTCCAGGGCGCTAGCTGCCGCCTGGAAATCTGCCAGGTGGCTGAAATCGCCCTTCCCACTGCTGGCGTGTCCTTCGCACAATGATTGCAGGGCCGGAATCAAATTCCGGCAACGGCATCGTTGCAAAAAACGATGATCGGCACCTGGCTGCCACCAAGTGCCGATCTTTACAGACCCCCACATCAGCCCGCCTCACGAGCCGTTGGAGGCTGTCATGCATCCTACGCGCGACTCCGCGCGCCGAACAGGTGCACAATCCGTAACCGAAAGGCGGGCGGGTCGGCCCGCTCCGGTCGAGTTCTACCGGCAGCCCGGCGTACAGGTCACGAGCGAGTCGTTCACCGTGGCGGGCCACCGGTTCCCGGTCGCCGAACTGACCCAGCTCAGGACCGCCCGGGGCCCACACGACCCGCTCACCGTACGGACCGTGGTGGTGACCGGTGCTGTGCTGGTCGTGATCGGGGTCGCCTTCGGCTACACCGGCGAGTTCTACCGGCTCGACGCCGCCACCTACCTGGCCCTCGGCGCCGCCGCGTTCCTGCCGGTGGTGCTCGCGTTCCTCGGCCACCGGCTGCGCCCACCAACGCACGAACTGTGGGGACGGTACCGGGGCGAAATGATGCTGTTGTTCAGCAGCGACCAGGAGCGTCAGTTCGGCCAGCTCACCCGGGCCCTGCGCCGGGCCCAGGAGGTCGCCCGGTCCGGTGGCGTCGCCGATCCGCTGGTCACCCTCTCGCCGCCCTGGGAACCACCGGCCCGCTGACCGATCGCCCCGCCCCGGCGGTGCCGGTCAGGTCAGGCCGCGGGCGATGGTGGCGATCCGTTCGAGGGACTCCGCCGGGCTCAACGCCGCCCGCCGCAGTCCCTCGAACGTCACCAGGTGCGAGGTGACCGACTCCGGATGGTCGAGTACGTCCTCCAGCCCGGTGCTCTCCAGGTAGACCGCGTCGGTCTCCTCCGACCCGGCGAAGCAGACGATCACGAACTGGCCGAGCGGGGTGTAGATGGTCGAGGTGAACGGCAGCACCTGGATCGTGATGTGCTCCACCTCGGCGAGCCGTACCAGATTGAGCAGTTGTTCGCGGATCACCTCGCGGCCGCCGGTCTGCCGGTGCAGGGTGGCCTCGTCCAGCACCACGTCGATGGTGGGCGGGTCGGGCCGGTCGAGCACCTCCCGCTGGCGGCGCAACCGTAGTGCCACCGACGCCTGGGCCTCCGCCTCGTCGTTGAAGTTCGGGATCACCGAGTGCACCACGGCCTGGGCGAACGCCTCGGTCTGCAACAGTCCGGGCATGCCGACCGACTGGTAGAAGCAGAGCCGCGACGCCTCCGCCTCAAGTCCGATGTAGGCGTAGTAGGCCGGCGGCACGCTGTCCCGGTACTGCGACCACCAGGTGCGTTGACGGGCCACCCGGGCCAGTTCGACCAGCTTCGCCACCTGCGCCGGATCGGTCACCTGGTAGTGGTGCAGCAGGGCCTTGACGTCGTTGGTGGAGATGGAGACGTAGCCGGACTCGATCCGGATCAGCTTGGAGAGCGACCAGTCCATCGCGAGGGCGACCTGCTCCTGGGTGAGCCCGGAGGCCTCGCGGGCCCGGCGGATCGCCGAGCGGAGCCTGCGCCTGCCCACCGTCGGGCCGAATGCCGTGGTCATCAGACTCTCTCCGTCAACGGCAGACCGGCGGCGGGGCGAGGGGTCGCCGTGCCGGTGTCGTCAG
Source organism: Micromonospora sp. NBC_01699 (assembly GCF_036250065.1). Classification (NCBI taxonomy): domain Bacteria; kingdom Bacillati; phylum Actinomycetota; class Actinomycetes; order Micromonosporales; family Micromonosporaceae; genus Micromonospora; species Micromonospora sp. NBC_01699. The sequence goes on along the minus strand of NZ_CP109199.1, from coordinate 6,752,858 downwards.
GATGCCACCTGGCTATCCGCTACCTGCCGGACCGGCGGACTATCGAGCAGGCTACACCGGGCGCGCAAACGAATACCAGGGTTCGCGCAGCGTTCAGCGACCGATCGGTAGCGATCGGTACAGGCTATACATGAAGCACCATAATGTACGCATTTCCGGGCTATCCGCCTCGCTGGCCGACCGGTATCGTCTGCTCGTCGCGGCGCCTGCCGTGCGAGGTAGCGGGTGTCAAGGAGGATGCATGTCGCAGCCGGGTCCCGGCACGGGTACGTGGCGGAAGAGCACTCGATGCGAGTCGCAGAAATGCGTCGAGGTTGCCGAGGTCACGGCCGGAATGGCGGTCCGCAACTCCACCGACCCGGACCGGTACGTCGTCTTCCCGGCAACCGCCTGGCAGGCGTTCGTCGACACCGTACGCGCCCGCGAGTTCGATCACGGCTGACCGCTCGCCCGCCGGGCGTACCGGCGGTCGGCGACGGGGTGTCGGTGACGTCGCCGACCGGTGGATTCACGTGCCTGCTCACGGTTCACTCAGGGGCCGCCGCCTTCTGCGGCCGGTCCCGCCGTGCGACATTTGGATCGAGACGGAACGTCCCGACATGCAGGTCGTCGGCGCCCCGCCGATCCGTCTCGCGGAGCCGCCCGTCCGCCCCGCCGGGCGTTTCCGTGCTGCACTGCGGGAGGGGTGCCTGCGGTCTCGAACCGGCCCGGGGGTCAGCCGGCGACGGTCTGCGGCTGCGGTCGCTCCTCCCGTAGCTGGGCGGCGATCCGGCGACTCACCACCCGTTCGGCATAGAACGACACGAACGGGACGGTGCCGGCGAGCATCACCAGCAGCATCTGACCGAGCGGCCACTTCGCCCGGCGGGTCACGTCGAACGCGGCGACGAGGTAGATCATGTACAGGAAGCCGTGTGCCGGGCCGATCGTCTCCACCACCACCGGCTCGTCCCAGCCGTACTTCAGTGGCATTCCCACCAGGACCAGCAGGATCAGCACGACACCTACGACGTAGGCGATCACACGGTATCGGGTCAGGGCTGCGCCCACTTCGTTCCGTTCCTTCCTACCGGCCGGGGCCGGGGTAGTCGCCGGGCTTGGCGCCCGGATTCGCGTTCAACCACGACAGGTAGTGGTTGTACTCGCTCAACTCGGGATCGCTGTCGTCCGGTTCGGGACCACTGCCCCGGGCCGCCACCAGCATCCGGGCGGAACGGACCGGTCGCCGTACGCCGGGAGAGCCGGCCGGCGGCGGTGCCGGCGCGGTCGGTGCGGCCGGTTCCTCCGGGCGCAGGGTGTGCCGGGCCTCGCGGATCCAGAGGAAGATCACAAAACCGGCGAAGATCGGCCACTCTACCGCGTACGCCCAGCTGAGTGTGTTGCCCGCCGAGGCCCGGCTGATCTGCCACCAGCCGAGCGCCAGGAACCCGGCCACGAGCGCGATCGTGAGCACGTGGCGGCCGATCCACGCCGGTGTCCACAACCGTCTCATGGCTCTAGAGCGTACCGGCGGCCGAGCCGGTTCTCCGACGCGGCGTCGTAGTCCGCGCCCACCCGGGTCTGGTTTGGGGTCGGTCCGGCGTGGGCAACCGTCCAGTCGCCAACCCAGTCGAGCAACCGGGGGCGATAATGACCGAATCAGTACGCGGTGCCCAGTTCGGGGCACCCGGATCCGTCGACGACAGCCCCGAGCAACGAGTCGGAGAGTGGGACGGCGACCACCCCGCCACCTCCGGTACGGTGGCCGCCGGCTTCACCGAGGACGAGACCGAGGACGTCGGCATCGACCCGGCCGAACTCGGTGACGACGACCTGATCCGGGAACTGCACAGCCTGCACCGGACCCGGCTGGACACGCTCCGGCACGCCGCCGACACGGCGCTGGCCAACCACCTGCGCCGCACCGCCGAGCTGGAGACCGAATACCTCAGCCGGCATCCGGGCCGCGAGGTCGACCCGGCCCGGCTCCGGAACGGCGACTGACGTGGTGGCGCACGCCGAACGGGGCATGTCCGCGCCGCCCGAGGTGGTCTTCAACACCGCGACCGACCCCGACCGGGTGGACGCCTGGCTGCCCGCGCCACTGCGCCGCGACGGCGGCACACCGGCCGGGATCACCGACCCGCTCGGCGCGCACTGGCGGACCAGCGGCTCGCCGACCTGGTCGGCCCGGCTTCAGGTCCGACCGGGCGATGCCGGCGGGGCCAGCGTACGGCTGGAGCTGGCGGCCGACCCGCAGGACCGGGGACTCGACCGGCTCGCCGACGAGTCGCTGGTGAACCTCGCCCGCGAGGTGGCGGACAACCTCACCCCCGGCTGAACCCTCGGCGAATCCCCGCTCGGCCGGGGTGACCGGCCACCGGTGAGGTGGGAGGACCAGGCGCCGGTCCTGCCGGCAGCGAACGAGACCGCACCGCACCGGATCGATAGAGGGAGTCGGCAATGAGTGTTCGGGACAGGGTCGCGCGCTTGCGCCGGGCGTACGCGCCACACGAGCACCGGCCGCTCGGCGGTTACCTGGTGGCGCTCGGTGCGTACGCCGGGGTCACCGCCGGGCTGACCGCAGTGGTGCGGGCGACCCGTACCCCGGTGCCGGACGCCCCGTCGACCAAGGACATCGTCCTGCTCGCCATCGCCACCCACAAGCTCAGCCGACTGCTCACCAAGGACGCCATCACCAGCCCGCTGCGTGCCCCGTTCACCAGCTACGACCGGCCGAGCGGCCACGGTGAGGTGATGGAGCAGGTACGCGACCAGGGCAGCAGCGCCCGGCACGCCCTCGGTGAACTGTTGAGCTGCCCGTTCTGCCTGGCCGTCTGGGTGGCCACCGGACTCACCGGGAGCCTGGTCCTCGCCCCTCGCCTCACCCGGCTGACGGCCACCGCCCTGACGGCCATAGCCGCCTCCGACTTCCTCCAACTGGCCTACGCCACCGCCCAACAGGCCGCGACCGGCCCCCACCCCCCGACCACCCCGTCGCCGCCCGCCGCCGCGTCGGGTCTGGGCGAGGTCTAGGCGAGGTCCAGGTGTACCGACCGGGGACCGCGGATGGCCGTCAGCTCACGGTTGTGCCGGCCTCGGCAGGGTGAGAATCTCGGCTCCGTCGTCGGTGATGGCGATCGTGTGCTCGCTGTGCGCCGTCCGGCAGCCGGTCGCGCTTCGGAGTGTCCAGCCGTCGGCATCGGTGACGAGCCTGGCGGTGTCCGCCATGACCCATGGCTCCAGTGCCAGCAGTAGCCCGGGGCGCAGCCGGTAGCCGCGACCGGGCCGCCCCGTGTTCGAGACGTGCGGGTCCTGGTGCATCGTCGAGCCGACGCCGTGACCGCCGAACTCGGTGTTGATCGGATATCCCGCCGCGCTGAGGACCGAGCCGATGGCATGGGAGATGTCACCGATGCGAGCCCCGGGACCGGCCGCGGCTATCCCCGCGCTCAACGCGCGTTCGGTCGCGTCGATCAGCGCGACGCTCTCCGGGGGCTTCGAGTCGCCCACGATGAAGCTGATGGCGGAGTCGGTGACAACTCCGCCGGTGGAGACGGCGAGGTCGAGCGACAGCAGGTCGCCGTCGGCGAGCGGGTAGTCGTACGGCAGTCCGTGCAGCACGGCGTCGTTGACCGACGTACAGATGTAGTGGCCGAATGGCCCGCGTCCGAACGACGGCTCGTAGTCGACGTAGCAGGACTGCGCTCCGGCCTCGATGATCATGGTCTGGGCCCACCGGTTGATGTCCCGAAGGTTCGTGCCGACCGTGCTGCGGCTCTTCAGGGTCTGCAATATGCCGGCGACCAGGGCGCCGGTGTCCTTCGCTTGCAGCAGCTGGGTGGGGTTCAGGATCTCGATCATGCGGCGCCTAACCTGTACGGCCAATAAGTATCCCGGCCATGTTATACCGGTACTAGAATCGCGGCCATGGTTAGGTTGCCGCTCACTCCCGCGGAGGTCGAGCGCGGACAGCGCCTCGGCGCCATCCTGCGTCGAGCCAGGGGGGAGCGTTCGATGCTCGGTACCGCGCTGGCCGCGGGTGTCTCGCCGGAGACCCTTCGGAAGATCGAGACCGGTCGCGTGGCCACCCCCGCCTTCCCGACCATCGCCGCGATCGCCGACGTCCTCGGCCTTTCCCTCGATGCGGTGTGGTCGGAGATCAACCAGTCGGACGGCGGGGTCGAACTCGCTGGATCGGGCCGCAACGCGGCCGAGCGGTTGGCCTCGTAGGCGCCGACCCCGTTGCGGTTCGAGGTGGGCTACGGGGAAGTGCCGCCCAGTAGGTCGGCGGCTTCGTCGTCGGCGTACTCGCCTTCCGGCATGGCGTTGATCCGGGTCAGCAGCTCGGCCGGGAGTTCGGCGGCGACCGCTCGGCGGTGGATCTCGCCCTGGGTGAGCCGTTCCTGGCCGGCATAGAGATCGTCGAGCAGGTCGTCGAGGGCGGGGCGGAGCGGGTCATCGGTCACGAAAGCCCAGCTACCCGGATCGAAATGGGCCAAACACGGCGCGTACGCCGAGCGGGTGTCGGGCAGTGACATCTCCCACAGGGGCGGGTGGAATCCGGGACGGGGTCGGCTCGTTGTGATGACTGTCGGTGTGACCAGTGTCCCCGGGCCTCACCTAACTGCCCTCGCGGAATACCGTTCGGCTGGAGCCGCGTCGTGCCACTCGCCGAGAGGCGACCTGCACACCGACACCCGCGCCGCCCATGGCAACAGCCGTGGGCGGCGTATTTTTTCGCCCTGATCCGTACCCTTTCCCGGGTTTCCACCCGTGCCGCCCACGACTCGGGTCGTGGGCGGCATCGTGGGCGGCCTCCCCAGGCGCGGTCAGCGGTCGGGCGGGACGGATAGACCTGCCATCGGGGCGAACCGCCCGTTGCTCAGCCGCAGGACCACCACGGCCCCGGCGACCGACCGGGTGCCGGGAGAGGTTTCGGCGGCGGTGCCGCCCGGGCAGTCCGAGTCGATCGGATCCGGGTGCACCGCGACCCGGAAGCCGGCCGACCGCAGCCGCTGCGCCGCCTCGCCCGCCGGAGCGCACTCCACCCCCGGAAGGGGTTGCTCGGGCAGGCCCATCAGGGTTGCCGTCGTCCTCGGGAAGTCCCGCTTCGGCTTGCCCTTCATCGCGTCGGCCAGGGTCAGCGACACCGCCGGATTCACCACCTCGCGCGGCATCTCGGTGGTGCCGTCCGGCCAGTCCGGGTCGGCCAGGACGCCGGCGACCGTGAGCGAGGTGGTCGTCTCCACCACCGAGGCCGTACGGCGGCCGTCAGTGGTGCCGGTCTTGCCGGCCAGCGGGTGCCCGACGAGCCGACGGGCGTCGCCCACCGTCCCCTCCCGGCACCGGTTCGCGGTCGACGTGTCCCCGACCGGGCAGCGGGCGGCGTCGATCGCCGCGTACGCGACCTCGGGGCGGACGGCGCGCTTGCACCGGGGGCGCACCGCGTCGAGCGGACCGCCGGTCCGATCGCGGATCTCCTGCACCGGCGTCGGTACGCAGTACCGACCCCCGGCGGCCAGGGTGGCGTACGCGTTGGCCAGCTCCAACGGGGTGGTCGACGACACGCCCAGGGTGAACGCGCCCCACCGGTCGGCCGACTTCGGATCGCCGGCCAGTGCCGCGTCACCCTGTGCCCGGAACCCGATCCCGAGCCGGCGGGCCACATCCACCGCGTTGGCCGCCCCGACCCGTTCGACCAGCGGGACGAAGTACGTGTTGACCGACGAGCCGAACGCGGACCACATGTCGTGCCGGCCGGCCATCTCCTCGTCGTAGTTACCCGGGCAGTACCGCTCCGTACCCGGACAGGCGGCCGGACTGTCCCGTTCGACGGCGTACGACGACTCGTACCGCAGCGGTGCGTCGATGGTGGTCGACAGCGGGATGCCCTGCTCCAGGGCGGCCACCACGGTGAAGATCTTGAACGTGGAGCCGGCCTGGTAACCGACCACGTCGGTACCGCCGGTGAGCAGCGGATTGGTCGTACGCGGATAGGTGCCCCGGATCCCGGCCGCCGCCTTCGCCGGATCGGTGGCCGGGCCGTTGGTCGGCTCCGCCGGGTCGTCCAGGGCGAAGGTACGGTTCGTCGCCAGGGCCCGTACCCGGCCGGTGCCCGGCTCGACGGCGGCCAGCATCAGCGCCTGCGCCGTCCCGGTCGGCAGTTCACGCTCGACGTTGCGGTGCGCCGCCGCCTGGGTCGGCGCGTCCAGGGTGCTGACGATCCGGTACCCGCCGCCCTTCAGCCGCCGCTCCCGGTCGTACTCGGTGCCGCCGAACGTGTCCTGACCGAGCCACCACCGGTAGAAGTAGTCACAGAAGAAACCCCAGTCCTGCCGGCCGGTGACCGAGCAGCCGTTCGCCGGCACCCGACCCTGCACCGCCAGCGGCACCGCCCGCGCGGCGCTCGCCTCCGCCTCGCCGATCGCCCCGGTCTCGACCATCTGCCCGATCACCCAGTCGCGCCGGTTGCGGGTCTCGGCCGCGCCCCGCCCGGTGTGGTCCAGCGCGTCGTAGAAACTCGGCGACTTCACCAACCCGGCCAGCATCGCCGCCTCCGGCACGGTCAGCTCCCCGGGCCGCTTGCCGAAGTAGAACCGGGCGGCGGCCGAGACGCCGTACGTGCCGTGGCCGAACGGGGCCAGGTTCAGGTAGCGCGCCAGGATCTCGTCCTTGCTCAGGTGCGCCTCCAGCACCGAGGCCCGACGCATCTCCCGTAGCTTGCGGCCACCGGTGTCCTCGCTGGCCGCGACCACCGTCTGCGGGTCCGACGCCGAGTAGGTAACGGACATCCGTACAAGTTGCATGGTCAGCGTCGACGCGCCCTGGCGGCCACCGACGCTGTTCGCGACCAGCGCCCGCAGGAAGCCCCGCAGGTCGACGCCGCCGTGCCGGTAGAAGCCGTGGTCCTCGGCGGCGACGATCGCGTCCCGCATTGCCGGGGCGATCTCCGCGAACGCCACGTCCCGGCGGTTCTCGTCGAAGAACACGGCCAGTGGGGTCCGGCCGTCGGCGGCGAACACCCGGCTCGCCTGCGGTGCCTGGGCCACCCGCAACTCCACCGGCAGACTCTCGAACGTCTCCACTCCGGCCCTCGTCAACAGACCGGTGAACGCCAGACCGGGAAACGCCAACCCGGCGACCAGCACCCCGGCCGCCAGACCGGCGACCAGCATCGTCCCGATCCTGGTCAGCCGGACCCGCCGGGGCGACCGACCGGGCGACCGGTCGGCCCGGTGGACACCGCGCCGGCCGAACGGACCGGGTCGGACTTGTCGGTGCGCGAACATTCGACACCACCTTCGGGTACGACCGGCAGCGGACAGGACGACCGGTGCAGCCGACCCGGACCACCCGCCACCGATCCCTGCCCAGTAGATCTGCCGGGCGGACCGGCGGTGGCCGACGCGGCGAGGATCCCCCGAAGGGGATCGCGATCGTGGCCCGCGCACCGACGGCTCGGCAGTTCGCAAGACCACCTGTGCCGCGACGGCGCCCGGATCGGATAGCGTCGTGCCCATGCCCGAGACCGGTTACCCCTGGCCGATCGAGACCACCCGGCTGGACAACGGCCTGCGTGTGGTCGTCAGCGAGGACCGCACCGCCCCCGTGGTGGCGGTCAACCTCTGGTACGACGTCGGGTCGCGCCACGAACCCGACGGCCAGACCGGCTTCGCCCACCTCTTCGAGCACCTCATGTTCGAGGGCTCGGTGAACGTGGCCAAGACCGAGCACATGAAGCTGATCCAGGGCTCCGGCGGTTCGCTCAACGCGACCACCAACCCGGACCGGACCAACTACTTCAACACGGTGCCGGCCGAGCACCTGGCCCTGGTGCTGTGGCTGGAGGCCGACCGGTTGGGCGGCCTGGTGCCCGCGCTGACCCAGGAGACGCTGGACAACCAGCGTGAGGTGGTGAAGAACGAGCGGCGTCAGCGCTACGAGAACGTCCCGTACGGCGACGCGTGGCTGCGCCTGCTGCCACTGCTCTACCCGCCGGGGCACCCGTACCACCACTCGACGATCGGGTCGATGGAGGACCTGAACGCCGCCGACCTGGCCACCTTCCAGAACTTCCACAGCACCTACTACGCGCCGAACAACGTGGTCCTCACCGTCGTCGGCGACACCTCGGCCGGCGAGGTCTTCCGGCTGGTCGAGCGGTTCTTCGGCGGGCTGAAGCCGCGAGCCGACATCCCGCCGGCACCGGACGGGCTGGTGGTGCCGGCGACCGGCGCACCGGCACGCGAGACGGTGTACGCCGACGTACCGGCGCCGCGGGTCTACCTGGCGCACCGCACGTACCCGTTCGGCACCCCGGAGTACGACGCGGTGACCGTACTCGGCTATCTGCTCGGGCACGGTCGGGGCAGCCGGCTCTACCAGCGGCTCGCCGACGGGGCCCGGCTCGCCCAGCCGGACAACATCGGCGCGTACGGGGTCGACCTGGCGCACGCGCCGGCCCCGCTGATCATCACCGCCACCGCCCGTCCCGGTGTGTCCGCCGAGGAGCTGACCGCCGGGCTGACCGAGGTGGTCGACGAACTTGCCGACGGCGGGGTGACCGGGGCGGAACTCGACCGGGCCCGCGCCCTGCTGACCACCGCCTGGTGGCGTTCGCTCGCCACGGTCGACGGCCGGGCCGACACCCTCGGCCGGTACGCGCTCCAGTTCGGCGACCCGGCCCGCGCCGCCGACCGGCTGCCGGGCTGGCTCGGTGTCGGTGCCGACCAACTGGCCGAGGTGGCCGCCGAGGTGCTGCGTCCGGCCGACCGGGTGACCCTGACCTACCTGCCGGAGGAGAAGGCATGACGCTCATCGCTGACCGTCCGGAGACGGGCGAGCCGAGGCCGTACCGGTTCCCGAACGTGGTCCGGCGGACGGTGGCCGGCGGTGAGGTGGTCGCCGCCCACCTGCCCGGCCACAACCTGGCCGCCGCCACGCTGCTGCTCGACGCGGGCGCCGGCCGGGAGCCGCTCGGCCGCGAGGGGCTCGGCGGGGTGCTGGCCAAGGCCCTCGAAGAGGGGACCGCCCAGCGGGACTCGTCGGCGTACGCACTGGCCCTGGAGGGGCTCGGCACCGAGCTGAGCATCGGCAGCGACTGGGACGCCTTCCAGGTCGGGGTGCAGGTGCCGGTCCGCCGGCTGCTGGCCGCGGTGCAACTGATGGCCGAGGCCGTCCGGACGCCCAGGCTCGACCCGGCCGACATCGATCGGGTACGCGACGACGAGGTCACCGCGCTGCGGATGTACTGGGCCAACCCCGGCCCCCGGGCCGACGCCGCGCTGCGGGCCGACCTGTTCGGCGCCGACCAGCGGCACGGCCGCCCGATGGACGGCGACCCGGACTCGGTGGCCGCGATCGGGGTGGACGACGTCAAGGCGTTCCACGCCGACTGGCTGCTCCGGCCCGGCACCCTGCTCGTCGCCGGTGACCTGGACAAACTCGACCTCGACGCGCTCGGCGAGGCGGCGTTCGCCGGAGCCGCCGGGCAACCGGCACCGGTCGAGGGGCCGATCGGGGTCGCCGTACGCGAACAGCGGCGGATCATCGTGGTGGACCGGCCCGGTTCGGTGCAGTCGACGTTGCGCCTCGGGCACCCCGGACCGCACCGCGCGCACCCGGACTACGTGCCGATGACCCTGGTCGGCACCGTGCTCGGCGGGGCGTTCACGTCGCGGCTGAACCACCTGCTGCGCGAGGTGCGCGGCTACACGTACGGCATCCGCTCCGACTTCGGCCTGTCCCGGCGGTTCGGCCGGTTCGTGGTCGCCGGCAACGTACAGACGGCGGTGACCGCGCCCGCCCTGGTGGACGCGATCGGCGAGATCAGCCGTACGGCGGCCGAGGGCGTGACCGAGCCGGAGTTGGCGGTCGCCCGGTCCTGGCGAGCGGGTCAGCTCTCGGTCGAGTTGCAGTCGCCCCGGGCCATCGTCGGCGCGCTCGGCACCCTGGTGCTGTACGGGCTGCCGGACGACTACCACGCCACGTTGCGTACCCGGTTGTTGGCCGCGACCGAGGCGGAGGTCTCCGCGGCGGCCGCGACCCACCTGCACCCGGACGGCCTGACCCTGGTGGTGGAGGGCGACGCGGCGCTGATCCGGGACGAGATCGTGGCCACCGGCCTCGGCGACGTGGTCGACGCCGAGCGGTAACCGCCCGGTTCGAGTGTGCGGAGCCGGCCGGTTCGAGCGTGGTCGAGCCGGCCGGTTCGAGTGCGTGGGGGCCGGTCAGCGGGGACGCTGGCCGGCTTCCGTGCGGTCGTCGGTGCCGAGCCGCGCGCCGTCCTGCTCGGGAGCCGACCTCGGGCGCGGTGTCCCGGCCGGGTCCTTGCCGCCGGTACCGGTGTCGGCCATACCGGTGTGGGGTGCCCCGCTCGGCCGGCCGCCCGGTTCGCCGGGGACCTGCGTCGGGCCGCCGGGATCGGTCGGCGCGCCGCTCGGACCACCGGGACCGGTGGTCGGGTCGACCGGCGGCGCGGTGTGCGGGCCGCCGGCCTCCGGGCCCGGGCCGGTCGGGCCGGCCAGCCGCGCCCGACGCGCCGCCCACCAGCGCTCACCCGCACCGACCAGCAGGAACACCCCCACCACGTACGCCCAGCCGACCAGCACGTCGAGCACGTAGTGCTCGCCGGTGTAGACCAGGGTGAAGGTCATCGCCAGCGGGTACGCCAGCAGCAGCGGCCACCACCGGCGCTTGACCGACGGCAGGAAGAACAGCACCACGAACAGCGCGAACGCGGTGTGCAACGACGGCATCGCGGCCACCGGGTTCGAGGCGAGCTGGAGCAGGTTGAGCGAGTTGCCGGCGCCGTGCAGGCCGAACTCCTGCCAACCCCGGTTCGAGATCCGGAGCACCTCGACCGGCAGGTAACCCTCCACCGAGGCCCACCACGGCGGGGCGGCCGGGTAGACGAAGTACGTGATCAGACCGGCCAGGCTCAGCGCGAACCAGCGGCGCATGAAGGCGGCCCAACGCGGGCGTGACTTCATCCAGAGCACTACCGCGGCGGCCAGCGCGGCGACGAAGTGGGAGAAGTAGACGAAGCTCGCGAGTACGTCGTACCAGCGGACGTCGGGGTGGTAGAGGTGCTGCTGCAACCAGATGGTGGGGATCTGGCCGCCGGTGGCCCAGCCGAACATCCACTCGTCGGCGTGGATCAGCTCGGTCACGTGCGGGTCGAAGTAGTCGTCGGCGAACCCACGGGAGATGTTGTAGACCACCAGCAGGAGCACCACCGGCAGCCAGTCCCGGGCGAAGACCAGGTGCTGCCGCCAGGGCAGGTGGCTGCGCCACGCCACGGTCGCCGCCCAGAGCCAGAAGAAGGCGTAGAGCGGGTCGGTGGGCAACCCGATCAGCAGCCAGCCGGCCACGAAGACGACGACCCAGGCCGCCATCGCAGCTGTCCGCCGCACACGCAGCTCAGCGGGGGTGCGTTCGGTGGTGGGCCCGGCCGGTTGCTTCCTGCTCATGGCGACCCAGGCTAGCCGGCCGGGTCGGGCCGGGCCGACGGTGGGGCGGATGTCCGGGATGGGACGACCCGGCCGGGGTGGGAAATTTTCCGGGCCCCGGCAGTATTGTGCGGCAAATGGAATCGCTGACCGCCCGCGGTCGCCTGGTCCGGGTGGTGGTGACCCTGGTCGGCGCCGGTCTGTTGTTGGCCGGGACGCTGGTCGGCTCCGACGACAACTTCCCGTTCGGCCCGTTCCGGATGTACGCCACCACCGACCGGCTCGACGCCCCGGTGGCCGAGGCGCTGGTGCTGGCCCGGGACGCGGCGGGGGACAGCCTCGTACTGACCGAGCGGGAGACCGGTATCCGCCGGGCGGAGATCGAGGGGCAGATGAGCCGGTTCACCGCCGACCCGGCGCGGCTGGTCCTGGTCGTGGACGCGTACCACCGGCGTAACCCGGACCGGCCACCGCTGGCCACGGTCTCGATAGTGATCCGCCGGCACGCCATGGTCGACGGGCGGCCGACCGGGGTCGACACCGACGAGACCGTCGTCAACTGGCAGGTGACCCGGTGAGGCGGGTCGGCGACTGGCTCACCACGCCGGTGCCGCTGGGCCGGGTGGCGGCGTTCCGTACGGTGGCGTACCTGCTGGTGGCCGCCGACGTCGTCTTCTTCACCGGCTGGCTGCGGGGCCGGACCGCGGTCTCCGGCGAGCTGTACGCGCCACTGCTGGTCGGCCGGATGCTGCCGCTGCCGACCCCGAACGCGGCCCTGGTGACCACGCTGTTCTGGGTGCTGCTGGCGGCCACGCTCGCCGCCGCCACCGGCCGGGCGCCCCGGCTGCTCGGCTGGACGGTGCTGGCCCTCTACTTCGAGTGGCTGGTCATCGCGTTCAGCTACGGCAAGGTCGACCACGACCGGTTCGGCATTCTGGTCGCCCTGGCCGTGCTGCCGACCGTCGGCCGGGCCCGGCACGGTGACCTGACACCCAGCGCCGCGGCGGGTTGGGCGTTGCGGGCGACCCAGCTCGCGGTCATCGCCACCTACTTCCTGGCCGCGTGGGCGAAGCTGCGCTACGGCGGGCTGGACTGGCTCACCGGCGCCACCCTGGCCCGCGCGGTGATCCGGCGCGGCACCTTCGCCAGCGACTGGCTGCTCGACGTGCCCGTACTGCTGGTCATCGGGCAGTTCGGGATCATGGCGTTCGAGCTGACCAGTCCGCTGGTGTTCGTACTGCGCGGCCGGGCCCGGTACGCGATGATCGGTTTCTTCTACGTCTTCCACGCCGTGACCTGGTCGGCGATCACCATCTCGTTCATGCCGCACCAGGCGGCGATGACCAGCTTCCTGCCGCTGGAACGGGTGCGCCCGGTGGTCTGGGTCCGGCGCCGCCTCACTCGTGCGCGGAGCGGCCCGCTCGGCGTACCGGTGTCGCCGGCCGGACCGGTGGCCCCGCCGCCGGCCGTTCCGCCACCGGTGGCGGTGGCGGTGGCGGTGGCCGGGGTCGCCGAGCCGGGTCCGCCGCCGGTCGAGGACGCCGGCGGGGCCGGCGGTGCCGGCGGGAGCGGTGCCGCCGAACGGGCCGGCGGTGGGAACTGAGTGCCGGTCCCGGCGATCTTCTGGGTAGCCTCACAGACATGAGGATTGGCATTGTGGGCGCCACCGGCCAGGTCGGCGGCGTCATGCGGCAGGTGTTGGCGGACCGGCGGTTCCCGGCGGAGCAGGTGCGGTACTTCGCCTCGGCGCGGTCCGCCGGTCAGGTGTTGGCCTGGGGTGACACCGAGGTGACCGTCGAGGACGCGGCGACCGCGGACTACCGCGGACTGGACATCGTGCTCTTCTCCGCCGGTAAGGGGACGTCGCGCGAACTCGCGCCACGGGTCGCCGAGGCCGGCGCGGTCGTGATCGACAACTCCTCGGCCTGGCGGATGGACCCCGACGTGCCGCTGGTGGTGGCGGAGGTCAACCCGCAGGCCGCGGCCGTACGGCCGAAGGGCATCATCGCCAACCCGAACTGCACCACGATGGCGGCGATGCCGATCCTGCGCCCGCTGCACGACGAGGCCGGACTGGTCAGCCTCGTCGTCGCCACGTACCAGGCGGTCTCCGGTGCCGGTCTGTCCGGCGTCGCCGAACTCGACGAGCAGGTACGCAAGGTCGCCGAGCAGGCCAGCGGCCTGACCTTCGACGGATCGGCGGTGGACTTCCCGGCCCCGCGCCAGTTCAGCGCGCCGATCGCGTTCAATGTGCTCCCGCTCGCCGGCTCGATCGTCGACGACGGGTCGGGCGAGACCGACGAGGAACAGAAGCTGCGCAACGAGAGCCGCAAGATCCTCGGCATCCCCGGGCTGCTGGTCTCCGGAACCTGCGTACGGGTGCCCGTGTTCACCGGTCACTCGTTGCAGATCAACGCCCGCTTCGCCCGGCCGATCAGCCCCCGGCGCGCGGTGGAACTGCTCGCCGACGCGCCCGGCGTGGCGCTGGCCGAGGTGCCGACCCCGCTTGCGGCGGCCGGTCAGGACCCGACCTACGTGGGGCGGATCCGGGCGGACGAGACCGTCGAGCACGGCCTGGCGCTCTTCTGCTCCAACGACAACCTGCGCAAGGGCGCCGCCCTCAACGCGGTCCAGATCGCCGAGCTGCTCGCCGGCACCGGTTCACCGGCCTGAGGTATCCGTACGCGAACGGGTCGCCGGTCAGCGTCGCCCGGCGGCCGGCGGTGGAACAGTCAGTGGAGGAGGACGACATGGCGGACGACGAGTTCGACGGGGCACTGCTCGACCTACTGGGCAGCCGGCCGTACGGGGTGCTGACGACGATCAAACGCGACGGGCGACCCCAGCTCTCCAACGTGGTCTACCACCTGGACCGGAAGCGGAACCTGATCCGGGTCTCCGTCACCGACGGCCGGGCCAAGACCGCCAACCTCCGGCGGGACCCGCGGGCGAGCATGCACGCCACCTCGGCCGACGGCTGGGCGTACGCGGTCGCCGAGTGCGTCGCCGAGCTGGCTCCGGTGGCTACCGACCCGCACGACGACACGGTCGAGGAACTGATCGACCTCTACCGGTCCATCGGCGGCGAGCACCCGGACTGGGACGACTACCGGCGGGCGATGGTGGCCGACCGGCGGCTGGTGCTGCGGCTGACCATCGGGCGCGTCTACGGCATGCCGCCCCGGAACTGACCCACCCCGCCGGCCGGTGCCGGGCCCGATCGTCGAAGGTAACGCCGGATTGCTCTCTTGTCGTGGTCACAGTGGCGGAAATGCTCTCTTGTCGCTGATCGGCGATCCGGGCGCATTCCCACTCCTACCATCGGGCAATGGTGCATCTCGATGCGATCCGATCAGCAGCCCGGTCCCTCACCCCGACGTGTAAGGACCGGATCGGCGAACTTGTCTCGTGTGAATCACCGCCCGGAGCCCTGCCCCAACTGAATGCCTGTGCCGACCTGCTCGCCGGCTGGGGCGAGGCCATCCTCGGCCGTCCCGCCCAGCGGGTGTTCCGCGACGGACTGCCCCACCTGCTCTGGCCCGCGCAGCGGCAGCAGGTGCTGCTGCTCGGACACTTCGACACGGTGTGGCCGGCGGGCACCATCGACGAGTGGCCGTACCGGGTACGGGACGGGATCGCCACCGGTCCCGGCGTCTGCGACATGAAGGGCGGCATCGTCCAGCTTTTCGCGGCGCTGTCCCTGCTCACCGACCCCTCCTCGGTCGGGGTGCTGCTCACCTGCGACGAGGAGACCGGCTCGACCACCTCGCGGCCACTGATCGAGGAGCAGGCCCGGCGCTCGGGCGTCGTACTGGTGTGTGAGCCGTCCACCGAGGACGGGGCACTCAAGGTGGCCCGCAAGGGCGGCTCCGTGTACCGGGTCGAGGTGCACGGCCGGGCCGCCCACGCCGGGGTGGAGCCGTTCCGGGGGATCAACGCCACCGTCGAGCTGGCCCACCAGGTGCTGGCCGTACAGGCCCTGGCCTCCGTACCGGACGGTACGACGGTGACGCCGACCGTGGCCGCCTCCGGCACCACGACGAACACGGTGCCGGAGGCGGCGAGCTTCAGCGTCGACGTCCGCTCCTGGAGCCGGGCCGAACTGCACCGGGTGGACCGGATGATGCACCGCCTGGTGCCCCGGCTGGCCGAGGCCGGGCTGACCCTGCGCGGCGGCCTCAACCGGTACCCGATGACCCGCGCGGTGGCGCTGCCGCTGCTCGCCGCGGCCCGGTCCGCGGCGGTCGCGATCGGCCTGGAACCACCGGTGGGGGTTTCCGCTCCCGGCGCGTCGGACGGGAACTTCACCGCCGCGCTCGGTGTGCCCACCCTGGACGGACTCGGCGCGGTCGGTGGCTTCCCGCACGGCCGGGGCGAGTACATGGACCTGCGTCGGATGCCGGAGCGGGTGGCGATGCTGACCGCACTGGTCGAGCGGCTGCTGGCCGGGCCGCTGCCACCGCACCTCGCCCCGGCCGCACTCGACGGATCGCCCGTGACCGGCGACCCGGTCGGAATGGACGTTCCGGCCGTGCTCGACGTGCCGGCCGGTCAGCCCGGCTGAGGTCCACCGGGGCGGCGAACGGTCGTACCCGCCCGCCCGGCGGCAGTCCCGTCGGCGACACCCGGCGAGCGTAGTGCGCGGAGTTCGGTCCGGCTGCCTAGGATCGGGGCAGCACTGCTGTCCGCCGTTTCCGGGTCCGGCGGACCGGGCCCACGCCGTTCGTGACGGCCGCCGGCCGGCTCGCCGAGCGCACCCGGCGAAGGTGAGCGCGGGTATGACCGGCACAGCCGAGATCGCGGCGGAGCTTCCCGCCGGCACCGTCGTCGGCCCCCGGTTCGGGGTCGAGGAGGAGTTCCTGGTCGTCGATCCGGAGACCAGGGAGGCGGTGCCGCAGGCGGAGGCGGTGCTGCGGCGGGCCCGGCCGGAACTCGGCGACCTGGTCGGCGGCGAGATCACCACGTTGCAGGTCGAGACGAAGACCGCGCCCTGTGACAACGTGGCGGACCTGCACCGGCAACTGGTACGGGGACGGGCCGTGATCGGGGCCGCCGCCGCGGCCGAGGGACTGCGGGTGGTGGCGAGCGGCAGCGCGGTGCTGGGCGACGTCGTCCCGCCGCCGATCGTCTCCGGCGAGCGCCCGGCCCGGGGTACGGCGACCTTCCGTGGCCTGCACGACGAGGTGGCGATCTGCTCGGTGCACGTGCACGTCGAGATGCCGGACCGGGACCGGGCGGCGCTGGTCAGCAACCATCTGCGGCCGTACCTGCCGGTGTTGATCGGGTTGACGGCGAACTCGCCGTACTGGGCGGGACGGGACACCGGGTACGCGAGCTGGCGCACCATCGCCTGGCACCGCTGGCCGGTGGCCGGGCCGCCGCCGTACTTCACCTCGGCCGAGCACTACGACCGGACAGTGGACACCCTGCTCGACGCCGGTGCGCTGGTCGACCTGGGCACCCTGTTCTGGGACATCCGGCTGTCGGCACACCTGCCCACCCTGGAGATCCGGGTCGCCGACGTACCGATCACCGCCGAGGAGTCGGCGCTGTTCGCCGCGCTGGTCCGGGCGCTGGTCGTACGCGTCGGAGTAGAGGTCGACCGGGGCGAGCCCGGACCGGGCGTCCCGGCCGAACTGCTCCGGGTGGCCTACTGGCGGGCCGCCCGCGACGGGCTGGCCGGACACGGCGTCGACCCGCTCACCGGCGAGCTGTGGCCGGCGGTCGAACTCGTCGACCGGCTCCACCGGTACGTCGCGCCGGTGCTGGCGCGAAACGGTGACCTTCCGTCGGTCACCTCCTGGTTGGACCGGCTGCTCGGCTCGGCGGCCGACGGCGCGGTGCGCCAACGTCGGGCGGCGGCCCGCCGCGACCGGCTCACCGACGTGGTGGACGATCTTGTCGCACAGACCGTGCCGGAGCTGGTCGAGGTCGATTGAGCACGCTCGCAGTGGGCAGCCGCCCCGGTCCGGGCCACCCTTTAGAGGTACGGCCACACACCTGGGGAGGCGTGGATGAACACCGCGCAGCAAACGATCGGACCGATCCAGTCCACCCGACTGGTCCAGTCGACTCGGCGTCCGCCGGCCGAGATGGTGAGTACCGCACGGGCGTACGCGGAGCAGATGTGCGCCCGCCGGTCGGTGCGTGACTTCTCCCGCGAGCCGGTGCCGCCGGAGGTGATCGAGGCGGCGGTGGCCGCCGCGGCGAGCGCGCCGAGCGGGGCGAACCGGCAGCCGTGGCGGTTCGTGGTGCTCACCGACCCGGACCGCAAGCGGCTGTTGCGGGAGCGCGCGGAGGCGGAGGAGCGGGATTTCTACGACCACCGGGCCAGCGACGAGTGGCTGAGCGCGCTCGCCCCGATCGGCACCGACTGGCGCAAGCCGTTCCTTGAGGTGGCGCCGGTGGTGATCGTGGTGTTCGAGGTGCACCGGGGTGGGGAGAACCCCAAGCCGTACTACGTGAAGGAGTCGGTCGGCATCGCGGTGGGGATGCTGATCAGCGCCCTGCACCTGGCCGGGCTGGCGACGCTGACGCACACCCCCAGCCCGATGCGGTTCCTCAACGAGGTCTGCGAGCGCCCGGCGCACGAGCGTCCGTACCTGGTGCTGCCGGTGGGTTACCCGGCCGACGGCGCGCGGGTGCCGGAACTCACCCGCAAGCCGCTGACCGAGGTGATGATCGAACGCTGACCCGGCGAGCCGGGTCAGCCCGTCGGGGCGGGATCAGACCGGTGGCGACACCGCCGGTACGCCGGACCGGCCCAGTTCGTCCTGGAAGAACGCGTGCAGCGGGGCGATGTGCCGGTCCTGCCGGGTCCACTCGGCGAGTAGGTCCTCCAGCAGGTGCCGCTCGGCTACCAACTCGCCGTTGCGGTAGTGCCGGACGACCGGGTGGATGAAGGCGCTCTCGGCCGCCCGGTCCGGCGACGGGTGGCGTTCGATCGCGAAGACGTCGGCGTACTCGTCCCGGCCCCAGCGCAGGGTGACGGTGTAGCAGTCGCCGAACCGGTCCACCGCGTAGTCCTCCGGCAGGTCCTGGTAGTACCGGAACTCACCGGTGTCCTCGTCGGGCACCAGCGCGTCGCAGAGGTACTCGAACTGGGTCCAGAGGGCCGAACTCCAGTTCAGCCGCTCCAGCACCAGCGAGGTCATCTCCTTCGGCTCGGCCGGCAGCACGTCGTACGGCAGCGGCTCCTCGCCGTACGCCTCGCGGAGCAGGCGGGTGAGCGTACGCAGGTTGTAGCGGAACCCGTCGATGAAGGCCGACGAGGCGCGTTTGAAGTCCCGGGCCTGGGCGATGGTGCCGGCGAAGTACAGCCCCGGCACGTTGGTCGACTGCCAGTCCGGGCCGGTCGCCGGCATCCGCCCGTTCGGGGCCAGCTCCGGCCGGCAGTTCGGGGCGAACACCGAGGTGTCCATCACGAACCCGGTGCAGCGGATCACCGAGTCGTACTCCAGCAGCTCCCGTTCGCCGTCGGCGTGGGTGTAGCTGATCTCGACCTCGTACGCGTCGCCGGCCGGGCGGATCACGTCGACAACGCAGTCGAGCACCGCGTGCAGCGTCTTGAACTGGTAGCTGTCCAGCATCGCGCCGTAGTGGGTCCGTACGTTGCCGGGGTGTTTGGTGTTCCAGGCGAGCTGGAGCGTTCGGGGGCTGGCCACGTGCACCATCGCCGCGTGGCCGAGGATCGCCGACGCCGTCTCGAAGGCCGAGTTGCCCTTGCCGATGATGAGCACCCGCTGGTTGGTGAAGGCCGCCGGGTCGGTGTCGACCGTCTCGTAGCCGATGGCGTGCTCGATCCCGTCGATCTGCGGTACGTAGGGCGTCGCCCAACCGGTGGCGACGATGACGCAGCGGGCGCGGATCAGCCCCCGACCGGTACGGACCAGGAAACCCCCGCCGTCGGCCTCGTCGAGCCGTTCGATTCGTTCGACGGCCTCGTTGAACCGGATCCCGAGCCGGTGTTCCCGCTGGAAGTCGTCGAGATAGCGGACCAGGTCGTCGGCGTGCGGGAAATAGTCGCTGCTGTAGTGCGGGAAGTGCAGGTCGGCCCGGTCGTTGAGCAGCGAGTTCCAGTCCCAGCGGAGCCGGATCTCGGGGTCGTTGCTGTGCGTGTGCACCTTGTTGAGGGAGATCAACCGGCGGTGCCGGGGGTAGTGCCGGAAGAAGGTCGCCGGCTCCGGTTCGCGCTCCAGGGTGACGTAGTCCGCGCCGGCTTGTTGCAGGTAGTAGCTCAGTTGGATCCCGGCCGGGCCGCCGCCGACGATCACGTACCGGTGCTGTTCCGGCTCTGTCGTGGAGTCCCCGCCGGTCGGCCGATGTTGCTCGCTGGTCCGATTCTCGGTCACGCCGCTACCTCCAGGTTGCTTACCGCTAGAGATCGACCATGGAGGATTCCTTGGAGCCTGTCAACGGGAGTTCGGAAGGGCCCGTTCCCACCTAAAAGGCAATAACAAGGGGCCCTTCCTGCCGTTTCCGGCGAGCGCTGTTTAATACCGATCATGAGTACGGACACAAGCACTGACCTGCGGGTCGGCATTCTCGGATACGGCATCGGTGGACAGCGGTTCCATGCCCCGCTGGTGGCGGCGACGCCGGGCCTGTCGGTGGCGGTGATCGTCACGAGCAGCCCGGAACGCGCCGACCGGGCGCGGGCGGACTATCCGGGGGCGCGGGTGGTGCCGACCGCCGACGACCTGTTCACGCTCGCCGACCAGCTCGACCTGGTGGTGGTCAGCACGCCGAACCGGACCCACGTGCAGCTCGCCCTGCGGGCCATCGAGGCGGGGCTGCCGGTGGTGGTCGACAAGCCGTTCGCGCCGACCGCGGCGGACGCCCGGCAGGTGGTCGAGGCGGCGGCACGGGCCGGCGTCGGGCTGACCGTGTTCCAGAACCGGCGGCTGGACTCGGACTTCCTGACCGTACGCGGGGTGCTGGCGTCGGGACGGCTGGGCGAGGTCTACCGCTTCGAGTCGCGCTACGACCGCTGGGTCCCGACGCCGAAGGAGAACTGGCGCGAGTTCGGCGACCCGGCCGAGGCCGGTGGGCTGCTGTACGACCTCGGCGCGCACATCGTCGACCAGGCGCTGCAACTGTTCGGCCCGGTCGCCCAGGTGTACGCCGAACTCGACCGCCGCCGGCCGGGGGTGCGGGTGGACGACGACACCTTCGTCGCGCTGCGGCACGTCAACGGGGTGCGTACGCACCTGTGGGCGTCGGCGCTCGCCGGCACCCGCAACCCGCGCTTCCGGGTGCTGGGCGACCGGGCCACCTTCACCAAGTACGGGCTGGACGTGCAGGAGCCACAGGTGCTCGCCGGCAAGCGGCCCGGTGACCCGGGCTGGGGGATCGAGCCGGCGGAGAACGCCGGGGTGCTCGGGGTGAACGACACCATCGAGACGGTACCGACCGAGATCGGCCGGTATGAGCTGTTCTACGCCGAGGTTCGGGATGCCCTGCTGGGGCGCGGCGAGTTCCCGGTCGACCCGGCCGGCGCGGTGGAGGGCCTGCGGGTGATCGAGGCGGCGTACGCGTCGGCGACGCAGGGCCGGGTGGTCGTGCTCGACCACTGAGGTGTCGGGGGTGGTCAGGCGGGTAGACGGCAACCGCCGACAGAGAGAGGAGCACCATGACGACCGTCGGAGAGTTCATGACGACCCGGTTGGTGACCATGGACGGCACCGACACGCTCACCGCCGCGGCCCAGGAGATGCGGGACAGCGCCATTGGCGATGTGATCGTGACCAGTGGGGACGCGGTGATCGGCATCGTCACCGACCGTGACATAACGGTACGTGGGGTGGCCGATGGGCTGGACGTCACCAGTGCGACGCTCAGCCAGATCCTGAGCAACGACGTCGTCACGGTGACCCAGTACGACGATGCCGTGGCCGCCGCCGACCTGATGCGGACCTACGGCGTACGGCGGCTGCCGGTGATCGAGGAGGGCCGGCTGATCGGGCTGGTCTCGCTCGGCGACCTGGCGGTGGAACGGGAGCCACAGTCCGTACTCGCCGACATCAGCGCCGACGACCCGAACAACTAGCGCGACCAGCACAGTTCGTACCACGTACCACGTACCACGTACCAATGACGACAGGCCGTGACCGCGCCGATCCCCGTACCGGGAGTCGGCGCGGTCGCGTCGTGCGCCCACGGCCGCGCGGTGGCCGGTGTGACGGCTGTTGCCCGACCCGTCGAACCTCACCCCCGGCGGAGGATGACCGGCCACCGGAGTGTGCGCGACGCTGCGGTGACGTGGGCTATTCGTGCGGCACCCGAGGAGGAACCGATGGCAGATCCGACCGCCGACTTCTTCGACGGCCTCGGCCATCGCGGGCCCGAGCCGCTGCTGACGAAGGTCCGGGGCACGGTCCGGTTCGACCTCGGACACCGGGACGGGACCGACCACTGGGTCCTGGTGATGAGCGAGGGGAACATCAGCGCCAGCCGGGGGGAACGGCCGGCGGACTGCGTGATCAGCACCCAGCTCCAGTTCTTCGACAAGGTGACCCGGGGCGAGGCGAACCCGATCGCGGCGCTGCTCCGCAACGAGATCACCGTCCAGGGAAACCTGCTGCTGTTCCACTACTTCCAGCGGCTCCTGCCGGGTCCGCCGGGCGCGCACGACCCCCGTGAGCTGGTCCGGGAGAGGAGGCAGAAGTGACCGACAACATGGTGAGCATCCTCGACGGCAACACCTTCCTGGTCAGCGACAGCCGGGGCGACATCGACCCGTCGCCGACGTTCCCCACCGGCCTTTTCTCGTTCGACACCCGGTTCCTGTCCCGCTGGGAACTCACCATCGACGGGGAACGGCTCAACGCCCTGTCCATCGACGACCTTCAGTACTACGAGACCCGGTTCTTCCTGGTGCCCGGCGAGCCGACGCACTACGTCGACGCGAAGGTGTCGGTGGTCCGGCAGCGGACCATCGGCGGCAGCTTCGACGAGCAGCTCACCGTGCTCAACCACCAGGGCGAGCCGGTCGAGCTGACCATCCGGATGGAGGTCGGGTGCGACTTCGCCGACCTGTTCGAGATCAAGGACGTACAGGAGAAGGTCGGTGCGGCGCAGGCGTACGTCGAGCAGGGGCGGCTGCGGCTCAGCTACCGCCGGGACACCTTCCGGCGCGAAACGTTCATCACGTCCAGCACCCCCGCCGAGATCGACGAGCACGGGCTGACCTTCCGGGTACGGATCCCGGCGCACGCCGAGTGGACCACCACCCTGCACGTGGAGACCATGGTGGAGGGCGCCGGCGGACGCGACCTGCGGCTCGGACTGATCAGCCACACCAGCCGGGTCAGGACCCAGATGCAGCACGACCTGGCCCAGTGGGTCGACCGCGCGCCGAAGCTCGCCTGCGACTGTGAACCGCTCGGCGACACGTACGAGCGCAGCCTGGTCGACCTCGCCGCACTGCGCTACACCCCGCTCTCCTTCGAGTCGAAGGTGCCGACCGCCGGCCTGCCCTGGTTCATGACCCTGTTCGGCCGGGACAGCATCTTCACCTGCCTCCAGTCGCTGCCGTTCACCCCGGAACTCGCCGGCCCGACGTTGCAGATCCTGGCCATGAAACAGGGCACCAAACTGGACGACTTCCGGGACGAGGAGCCGGGCAAGATCCTGCACGAGCTGCGGTACGGGGAGTCGGCCGCGTTCGAGGACCAGCCGCACTCGCCGTACTTCGGGGCGGCCGACTCGACGCCGCTGTTCGTGATCCTGCTGGACGAGTACGAGCGCTGGACCGGCGACGTGGAACTCGTCCGGCGGCTGGAGCACGAGGCACGCGCCGCACTGCGCTGGATCGACACGTACGGCGACATCATGGGCAACGGATACCTCTGGTACGAGCGGCGCAACGGCCGCAACGGGCTGGAGAACCAGTGCTGGAAGGACTCCTTCGACGCCATCTCGTACCGGGACGGGCGGCTGCCGTCGTTTCCCCGGGCCACCTGCGAGCTACAGGGGTACGCGTACGACGCGAAGATGCGCGGGGCACGACTGGCCCGCCGGGTCTGGCACGACCCGGTCTTCGCCGACCGGCTGGAGCAGGAGGCGATGGACCTGAAGAGCCGGTTCAACCGCGACTTCTGGGTCGAGAACGGCGAGTACTACGCGCTGGCGCTGGACGCCGAGGGCGGCCAGGTCGACGCGCTGTCGTCCAACATGGGCCACCTGCTCTGGAGCGGCATCGTCGACCCGGACCGGGCCGGCAGGGTGGCCGAACACCTGCTCGGGCCCCGGCTCTTCTCCGGCTGGGGGGTACGCACCCTGGCCGAGGGCGAGGGTCGCTACAACCCGGTCGGATACCACGTCGGCACGGTCTGGCCGTTCGACAACTCGTTCATCGCCTGGGGGCTGCGCCGGTACGGCTTCGACGAGGAGGCCGGTCGGATCGCCGAGGCGATCATCGACGCGTCGCAGTACTTCCGGGGCCGGCTGCCGGAGGCGTTCGCCGGCTACGACCGGGTGCTGACCAAGTACCCGGTCCAGTACCCGACGGCGTGCAGCCCGCAGGCGTGGTCGACCGGTACGCCGATGCTGCTGCTCCGTACGATGCTCGGCCTCGAACCGCACGACGAGCATCTGGTGGTCGACCCCGCCCTGCCGAAGGGGATGGGCCGGCTCGAACTGCTCGACATTCCCGGCCGCTGGGGCAAGATCGACGCGTTCGGCCGGGGTCGGGTCGACATCCACCACGAGCAGGAGGCCGTCGACCTGGAGAGCGACCGGTCGACCCAGCCGTTGGTGCAGGCGCTGCCGGACGGCCGGTAGCGGCCCCGGACCCGGTGGCGTCAGCTCCAGGTACGGCCGGCGCGCAGCGGACGCTCGCTCCAGTACACGAACCGTTCGGCGAGCTGCTCGTCGGTCAGCGCCGGCAGGTCCTCGCGGGCCTGCCGCAGCAACAACCGCAACTGCCGGCCCAGCCCGGCCGGATTGCCCTGGTAGAGGTACTTCAACTGGTGCTTGCGGACGATGCACGGCCACTCCTGGCCGCAGGCCCGGCAGGACCAGTCGGGTCGGGCGGGTACGTGCACCGCCGGCACCTCGGTCACCGTGCCTGCCCTGTGCGCACCGCTCGTGGGCGACGGATCGCGTCGCGCTCGTCCTCCATGACCCTCATCCCGATCCGATCGACGTCTGACCTGGGTCAAACGGAAACTGGCAGGTTGGCGTGACGGTAACCGCTGTCGCGTCCCCACCCGTGGAACAGTCGTATTTCCGGCAGTTATGCGGGACCGTCGTGATTGGTCGGGTTGGTCGCCGGCTGGGCCGTGGTATGCAGTCGACCCCGCCCGAACGCGTCGATCCGTCCCCACCGGCCCGGTATCCCGAGCAGTTCGATCCGGCCCAGACTGGCCGGCACCGCGGGCCGCACGGTCAGCCCGTCCTCCTGCGGTTCGAGGCCGAGCATCGTACGCAGCAACAGCAGTGGCGTACCGGCCGACCAGGCCTGCGGGCTGCACGCCGTCGGGTACTGCACCGGGTACGTGGTCAGCTCCCGGTCGTAGCCGGCGAACGCCTCCGGCAGCCGGCCCTGGAAGTACTTCGCCGCGTCGATGATGCTCTCCGCGATCCGGGCCGACTCTTCGGTGAAGCCGTACCTCGCCAGACCGGAGGCGATGATCGAGTTGTCGAACGGCCAGACCGTGCCGACGTGGTAGCCGAGCGGGTTGTACCGACCGTTGCCCTCGGCGAGCGTACGCACACCCCAGCCGGAGAACATTCTCGGACCGAGCAGGTGCCGGGCCACCAGCGCCGCCCTGTCGTGATCGACGATCCCGCTCCAGAGCAGGTGTCCCATGTTCGAGGCGAGCCCGTCGACCTGCCGGCCCTCGCCGTCGAGCGCGAGCGCGTAGTACTCCCCGTCCTCCACCCAGAAGTCGCGGTTGAAACGCACCTTCAGGTCGGCCGCCTCCCGCTCCAACCGGTCGGCGAGTGCCGGGTCGTCCCAGAACTTGCGGGCCATCCGGGCACCCCGGATCTTCGCGTCGTAGGCGTACCCCTGGATCTCGCAGGTGGCGCGGGGGAAGCCGGGCAGGGTGCCGTCACGGAAGCAGATGGCGTCCCAGGAGTCCTTCCAGCACTGGTTCTCCAGGCCGTTGCGGGTGTTGCGGCGCTCGTACCAGACGTAGCCGTTGCCGAGCAGGTCGCCGTGGGTGTCGATCCAGCGCAGGGCCTGCCGGGCCTCGTCGGCCAGTTCGCGGACCAGGGCCGTGTCGCCGCTCCAACGTTCGTACTCGTCCAGCAGGATCACGAACAGCGGGGTCGCGTCGGCCGAACCGTAGTACGGCGAGTGCGGCTGCTCCTCGAACGCCGCCGACTCGCCGTAGCGGATCTCGTGCAGGATCTTGCCGGGCTCCTCGTCGCGCAGGTTGTCCAGCCGGGCCCCCTGGAGGTCGGCCAGGGTGCGCAGGGTGGGCGGGGCGATCTCCGGGATGAACGGCAGCGACTGCAAACAGGTGATCATGCTGTCCCGGCCGAACAGGGTCATGAACCAGGGCAGGCCGGCGGCGGGCAGCTTCTCCTTGCGCAGCAGACCGGTGTAGCGCAGCGCGGCCAGGTCGGTGATGCTGCGCTCGTACGAGTCGTTCAGCGGCTCGCAGTCGCAGGCCAGGTGTGGTGCCCGCGCCATCCACTCGTCGAGCCGGCGCTGCATGTCGGGCCGTCCCCGTCCCCGCTGCGACGTCGGCAGTTCCGCCGCGGCCGAATCGTCCGCGCTCGGGAAGAGCGTGACCACCCGCAGGACCGTGGTCCACTTGCCGTGCGGCTCGACCCGGATCCGGAAGGTCATGCCCTGCTCGTCGATCTCGGCCCCGCTGCTGGCCGAGATCACCGTCTCTCGGTAGAAGGCGTCCCGCCGGTAGCTCAGCCGCAGCGTGTCGTCCTGCACCCGGGTGGTGATGTCACCACGCTTCGGCAGCAGGTTCTTGATCTCGAACAGGTCCGCGAAGTCGCTGGCGATCTCCATCCGTACGGTGAAGTCGACCGGCTCCTCCTGATGGTTCAGTACGGTCAACCGCTCCTCGAACCCGCCACCGACCGTACGTTGCCGGATCACCGAAGCCTTCGCGTCGATGTAGTGCGTCGGCTCGCCTGGGGCGAGGAAGAAGCTGGTCTGGAAGTACCGCAGGTCGTCGACGGAGAGCGAGTGCAGGTGCTCGCCGTTGATGGTCAGTTCCCAGCGCGCAATGAACCGGGTGTCGAGGGCGAACAGGCCGGTGGGAAAGGTCGGCGACGGGTCGATGTCGCCGTTGCGGCTGCTCACCACGAAGGTGGCGCCGTCGAGGATGCTGACCGGCTGGCTCACCGGGTGTCCCGCTCCCGGACCAACCGGCGCGGGTCGACCGCGTCCGGAGCGGCCGGAAAGAACCGTCGGAACATCATCAGCAGCGGGATGTTGCCCTCAAGGACACAGTCGGTACGGATCATCGCGGAGATGACGTTGGCGTCGCCGGTGGCGAACCGGTCGAACAACTCCCCGGCGACGTGCACCACACAGTCGGCGTCCCGCCGGTCCTGCGAGACCGACATGTTGCCGTGGTGCATGGAGACGAACCAGTGCTCGATCTCCGCCCCGTGGCGCAGGTCGAACCGCAACGTGCCGTGGGCGCGCCTCGGCAGCAGGTCGGGCGCGCGTTCGCCGAGCCCGTGGAAGAAGCTCGTGGTGACCTCGCTCATCGCGTACTCCTCCTCGTAGGAAGAAGCATCACCCGGTACGCCCGGCGGGCACATCACCCGGAGGAGGTGAACCCGTCGCCCGTCGCCTCGTTGCTCGTTGCCCCGTCGCCCGTTGCCCCGTCGCCCGTTGCCCCGTTTCCTCGGGCCCGTCGTCCGAGCAGTAGGAGCAGGCCGCTGGCCATGGCGGCGGCGACCGGGGCGAGCACGAAGCCGACGGTCACCCGTCCACTGGTGTCCAGCAGCGCACCGTTGACCGCCGCACCGGCGGCGTTGCCGACCGAGAAGGCGGTGGCCGCCCAGGCGAACGCCTCGGCGACGGTGCCGACCGGGGCCACCCGGTCGATCGCCACGAACGCGACGGTGAGCAGCGGCGGCAGCGCGAGCCCGCTGACCGCCATCAGCACCAGCATCGCGGGCGGGGCCGGGGTGAGCAGCAGGGGCAGGTAGCCGGCCGCGAAGACCGCCGTCGCCCGGGGCAGGGTGGCGTACCGGCGCAGGCCGGCGAAGCGTACGTAGAGCAGCCCGCCGACGAGTGCGCCGGTGGCCTGGGCGGCGAGCAGCCAGCCGGCCCAGGATCGGGCCCCGGACACCTCGGCGTAACCGGTCGCGGCCACCGTCACGCTGCCCACCCCGGCCCCCACCAGCACCAGCGCGCCGAGGATCAACCGGAGCCGGGCGGCGCGCAGCGGGCCGGCCCAGTGCCGTACGGCCGGCTCGCCCCGCCACCGACGGACCGCGCCGGTGGTGGCGAACCAGGCGGTGCCTCCGGCCTGGAACAGCGCGGCGGCGGCCAGGCCACCGGCCGGGCCGACCAGGCCGACCGCGCCGAGGGTGACCACCGGGCCGAGAATGAAGATCGACTCCTGGACCGCGATGTCCAGGGTGTACGCGGTCTGCACCTGGTGGGCCGGGAGCAGGCCGCGCCAGAGCACCCGCAGGCACGACTCGAACGGTGGCGCGCCCACCCCGGCCAGCGCGGCGGCGAACACGGTCACCGGCAGGCTGATGTGCGCGGCGGCGAGCGCGAAGCCGATGGTGGAGACGACCATCGACAGCCACAGCACCGGCGGTTGCCGCCACCGGTCGGCGACCCGGGCCAGCATCGGCTGACCGATCGCCATGCCGGCGGTGTACGCGCCGACCAGCAGCCCGGCCACGGTCAGCGACATCGTCTCGCGGGCGAAGATCAGCAGGGCCAGTGGTGCCGCACCGAGCGGGATCCGGCCGAGCAGGCTGGCCGCCAGCACCCGGGCGGCCTGCGGCGCCCGCAGCACGGTCAGCGCGGAGGTGTTCGCCGGGGCTTCCATCGGTGCTTGCGTCGGCGGTGCCTGCACGGGCGGTGTCGGGCGTGCAACGGTGTCGGAGTTTTCGGGCATGACGGGACGCTCCCGGATCGGGCGAGGGGGACCGGACGATGATCGGTTCGGCGAACCCGTCAGGGAGCGAAGTCTGCGCGGTCGTGGTCGTTGCCGTAGAGCGGCAGCGCGGGCGTGATCCAGCACCGGTAGGCGGCTGCGGTCGCGTCGAGCGGGATCACGCCCGCAATCGTATCGGTGTGGCGGCCGAGCGGATCGGACTGAACCTTCGGACGGCCGAGCGGATCGGACCGAACCCTCGGACGGCTCAGCGGATCGGACCTTCGGACGGCTCAGCGGATCGGACTGAACCTCAGGTGTGCGCGCTGCCGCAGCCGGAACCCGGAGGCGAGCGCGACCAGGGCGGTGAGCGCCACCGCGAAGACCACGCCGTGCACCAGGCCGCGGGCCAGGTAACCGCCGTCGGTGTGGTCGACCGCGTACGTGCCGATCTCCCGGCTGGCCCAGAACGGCAGGAACCGGGCGGCGGTCCCGGCCGGGTCGAGCATCATCTGCAACCCGAACACGATCAGCAGGACCAGGGTGCCCTCCAGCTCACGCGGCAGCACGGCGCTCAGCAGCAGCCCGAACGGCGCCGCGGTGGCCACCGTGAGCAGCATGATCAGGGCGATCGCGCCGTACCGGACGTCGTGCTGGTCGAACCGGACGAGCAGGAAGTACGGCACCGAGAGCCCGAGGCCGACGATCCAGAGCGCGAGCAGCCGGCCCAGGTGCAGGTGGTACGCCCGGTAGCCGGAGAGCCGCAGCCGGGGTTCGATCTCCCGGGCCGCACTGCCGGCGAACAGGGCGGCGGTGCTCAACGCCCAGCCCAGCCCCAGGCAGACGAACCGGATCGACTGGCCCAGGTGGTCGCCGCGCCGGCTCAGATAGAACAGCAGCGGCAGCACCAGCAGAATCACCAGCACCGCCCGTCGCCGCACCATCTCCCGCAGTGCCATCTCGGCAACCGTCAGCAACTTGATCATTTCGTTCCGTCCCCGCCGCTCGTCCGGTTTTTCTCGCTCGACCCGTTTCCGCCGCTCATCCGGTTTTCTCTGTTTCCGCCGCTCATCCGACCGGCTGCCGGGACGGGCTCAGGTCGAGCACGGTGTCGACCCGGTCGAGCTGGTTGAGCAGGTGGGTCACCACCACGATCGCCTTGCCGGCCGCCCGCCAGTCCCACAGCTGGTGCCAGAAGTCGAGGTAGGTGCCCCGATCGAAGCCCTGGTAGGGCTCGTCCAGCAGCAGCACGTCCGGGTCGCCGAGCCCGGCCAGCACCAGGTTGAGCTTCTGCCGGGTGCCGCCGGAGAGGTGCCGGGCCTGGGTCGGCCCGGTCGGATCCCAGTCCAGCCCGGCGGCGTGGCGCCGGCCCGCCGACCGCGCCGTGTCGCGGGCCAGTCCACGGCCCGCGCCGACCAGCACAAAATGCTCCTCCGGTACGAGGAAATCGTTGGTCCCGCCGGACTGCGGGCAGTAGCCGATGGTGCCGTGCACGCGTACCTGTCCCCGGTCGGGGCTGGCCAGGCCGGCGCAGATGCGCAGGAAGGTGCTCTTGCCGGAGCCGTTCGCGCCGACCACCGCCGCGATCTCACCCGCCCGTACGGTCAGGTCGAGCCCGGTCAGCACCCGGTGCCGGCGGTAGCGCTTGCTGATGCCGCGCGCCTCCAGTCGTACCGGCCCCGGTGCGGCGCGGTAGACCTGCGGTTGCGCCGCACCGACGCTGTCCGCCACCGCCGCCGCGTACGACGCCGGGGGCCCGAACACCCGCAGTGGCGCCTCTCCGCTGTCGCGCAGGTGGGTGGCCGCCTCGGCGACCACGTGCCCTGCCAGGTCCCGGTCGACGCCGTGCCGGCGCAGTTCGCCGGCCAGGGCGGCCAGCCATCCCTCGTGGTTCGCCGGTTGCTCGTCGCTCACCGCGTGCTCCCCTCCCGCAGAATCGCGCCCACCCCGTCGCTGAACGCGGCCCAGTCGGCGGTGGTTCGGCGCAGCGTCTCGTCGCCCGCGACCGTGATCCGGTAGTACTTGCGGGCCGGGCCGCTCGTGCCCTCCCGCCACTGCGCGCTGACCAGGCCGGTGCGCTGCAACCGGAGCAGCACCGGGTAGAGCGTGCCGCCCTGGATCGGCCCCACCCCGGCCGCGTTCAGCGACTGGGCCAGCTCGTACCCGTACGACTCCCGCCTGGCGAGCAGTGCCAGTACGCAGAGGTCGAGTACCCCACGCAACCACTGCCCCCGCCGTTCCTGATCCACACCAAGCAAGCTAGCACCCCTACCTACCTTGCACCACCACCTACCTTCCTCCCCTTCCTCCCCTTCCTCCCCGCCCCAAGATCCGCACTTAGGTAGAGAAAAGAGTGGCCCCCTCATGGGTGGGGTTGACGGGAGGCGTCAAGTGGTTGACAGTGGGTGTCAAGTGGTTGGTGAGTGGTGTTGAGAGGGGAGGCATTGTGGTGGTGGATCGGAAGCAGCTTGCCGAGCAGCTCGTTCGGGTGCTTGACATCCGGTTGCTCGACCCGCTGGAGATCCTGCTCGACGGGGACGACAGCGTTGCGGCGCTGCGTACCGTGGTCCGGATCCGGGCGGCGACCTGGGCGGACCGGATCGTCGACGGCGACGACCGGAC
The DNA here is from genome assembly GCF_036250065.1 of Micromonospora sp. NBC_01699. Taxonomy (NCBI): domain Bacteria; kingdom Bacillati; phylum Actinomycetota; class Actinomycetes; order Micromonosporales; family Micromonosporaceae; genus Micromonospora; species Micromonospora sp. NBC_01699. Next base: position 6,721,759 of record NZ_CP109199.1, on the reverse strand, counting down.
CGCGATCGGCACGATCATGCGGGTGGTGTCGACCCTCTACCCGGACGACGGGCCGTTCGAACCGCCGCTGGACTGGTGGCGCACCCCGCTGGGCCGGGCCGTCAGCCGCCGGGTCGGCCACCCCACGGCCCCAGCCATCTCGTACGCGGTGGCCGGCGCGATGCTCGGCATCACCCGACAGGGCGTGCACGATCTGGTCAACCGGGGGCGGTTGGCCCGCCACCCGGACGGCGGGGTGGTGCCCGCCTCGGTCCGGGACCGGCTGCTCCACCTCGACGGCCAGGCCGACCGCGCCCACCTCGACGGCCAGGCCGACCGCGCCCACCTCGACGGCCAGGCCGGTCATGCGTGACGCGACGGGCGGGTCGGGCGTGGGTGATGTGATCGTGGCGGGCGCCGGGGTGCCGCTCGCCGTACGGGACTTCGGTGGGACCGGGTCGCCGGTGGTTCTGCTGCACGGGGCGGGCGGCAGCCTGGCCGACATGGAGGCGCTGGGCGGGGAGCTGCGGTCGGCGTACCGGGTGGTGACGATGGACCTGCGCGGACACGGCCGGTCCGGCGACGGCCGGTGGACCACGGACGCGGTCCTTGCCGATCTTGACGCACTCGCCGGTGAGCTGGGCCTGGCCGCGCCCGCCATCGTCGGCTGGTCGCTCGGCGGGATGGTCGCCACCGAGTGGGCCCGGCGGCATCCCGAGTGTCCGGGCGTGGTCAGCCTGGACGGCGTGCCGGCACCGACCCGGCCGGACCAACTGGCCGGCCTGGCGCCCGACCACGCGGCGGCCGAACTGGACCGGCTGCACACCGCCTTCGCGGCGATGACCGTCGAACTGGCCCGGTCCGGATCACGCCCCGGTCCGGAGACGGTCGAGCAGGTACGCCTGGCGATGGCATCATTCGACCTGGTCGCGGCGCTGGGGGCGGCGAAATGCCCGCTGCTGCTGGTGCTCGCCACGGCCGATCTTCGGCCGCAGCAGCCGTTCCGGGAGCTGTACGACGCCTATCGGCGGGGCACCTCGGCCGGGATCGCGCGGGCGGTGGCGGTGAACCCGGGGCTGCGGGTGGTCGAGCTGGCCGGGGCGACGCACGGCATGGTCGTCGACCGACCGGAGCGGGTGGCCGACCTGGTCAGGGCGTTCCTCGCGGACCCGAAGGGGGAGCGCGCGGGCGAACCGGCCGGGGCGTGAGTTACCTCGCGATGTGGTCCGGGTAACGTTTGACGATGCCAGAACTCGTGTACCCGCCCGTGATCGCGACCGCCAAGACGCTCTTCCGCGCGCTCGACCTGCGGCTGCGAGTGGAGGGCGGGCAGCACGTGCCCCGCTCCGGTGGCGCCGTGATGGCCAGCAACCATGTCAGCTACCTCGATTTCATTTTCTGCGGCCTGGGCGCCCAGCCGTCCCGTCGGCTGGTCCGGTTCATGGCAAAGCAGGAGGTTTTCACCAACCGGTACGCCGGCCCGCTGATGCGCGGCATGCGGCACATTCCCGTCGACCGGGACAACGGCGCCGGCTCGTACGCGACCGCGGTGAGCGCGTTGCGCGCGGGCGAGGTGGTCGGGGTCTTCCCGGAGGCGACGATCAGCCGCTCGTTCACCCTCAAGGGGACCAAGAGCGGGGTGGCTCGGATGGCTGACACGGCCGGCGTACCGGTGCTGCCGGTCGCGCTCTGGGGCACCCAGCGGCTCTGGACCAAGGGCAGACCGAAGACCCTGACCCGGCGGCACACCCCGATCACGGTGCTGATCGGCGAGCCGCTGGCGCCGGCCGACTTCGGCACCTCGGGTGGGCTGATGGCGGAGCTGCGTCGGCAGCTCACCGCCCTGCTCGACCGGGCCCAGCGGGAGTACCCGGACCAGCCGGCCGGGCCGGACGACACCTGGTGGCAGCCCGCCCACCTCGGCGGCTCCGCCCCCACCCCGGAACAAGCCGCCGAACTAGACGGCGAAACCCCCCGCCGCCCCCGCCGCCCCCAACCCACCCTAATCACCGAACCCGATCACTAACCCCCGCGCCCCCTCGCCCCCCGCCCCCCGTGCCCGCTTCCCCCGTCGATCTAGGACAAATACAGGCTTGTTGATCTCTAATGACCACCATTTGCCCTAGATCGACGAGGTCAGGGGGTGGGGGTCAGGGGTGGGGGTCAGGGGGTGGGGTGGGGTGGAGGAGGTCCCAGCGGTTGCCGTAGGGGTCGGTGAAGATGGCGACGGAGCCGTACGGCTCGTGGCGGGGCGGTTCGGTGAAGTGGACGCCGGCGGCTGTCATGCGGCGGTGGTCGCGGTCGAAGTCGTCGGTGTACAGGAACAGGGCTACCCGGCCGCCGGTCTGGTCGCCGATCCGGGCGGCCTGTTGCGGGGTGGCGGCGCGGGCCAGCAGCAGCGCGGTCTCGGTCGAGCCGGGCGGGGCGACCACCACCCAGCGGGTGCCGTCACCGCGTGGGGTGTCCTCGATCAGGCGGAAGCCGACCCGGTCGACGTAGAAGGCGATGGCCTCGTCATAGTCGCGTACGACGAGGGTAACCAGTCCGAGATGGGGCATCCCACCATGATCGTCGCTCGCTCCGCCGGTCCGGTCACGGGGGGAGCGGGGCAGATATCCGGGCAGAATGCCGATTGCCGAGGATTCTTCGTACCCGGTTCGGGTAGATGGCCGGATGCGATTGATTCGCGGGTGGCGCGGGGCGCGCCCGGCGGCCGAGCCGAACGGCGGCACGCCGAGGCCGGCGACGTGGGACCCGTACGCCTCGGCGGGGGTTCCGTCGGGGCGGCACGGTCTGCCGGAGCGGCCAGCGCGCGTGGTGATCATCTCGGCCAGTGCGGGGGCCGGGCACGAGGGTGCGAGCCGCGAGTTGGCGCACCGCCTCCGTGGCCGGGGATTCGAGGTGGACTGCCGGGACCTGGCGGACATCTTCCCGTACGGGCTCGGCAAGCTGCTGCGCGGCACGTACCACGGGATGCTGAGCAGGTTCCCGTGGATCTACGGGTCGCTGTTCGCCATCGGCTGCAACTTCACCGGCGCCGGCCCGATCACCCGGGCCCTGCTCCGCCCGGTCCGGCCCGAGGTGAGCCGGCTGGTCGGACCGGACACCCGGGCGGTGGTCTCGACGTATCCGATCGCCACCCAACTGCTCGGACCGCTGCGGCGCAAGGGGCAGCTCGGCGTACCGGTCATCACGTACCTGACCGACTTCGCGGTCAACCCGCTCTGGGTCTCGCCCGGGGTGGACGTCTACTGCGCCGCGCACCCGACCAGCCGGGCCCAGGCCCGCGCGCTCGGCGCGACCGAGGTACGGGTGGTCGGCCGGCTCGTCTCCGCCGGCTTCGGCCCCGGCACGGAACGGGCCCGGCGACACGCCCGTGAACACTTCGGTCTGCCGGTGCAGGGGCGACTCGCCCTGCTGGTCGCCGGCTCGTGGGGGGTCGGTGAGGTGGCGACCACCGCCGCCGAGATCGCCCGGACCGGGGTGGCCACCCCGGTGGTCGTCTGCGGGCACAACGAGGCGCTCTACCGTCGGCTGTGCCGCCAGCGGGTGGCCCACGTCTTCGGCTGGGTGGACGACATGCCCGCGCTGCTGCGCGCCGCCGACGTACTGGTGGAGAACGCCGGTGGGCTGACCGCGCTGGAGGCGATGGCCAGCGGGCTGCCGGTCGCCACCTACCGGCCGATTCCCGGTCACGGCCGGGCCAACGCGGTCACCATGGCCCAGGCCGGGATGGTGAGCTGGGTACGCCGGGCCGAGGACCTGGGGCCGACCCTGGTCGAGCTGACCGACGGCGTACGCGGTCGGGAGCAGCGCGAGGCCGGGCTGGAGCTGTTCGAGTCCGATCCGGCGCGGGTGGTGGCCGACATCGCCCGTGGGGTGGAGGCGCTGCCGAACCCGTTGCCGAGGCCGTCGTCGCGTAGCCGGGGGCGGCGCGGTCGCCGGGCCCGGCGCGCCGGTGTCCTGGTCTGCCTGGCGGTCGCCGCCCTGAACTGGTACGTCCACCATCACGCCCAGCAGCCCACTCCACCGGGACGGCGCAGGTGAGGTCGAGCCCGCGCGGTACGGGCTGATCCGATGGCCCTCCTCGCGGTCCTGCTGGGCCTTGCCTCGGCGCTGTTCTTCGCGTTCAGTTCGGCGCTCGAACAGCACGCCGCCAAGCAGGAGAAGCCGACCAGGGCCGGCGACCCCCGGCTGCTGATCCGGTTGCTGCACCGGCCGCTCTGGCTCTTCGGCGGCATCCCGGACGTGATCGGCACCGGGCTCCAGGCGGTCGCGCTGCGGTTCGGTCCGCTGGCGCTGGTCGAGCCGCTGCTGATGAGCGGCCTGTTCATGGCGATTCCGCTGGAGGCGGCGCTGGAGAAGCGCCGGCCGCACCGCAAGGACCTGATCCTGGCCGGGGTCGGCATCATCGGGCTGGCCGCCTTCCTGGTCACCGCGAACCCGCGGGCCGGGGTGTCCCAGCCGTCGACGATGGCCTGGCTGGGCGTCGGCGGGGTGGTCGGCGGCCTGATCGCCATCTGCCTGCTGGTCGCCTGGCGGACCAGGGACGCCCACCGGGGCACCCTGCTCGGCATCGCCACCGGCCTGCTGTACGCGGTCGCCGCCGCGCTGCTGAAGACGATCAGCGAGGACCTGACCAAACACCCGTGGACGCTGCTCGCCCACTGGCACGTCTACGCCCTGTTCCTGGTCGGACTGGCGGCGCTGATCCTGAACCAGAACGCGTACCAGAGCGGGCCGATCGCCGCGCCGCTGACCGCGATCACCCTGCTCGACCCGTTCGGCGGGATAGTCATCGGAGTAACCGCGTTCCACGAGACGCTCTCCACCGACGGGCCCCGGTTGGTGATCGAGATCATCGCCGTGATCTTCATGATCGTCGGGATCTCGCTGGCCAGCACCACCCGTTCGAAGTAGCCCGGCCCGATCGGAACCTGAAACAGACTTCGCCGGCCTCACCGTCCAGGCCGGTGAAGTTGGGTACGCTCAGTCACGACTACTTAGCGCGAGTGATGGGTTACTGACATCTGGTGCGGCGGTCCCGGCCGGCTCGCGTCGACAGGTGGACTCTGCGCGAGAGGCTGCATGTGCTCGAATTGACCGGCAACGTCTCCAGCCAGCCGCCAGGGGACCCAGCCGCCCGGCCATCCGGAGACCCGTCCGCGCTGCGGCGGATCCCGGACACCGCGCTGTCCGGCGAGAACTTCCCGGTCGCCCTGCGGATCCTGCCCGGCACCATCCGCCGGCACCTGCTGGCGCTGTACGGGTACGCGCGCTATGTGGACGATCTCGGCGACGAGCCCGTGGGCGACCAGCCCGCACCGGTGCGCGGCCGCGAATCGGCGCGCGGCGGGGAACCTGGTCGCGGCCGGGGACCGGCGTACGGCCGGGAGCCCGCGCGTGACCCGGTCAGCGAACCTCCGCGTGATCCCGGCAGCCAGCCGCCACGGGACCCGAACAGTCCACCCGCCCGCGACCCCGGCAGTCCACCCGCCCGCGACCCCGGCAGCCTGCCGCCGCAGGACCCGACCAGCCCGCCCGCCCGCGACCCGGCCACCGGCCACCGGTCAGCCGGGCACTACGACACCCCGGCCGGCCACTACGACACCCCGGCCGGCCACTACGACACCCCGGCCGGCCACTACGACACCCCGGCCGGCCACTACGACACCCCGGCCGGGCACTACGACACCCCGGCGGCCCGGTCGGCGGCGCTGCACCGCTTCGAGGACGAGCTCCGGGCCATGTACGACGGCCGACCACCGACCCATCCGGTGCTGGTAGCGCTCGCCCCGACGGTGGCCGACCGCCGGCTGCCGATCGAACCACTGCGCCGGCTCATCGCCGCCAACCAGCGCGACCAGGTGGTACACCGCTACGACACCTACGACGACCTGGTCGACTACTGCCACCTCTCCGCCGACCCGGTCGGTGAACTGGTGCTGCACGTCTTCGAGGCGCAGTCGGCCCGGCGGATCGCCCTGTCCAACCGGATCTGCACCGCGTTGCAGGTGGTCGAACACCTCCAGGACGTCGCCGAGGACTACCGCCGGGGGCGGATCTACCTACCCGCGACCGACCTGGACCAGTACGGCGTGGCGCCGGACGACCTGGCGGCGCCGTACGCCAGTGACGGGCTGCGGGCGGTGATCCGGTTGCAGGCCGTACGGGCCGGCGCCGCGCTGGACGCGGGTGCGCCGCTGGTCGGCGCGTTGCACGGCTGGGCCCGGTTGGCGGTCGCCGGCTACCTGGCCGGCGGGCGGGCCGCGCTGGCCGCCCTAGCCCGCTCCGACCACGACCCGCTGAGCCGGGTGCCCCGGCCGACCCGGGCCGGCACCGCCGGGCAGTGGCTCAAGACGCTGATCGCGAGGCCCGGATGACCGCCCCGGGCCGGACCGCCGGCTCCCTGCTGGACCGGGCCTACCGGGAATGTGAGCGGATCACCCGCACCGAGGCCCGGAACTTCTCGTACGGCATCCGACTGCTGCGCCCGGAGCGGCGCGGCGCCCTCTGCGCGGTGTACGCGGTGGCCCGGCGGATCGACGACATCGGCGACGGTGACCTGCCGTCGGCGGCCAAGGTGGCCCGGCTGGACCAGGTCCGGGCCGCGCTGCACCAGTTGCCCGAGGCCGGCGGCGACCCGGTGCTGCTCGCCCTGGCCGACGCCGGTGACCGGCTGCCGATCCCGCTGCCCGCGCTGGACGAACTCGTCGACGGCTGCCTGGCCGACGTCAAGGGCACCACCTACGACACCTTCGACGACCTGGTCGGCTACTGCCGGCAGGTGGCCGGCTCGGTCGGCCGGCTCTCCCTCGGCGTCTTCGACGTCCGGCCGACCGTGTCCCGCGACGTCGCCAGCGAACTGGCCGACACGCTCGGCATCGCGCTGCAACTGACCAACATTCTCCGGGACATCGTGGAGGATCGCGGCAACGGCCGGATCTACCTGCCGCGCGAGGACCTGGACCGGTTCGGCTGCACCCTGGCACCCGCGCTCGACGGCGGCCTCGCCGACCCGTCGGACCGGCTCGCCGGCCTGGTCCGCTGGCAGGCCCAGCGGGCCGAACGCTACTACCGCACCGGACTGCGGCTGCTGCCGCTGCTGGATCGGCGCAGCGCCTCGTGCGTCGCCGCGATGGCCGGCATCTACCACCGGCTGCTGGCCCGGATCGTCGCCGACCCGCTGGCGGTCACCCGGCGCCGGGTCTCGCTGCCCGGCTGGCAGAAGGCGTACGTCGCGGCACGGGCGATGACCCGGAGCAGCGCGTGAACGGCGACGAGGTGTGCGTCGTCGGTGGCGGCCTGGCCGGGATCGCCGCCGCCCTGCGCCTGGCCGACGCCGGGGCACGGGTCACCCTGCTGGAGGCCCGGCCGGAACTGGGCGGGGCCACCTACTCGTTCCGCCGCGACGATCTCGTGGTCGACACCGGCCAGCACGTCTTCCTGCGCTGCTACCACGAGTACCGGCAACTGCTCGACCGGCTCGGTACGACCGGCGGAGCGCGTCTACAGGACGTGTTCGCGGTGCCGATCCTGCGCGTCGGCGTACCGCCGCACCTGCTCACCCGTACCCGGCGGCTGCCGGCACCGGCGCACCTGCTGCCGGCACTGGTCAACTACCGGCCACTGCGGATGGGGCAGCGGTTGGCCGCGATCCGGGGCGCCGCCGCGCTGCGTACCGTCGACCCGGACGACCCGGCCAACGACGACATCAGCTTCGGCGACTGGCTCACCGGGCACGGGCAGGACGCGCCGACCGTACGGCGGTTGTGGGAGCTGATCTGCGTCGCGGCGCTGAACGCGCCGCCGCACCGGGCGTCGCTCGCGCTGGCCGCGCGGGTGTTCCGGACCGGGCTGCTCGACCGGGCCGACGCCGGTGACATCGGCCGACCCACGGTGCCGCTGTCCGAACTGCACGGTGAACCCGCGCGGGCGCTGCTGCGCCGCGTCGGCGGCACCGTGCACACCGGGGTCAGGGTGCGCGAGATCGCCGCCGACCGGGGCCGGTTCCGGGTCAGTGCCGACGGGGTACGGCTGAGCGCCGCGGCGGTCGTGCTGGCCGTCCCGCACCCGCAGGCGGCCCGACTGGTCCCGACCCAGGCGGCACCCGACCGGGAACGTTGGGCCGGGCTCGGCGCGGCGCCGATCGTCAACGTGCACGTCCGCTACCGGGAGCGGGTCACCGACCTGGAGTTCGCCGCCGCGCTGGACAACCCGGTGCAGTGGGTCTTCGACCGGACCCCGCCCGGCGCCAGTGGCCAGTACCTGGTCACCTCCATCTCGGCGGCGGAGACCGTACTGCGGACGCCGTCGGCGCAACTGGGCCGGGGCCAACTCGCCGCGCTCGCCGACCTCTTCCCGGCGGCACGGCGGACCCCGGTACACGACGTGTTCGTCACCCGCGAGCCCCGGGCCACCTTCCGGCAGGGGCCCGGTACCCGCCGGGACCGGCCGGCGGCGGGTACCCGGCTGCCGGGGATGGTGCTGGCGGGAGCGTGGACCGACACCGGATGGCCGGACACGATGGAGGGCGCGGTACGCAGCGGCCGGCAGGCCGCCGACGTCGTGCTCGCCCATCTCGGGTCGAGATCGAGTACGACGGAGGCGCTGAGATGACCATGACCTTGCCTGGCTTCCTGGCCGAGGTGGACACGCTCGTGCAGCCCGAGATCCGGGCGGCGCTCGACCGGATCGACGAACGCACCCGGTTGACCGCCGGCTACCAGCTCGGCTACTGGGACGCGCAGGGGCAGCCGACCACCCGTGGCGGTGGCAAAGGGCTGCGACCAGCCCTGGTACTGCTCTCCGCGCGGGCCGCCGGCAAGACCGCCGAGGACGCGCTGCCCGGCGCGGTGGCGGTGGAGCTGGTGCACAACTTCTCGCTGCTGCACGACGACGTGATCGACGGGGACGCCGAACGCCGGCACCGGCCGACCGCCTGGGCCGCGTTCGGCATCGGCCCGGCGATCCTGGCCGGCGACGCGCTGCTCAGCCTCGCCGGTGACGTCCTGTCGGCGATGCCGGGGCACGGCGGCACCTGGGGGCTGCGTTACCTGAACGCGGCGGTGCGCCGGCTGATCGCCGGCCAGGCCGCCGACGTGGCGTTCGAGCACCGGGACACGGTCACCCTGGACGAGTGTCTGACCATGGCCCGGGACAAGACCGCGGCCCTGCTGTCCTGCTCGGCGACCCTGGGCGCGGTGCTCTGCGGTGGCCCGCCCGCGCTCACCCTGGGCCTGGCCCTGTACGGCGACCGGCTCGGGCTGGCCTTCCAACTCGTCGACGACCTGCTCGGCATCTGGGGCGAACCGGCGGTCACCGGCAAACCGGTCCTGTCCGACCTGGTGGCGCGGAAGAAGTCGGTGCCGGTGGTCCGCGCCCTCACCGCCGGCGGTACGGCCAGCGACCAGCTCCGCGAGCTGTACGCCACCCCGGGCGAGCTGTCCGGCTCCGACCTGGCCCTGGCCGCCACCCTGATCGAGGAGACCGGGGCCCGGGACTGGACCGAGAAGGAGGCGGACCGGCTGCTCACCGAGGCCCTCGCCGAACTCGACCGGCTGACCGAACTCGGCACGACCGGCGGGCCGGACGCGAACACGCTGGCCGACGTACACCGGGAACTGGTGGAGATCGCCCGGTTCATGACCGGCCGGGACCACTGATGGCCACCACCCGCTCGTCCACCGGGGCCGACGCCGTTCCCGTTGCCGAGCCGGCCGTCGACGGGGCGGTCGAACTCGGTGTCGAGCACGCCGTCGACCTGGCCGTCGCGGAGGCGGTCGACTCGGCCGTACTGCCGAGCATCGGCTCGGTGGGCGGCGTCGCGCCGGGACTGCCGGGGGAGCCGGCCGGTGACGTCGACTCGGCCGGAGCCGATCGGCGGGAGCGGCTGGTCGCCGGGCTCGACCGGGCACGCGAACACCTGCTCGCCGCCCAGCAGCCGGGCGGCTGGTGGCAGGGGGAACTGGCCACCAACGTGACCATGGAGGCCGAGGACCTGCTGATGCGGCAGTTCCTCGGGATCCGCACCGACGAGGAGACCGAGGCCACCGCCCGGTGGATCCGGGGTCGGCAGCAGGGCGACGGCAGCTGGGCCAACTTCCACGGCGGACCGGGTGACCTGTCCACCACCATCGAGGCGTACGCGGCGCTGCGGCTGGCCGGGGACCAGGTGGACGACGACCACCTGCGCCTGGCCCGCGAGTTCGTGCTCGCCCACGGCGGCATCGAACGCAGCCGGGTCTTCACCCGGATCTGGCTGGCCCTGTTCGGCGAATGGTCCTGGGACCGGATCCCGGCGGTCCCACCGGAGGTGGTGCTGCTGCCGTCCTGGGTGCCGCTGAACATCTACGACTTCGCCTGCTGGGCCCGGCAGACCATCGTGCCGCTGTCGATCGTCCGATCCCTGCGCCCGGTCCGCCCGCTCGGCTTCGCCCTGGACGAGCTGCGCACCGGCGTCCGTACGGCACCGGTCACCTCGCTGCGTACGCGTACCGGCTGGTTCCAGCGGCTCGACGGGGTGCTGCGCGGTTACGACCGACACCCGGTGCGGGCCGTACGCCGCAACGCGCTGCGCCGGGCCGCGGAGTGGATCATCGCCCGGCAGGAGGCGGACGGCTCCTGGGGCGGTATCCAACCACCGTGGGTCTACTCGCTGATCGCGCTGCACCTGCTCGGCTACCCGCTCGACCACCCGGTGCTGCGTACCGGGCTGGCCGGACTGGACCGGTTCACCGTGCGGGAGGCCACCCCGGACGGTGAACTGCGCCGGCTGGAGGCGTGCCAGTCCCCGGTCTGGGACACCGCGCTCGCGGTGACCGCGCTCGCCGACGCCGGCCTGCCGGGCGACCATCCGGCGCTGGTCCGGGCCAACCGCTGGCTGCTCGACGAGGAGATCCGGGTCGGCGGCGACTGGGCGGTCCGCCGGCCGGACCTGCCGCCGAGCGGCTGGGCGTTCGAGTTCGACAACGACGGCTACCCGGACACCGACGACACCGCCGAGGTGCTGCTGGCGCTGCGGCGAAGCGACGGCGACCCGCGTACGCCGGAAGCCCTGGAGCGGGGCGAGCGGTGGCTGCGCGGGATGCAGTGCCGCGACGGCGGCTGGGGGGCGTTCGACGCCGACAACACCCGTACGCTCGCCCGTGAGCTGCCGTTCTGCGACTTCGGTGAGGTGATCGACCCGCCCACCGCCGACGTCACCGCGCACGTGGTGGAGGAACTGTGCGCCCGTGGACCGTCCGACTCGGCGGCGGTCCGGCGCGGGGTGGCCTGGCTGCTGCGGGCCCAGGAACGCGACGGCTCCTGGTTCGGCCGCTGGGGCGCCAACCACGTGTACGGCACCGGCGCGGTGGTCCCCGCACTCGTCGCGGCGGGCCTACCGGTCGACGACCCGGTGCTGGTACGCGCCGTCGGCTGGCTGCACCGGGCGCAGAACCCGGACGGCGGCTGGGGTGAGGACATGCGGTCGTACCGGGACCGGTCCTGGCGGGGCCGGGGCGACTCGACCGCGTCGCAGACCGCCTGGGCGCTGCTGGCCCTGCACGCCACCGGAGCCGGCGACGGTGAGCCGGCCCGGCGCGGCGTCGACTGGCTGCTGGCGACCCAGCGCGCCGACGGCGGCTGGGACGAGCCGCAGTACACCGGCACCGGCTTCCCCGGCTACTTCTACATCAACTACCACCTCTACCGGCTGGTCTTCCCGATCAGCGCCCTCGGCCGCATCCTGACCACCCTCCCCACCGGTGCCGGTGCCGGTGCTGCGGCCCTGGCCGCCGTCGGCGCGGCCAGCGGTGCTGCCACCGCCGCCGACCCGGCTGCCGGTGCTGTCGCCGCCGACGGCTCGGAACCCGTCAGGGGGCGTGGGTGACCGGGCTCGGCGAACGCATCGACCGCTCCGGCGACTGGGTGCTGTTCGCCCCGATGCGGATGGAGGCGCACGCGTTACGCCGGTCGCTGCCGGCGGACGTGCCGCTGCGGCGTACCGGTCGAGGGTTGCTCCGGGCCACCCGCGCGGCCGCCGGCTACGGTGGCACGTCGGCGCTCGCGGTCGCCGGTATCGCCGGTGGCCTGGACCCGGCGCTGCGGCCGGGTGACGTGGTCGTCGCCACCGAGGTACGCCGGGACAGCCGGACCGGGGACGAGCGCCTGGCCTGCCCGTCCGCGCCGATGCTCGCCGCCGCGCTGCGCCGCCACGGGCTGACCGTGCACCTGGGACCGGTGGTGAGCTGTGACCGGCTGATCGACGGCGCCGACCGGGAACGGCTGGCCGCCACCGGCGCGCTGGCCGTGGACACCGAGTCGTCCGCGCTGCTCGCCGGCCCACCGGACCGACCCACCGCCTGCGTACGGGTGATCGCCGACGTGGCACCGGAACCGCTGTTCCGGGCCGCCACCCTGAATCGGATCGCCACCGCGCTGCGGGTGTTGACGCTGGTCGGGCCGGCACTGACCGAGTGGGCGGCGGCGACCACCGTACGGGAGGTGGTGCTCGCCTCGCCCCGGTCGTTCTGCGCCGGGGTGGAACGGGCCATCGCCGTGGTCGAGCAGGCCCTGGACCGGCACGGTGCACCGGTCTACGTGCGCAAGCAGATAGTGCACAACACCCACGTCATTGACGACCTGCGGCGGCGCGGTGCGGTGTTCGTGGACGAGTTGACCGAGGTGCCGGACGGCGCGGTCACCGTCTTCTCCGCACACGGCGTCTCCACCGAGGTACGCGAAACCGCCGCCACCCGTGGGCTGCCGGTGATCGACGCGACCTGCCCGCTGGTGACGAAGGTGCACAACGAGGCGCGCCGGTTCACCGGCCAGGGCCGTACGGTGCTGCTGATCGGTCACGCCGGACACGAGGAGACCGAGGGCACGCTCGGCGAGGTGCCCGGCGGGATCACCCTGGTGCAGAGCCCCCGCGAGGCCGAACGGGTCGAGGTGGCCGACCCCGGTCGGGTCTCCTACCTGGTGCAGACCACCCTCGCGGTGGACGAGGTGAGCGGGGTGCTGGACGTACTGCGCCGCCGCTTCCCGGCGCTGACCGGGCCCTCCTCCGACGACATCTGCTACGCCACCACCAACCGCCAGGTCTCGCTCCGGGCGATCGCCGACGATGCGGACCTGGTGCTGGTGGTCGGCTCGGCGAACTCCTCGAACTCACTCCGGCTGGTCGAGGTGGCCAGCCGGGCCGGCACCCCCGCCCACCTGGTCGACGACGTCGGCGCGGTGGACCTGCGCTGGCTCGCCGGTGCCCGCACCGTCGGCGTCACCGCCGGGGCGTCGGCTCCACCGCACCTGGTCGACCAGACCGTCGAGGCCCTGGTCGGGCTGGGTGCGCGGGCCGTACGGGAACGCACGACCAGTACCGAAGATGTGCATTTCACCCTGCCGAAGGAGAAACGTCCGCGATGAGTATGCCGTTGCGTCAGAGCATCCGGGTCGGCCGCTACCTGATCGGGCAGAAGCTGCGCCGTAAGCAGTATTTCCCGCTGCTGGTGGAGTTGGAGCCGCTGTTCGCCTGCAATCTCGCCTGCGCCGGCTGTGGCAAGATCCAGCACCCGGCCGACGTACTGAAACGGCGGATGCCGGTGGAGCAGGCGGTCGGGGCGGTGATGGAGTCCGGGGCACCGATGGTCTCGATCGCCGGTGGCGAGCCGTTGATGCACCCGCAGATCGACGTCATCGTCAACGAGCTGGTCAAGCGCCGCAAGTTCGTCTTCCTCTGCACCAACGCGGCCCTGCTGATCAAGAAGCTGGACAAGTTCCGGCCGTCGCCGTACTTCTCCTTCGCCGTGCACATCGACGGCCTGAAGGAACGGCACGACGCCTCGGTCTGCAAGGACGGCGTCTTCGACGAGGCGGTGGCGGCGGTCAAGGAGGCGAAGCGGCGCGGCTTCCGGGTCACCAGCAACACCACGTTCTTCTCCACCGACACCCCGCAGACCGTGATCGAGGTGCTCGACTACCTCAACGACGAACTCGCCGTCGACCAGATGATGCTCTCCCCGGCGTACGCCTACGACAAGGCGCCGGACCAGGAACACTTCCTCGGGGTGGAGGAGACCCGGTCGATGTTCAGCAAGGCGTTCGCGGACGGCCGGCGGCGCAAGTGGCGGCTCAACCACTCGCCGCTGTTCCTGGACTTCCTTGAGGGCAAGGTCGACTTCCCGTGCACCGCCTGGGCGATCCCGTCGTACTCGCTGTTCGGCTGGCAGCGCCCCTGCTACCTGATGAACGACGGCTACACCAAAACGTACAAGGAGCTCATCGAAACCACCGACTGGGAAACCTACGGCCGGGGCCGCGACTCCCGCTGCGCCAACTGCATGGCCCACTGCGGCTACGAACCCACCGCCGTCCTAGCCACCATGAACTCCCTAACCCAATCCATCCGAGCCCTCCGCTCCGCCTCCTAACCCCTCCCGCCTCCCTCCCCCTCCCCTCCCTCGCGCGCGTCGGCGTCCCTCCTGCGCGTCGGCGTCCCTCCTGCGCGTCGGCGTCCCTCCTACGCGTCGATCTAGGGCATATGGGGGCTAGTGGATCTCTAATCACACGTATTTGCCCTAGATCGGCGAGGACTGGGGTGGGCACGGGGGGCAGGGGGGCACGGGGGGCAGGGGGGCGGGGAGGGGAGGGGTTAGCTCCAGCGGTGGGAGAGGGTTCGGTAGGTGTGGGGGAGGGTGGCTCGGAGGGCTATGGGGAGGCGGAGCCAGGTGGGGAGGTAGGTCTCGGGGCGGCCGGCGAACATGGCGGTGAGCAGGGCGGCTGAGGCGCGCTCGGGGGGCACCGGCCGTGGGGAGCGGCGGTCGTAGGGGCGACCCCGGCGTACGAAGAACGGGGTGTCCACGACGGCCGGTACGAGTTCGGTGACGACTATCCCGTGTCCGGCCGTCTCCTGGCGCAGGCTGTCGGCGAAGACGCTCAGCCCGGCCTTGGTCGCCGAGTAGACCGCCTCCTCGCGTACGCCGAGCCGACCGGCGATCGAGCCGACGAAACCGAGATGTCCCCGGCCCCGGGCCAGCATGTCGGGCAGTACGGCACGGGTCAGCAGGATCGGCGCGGTCAGGTTGAGCGCGACCATGCGCGCGATGTCGGGCTCGGTCATCCCGGTCACCGGCCCGGCCCAGCCCTGACCGGCGTTGTTGACCAGCACGTCGACCCGCCCGGCCTCGGTCAGCACCCGCTCGGCCAGGTCGGCCGCACCGGCCGGTTCGGTCAGGTCGCCGATCACCGCCGTACCGCCGATTCGGTCGGCGAGTTCGGTGAGCCGGGTGGCGTCCCGGCCGGCGAGGAAGACCTTGGCGCCGGCGCCGGCCAGTTGCCGCGCCGCCGCCGCGCCGATGCCGGACGACCCACCGGTGACCAGCGCCGTGGCGCCGTCGATGCGGAAAACTCCCATGCCGGTAGTGTCGCCGCTCGACGCCCCGAAGACCGGCAGACCGGACAAATTCGGCGTGCCGCATGGCTGGCCGTCGATGTGCCTGCCCCTAGGGGTATGCACCGCGTGTGGAGCGCGAACCCCTATTGCCGTTCCCGTCCGGGACTGATTAGCTACAGCGAGCTATGACCCAAACCCCTCGAACCATAAATAAATGGTGTGCCCGTGGTGAGTTCGTCACTGATCCGGAAGAACAGGATATGTGCTGCTCAAAGGCTTGCCGATGAACCGGCCGGGTGGACTACGACGTCGGGTCGCCCGCTGGCTGGACCCGTCCATGGACGACGGGTTCACGCCCGGCCCGACCGGCGCGTACGAGGCCGCTCCGCCCGCCGTACCCGGTCCGGATGCCAGCGCCGCACAGGCCTGGCCGGCGCTCTGTGAACAGTTCGCCCTGCGGATCCTGTCCGCCGCCTACCAGACCGGCGGCCAGCTCGCGGCGGTCGAGGCGGACGAGCAGGATCCGGGCCGGCTGGCCCAGTTCTACCGGATCGACCACGCCAACACCCGGATCCGCCGGCAGGCGGAGAACCTGCTGGTGCTCGCCGGCCGTACGGTCGACGACGCCGGCCGGCAGGTCACCTCGCTGCTCGACGTCGTACGGGCGGCGACCTCCGCGATCGAGCACTACCCCCGGGTACGCCTCGGCGTGATCGCCCATCTCGCCGTGGTCGACTTCGCGGCCGACGACGTGATCCGGGTGCTCACCGAGGTGTTGGACAACGCGGCCCGGTTCTCCCCGCCGACCGCGCCGGTCACCGTGTCGGCCCACCTGACCGAGGCGGGCAGTGTGCTGCTGCGGGTCGAGGACATCGGGCTGGGCTTCGGCCCCGCGCAACTCGTCGACGTCAACGCCATGCTGGCCAGCACCGCCCCGGTGGCCGTGATCGAGTCCGGCGCCAGCCGGCTGGGCCTGCTGGTGGTGCAGCGGCTCGCCGCCGCGCACCGGATCGGCGTACGGCTGACCGCCCGACCCACCGGCGGTACGACCGCGACCGTGCTGCTGCCCGCCGGACTGCTCTGCGAGATCCCGTCGGCACCGGAGCCCCCGGTCCCACTCCCACCCGTCCGCCAACACCCTTCACCCGGCCAACACCCTTCACCCGGCCAACTTCCACCGCCCAGCCAGTTCTCGGTGGGACCGCGCAACGGCAGTGATCCGGCAGGACCGCGTACCGGCACTGATCCGGCGGGCCCGCGCAATGGCAGCGATCCTTTCGGTCCGCGCACTGCCAGCGATCCTTTCGGTCCGCGTAACGGGAGCGATCCGGCCGGTTCGCGTAACGGGAGCGATCCGGCCGGTTCGCGTAACGGCGGTGGCCCGGCCGGTTCGCGTGGCGGGGGTGGGGTGTCGGGTGTCCGGGGCGGTCTGCCCCGGCGTGAACCGGCCAGCCTGCGCGGGGACATGCCGCCGCCCCGACCGGCGGCACCGGCCGGACCGACCGTCGGGTCCGACCAGCTCGCCTGGCCGGACGAGACGATCGACTTCGCCGCCGGGTTCCGCGATGGGCGGGAACCCCACTCCAGCAACCGTTCCGAAGGACACCGTGATGACCAGCCCCCGCAATGATCTTCCGCGTCCGTCGACCACGGTCCACTCGCCACAGGACTTCGCCTGGCTGATCGGGCGGTTCGCGGCCGAGACCTCGGGGGTGACGCACGCCCTGCTGGTCAGCCTGGACGGGCTGCAACTCGTCGCCTCCGAGGCGGTGCCGCGCGACCTCGGCGACCAGCTGGCCGCGTTGACCTCCGGCCTGCTCAGCATGGCCGATCGCAGCGCCGCCCTGCTCGACCTGGGCCTGTCCGAGTACCTTACGGTCCGCCTTCCCGGTGGGCACCTGCTGTTCATGCGGGTGGGTGACTCGGCCGGGCTCGCCGTGGCGGCCACCAGCGGCTGCGACCTGCGGGTGGTGGCGTACCAGATGACAAAGTTCGTGGCCTCGGTCGGTCACCTGCTCAGCCCACAGATGCGCAACGACCTGCAACGGCGGACCGCGAGCCAGGGCGCCGGCTGATCACCACGGACCACCGCACATCCGCGTACGCACGTCGGCCGTCTCGGCGGCGGATTGGCGCGTACTCGTCGGAGATCCTGACCCCGCACTCTTGAGGGAGCGAACGCCACCGTGGCTACCGCACATTGGAAGGTGCGACCCTACGTACTGACGGGCGGTCGTACCCGGACCCGGCAGCGCCTCTTCGTGCACACCCTCATCTCGGTGCCGTACTACGACCCGAGGTTCGCCGCCGGTCTGCCACCGGAGACCAGGACGCTCTACGACCGGGCCCGGCGGACCACGTCGGTGGCCGAACTCTCCGCGTACTCCGGGATGCCGCTGGGCGTGACCCGCGTGGTCATCGACGATCTTGCGACCACCAACCGGTTGCAGGTCCACCCGGACACCTACTCGTCCCCGTTCGATTCCCGGCTTCTGGAAAGACTCCGTGATGGCCTCCTACAGCTTGCCTGAGCACCCCGTGCCGACCTCGGCGAAGATCGTCGTGGCCGGTGGCTTCGGGGTGGGTAAGACCACCTTCGTCGGATCCATCTCGGAGATCCCGCCGGTCAACACCGAGGCGTGGATGACCGCGGCGAGCGAGCCGGTGGACCGGCTCGACCCCGGCATCGACAAGACCACGACCACCGTGGCGATGGACTTCGGCCGGCGGACCGTCGCCGAGGACCTGGTTCTCTACCTCTTTGGTACGCCGGGACAGGCGCGGTTCTGGCCGATGTGGGACGACCTGTGCCGGGGTGCGGTCGGTGCCGTGGTGCTGGTCGACACCCGCCGGTTGGACGTGTCGTTCGCGGCGGTCAACTACTTCGAGCAGGACAGCAACCTGCCGTTCGTGGTCTGCGTGAACCTGTTCGACGGCCGGCTCAACCACCAGTTGGCCGACGTACGCCGGGCGCTCGCGCTCGGCCCGGACGTGCCGGTGATCACCTGCGACGCCCGCGACAGCGGCTCGGTCGCCCGCGCCCTGCTCGCCGTCGTGGACCACACCATCCGCCGGACCGGTGGCGGACCGACCGGCCGGTTCACCGCTCCCGCGCCGGCTGCCCCCGCCTCCGCCCACCGATAGCCCCACCACCCCACCCCTCGGGAGAAACGATGCGGAAAATCCTGATTGTCGGTGCCGGACAGTCCGGCCTACAGCTCGGTCTCAGCCTGCTCGCCGAGGGCTACCAGGTGACCCTGATGTCGGCGCGCACCCCCGAGGAGATCCGCGCCGGCTGGGTGACGAGCACCCAGGCGATGTTCCACCAGGCCCTGGAGACCGAGCGCGCGTACGGGCTGAACCTCTGGGAGGACAGGGCGCCCCGGATCGAGGGGCTGCACGTGTCGCTCTCCGCACCGCCGGGCCAGCGGGCACTGAGCGTCGTCGCGCCGCTGGACTCCCCGGGGCAGAGCACCGACCAGCGGCTGAAGATGGCCGCCTGGCTGGAACTGTTCGAGGAGCGCGGCGGGATAGTGCACTACCAGGGGGTCACCACGGCCGACCTGGACGGGCTGACCCGGATCGGCCGGTACGACCTGACCGTCGTCGCCGCCGGCAAGGGTGAACTCGTCGGCGTCTTCGACCGCGACCCGGCCCGGTCACGGTTCACCGCCCCGCAGCGCGGGCTGGCGGTGTCGTACGTGCACGGGCTGGCGCCCGACCCCCGGTTCCCGGCGCCGAGCGTCGGCTTCAACGCCGTACCCGGTCTTGGGGAGTTGTTCGTGATCCCGGGCCTGACCCACAGCGGACCCTGCGACATCCTGTTCTGGGAGGCGGTGCCGGACGGGCCGCTGGACCTGTGGCAGGACCGGCTCGACCCGGCGGAGCAGCTCAAGCTGACCATCGAGTTGGCCCGTCGCTACACCCCCTGGGTGTACGACCGCTGCGCCGCCGTCGAGCTCACCGACGCCCGCGCCACCCTCTCCGGCCGGTATACCCCGACGGTCCGGCACCCGGTCGCCGAACTGCCCTCCGGCGGGCTGGTGCTGGGCATGGCCGACGTGGTCGTCTCCAACGACCCGATCACCGGCCAGGGCAGCAACACCGCGGCGAAGTGTGCCGCCGCGTACCTGGAGGCGATCGTCCGGCACGGCGACGGGCCGTTCGACCGGTCCTGGATGGAGGGGACCTTCGCCGACTTCTGGGACCGGACCGGCGCGCCGGTGACCGACTGGACCAACGCCATGCTGGCGCCGCTGCCCGAGCACGTGCAGCAGATCCTCGGTACCGCGGCGGTCAACCCGACGGTGGCCCGCCGGTTCGCCAACGGCTTCTCCGATCCGGCCGACTACACCGACTGGCTGATGGACCCGGCCAAGACCGCCGCCTATCTCGCCTCCGTCGGCTGAGACCCCCATCGTCTGCTGTGGCGTCCGGCGGACAGCGGGGGCCGGGCCGGCTCGGTTATCGTGGCTCATGGAGACGATGTCGCTCACCCCGCCCTTCGGACCGGAACTCGTCGTCACCGCGGACGAGCGGAGGGTGCTGGAATCCTTCCTCGACTTCTACCGCCGGATCATCGTGACGAAGCTGCACGAGGTGCCGGACGCCGACGCCAAGCGCCGGCTCGTGCCGTCCGAGACCACGCTCGCCGGGGTGCTCCGGCACCTGGCCGTGGTCGAGCGGAACTGGTTCCAGCACCACCTGGCCGGGCAGCCGACCCCGGACGAGGACGCCGACGGCGGCTGGTCGGTCGAGCAGACCACCATGGCGGAGCTGCTGGAGGCGTACTCGCGGGAGTGTGCCCGGTCCCGCGCGACCGCCGCCGGGTACCGGCTCGACGACACCGGCACCCATGACCAGCTCGGCCCGGTGTCGCTGCGCTGGATCTACGTCCACATGATCGACGAGACCGCCCGGCACGCCGGCCACATCGACATCCTGCGTGAACTCACCGACGGGTCCACCGGGGCGTGGTGACCTCCCGCCGGGGTGCTCGGATGCGCCGCATCCGTCGTCGATGGTCGGATGCGCCACATCCGTTGTCGGCGGCAACCGCCGGGGACCCCGGCGGTCTATAACTGAGCAGGTGGACGGGGACGCGCGACTCTCGGCGGAAGACTTCCTGCGGACGCGGGGAACGGAGGAGATCGCCCATCCGGGCGGGACGCTCTACGACCACCTGTGCCGGGTGGCGGACCGGCTCGCCGCCTGGGGTGCGCCGCCCGACGTCCAGCTGGCCGGGCTCTGCCACGCCAGCTACGGCACGGACGGATTCGACACCGCCCTGCTGGAGCCGTCCGAACGGGCCACCCTGGTCGAGGTGATCGGTCCGGCCGCCGAGGCGCTGGTCTATTGGTACGGGAGCTGCGTGCGCCGCGCCGTCTACCCCCGGCTCGGTGAACCCGGTCCGGTGCCGTTCACCGATCGGTTCACCGGCACGGTGGAGCAGCCGACCGAGGCGGAACTGCGCGCCTTCGTGGAGATCACCGTCGCGAACGAACTCGACGTACTGGGCCACAATCCCGCCCTGGCCGCCGAGCACGGTGCCGCGCTGGGGCGGCTGTTCGGCCGGGTCCGGCCCCGGATGTCGTCCGCCGCCTGGCAGTCCTGCCAGCACCTGTTCGACGACAACGGCGACTGGGCCGGGGAGCCGCCGGTCGGGGCGGTGCAGATCGACGTACTCGATCATCTGGTGCTGACGGTGGCCGACCTCGACCGTACGGTCGACTTCTACCGGCGGGCCCTGGGCATGCGGCCGGTGAGTTTCGACGCGGGCCGGCGTGCGTTGGCCTTCGGCACCAGCAAGATCAACCTGCATCAGCTCGGTGCGGAGCGGACCCCGCGAGCGGCCCGCGCCACACCCGGCAGCGCCGACCTCTGCTTCGTCGCCGGCACCCCACTGGCGGAGGTGCTCGCCCACCTGGCCCGTGAAGGGGTGCCGGTGGAGCTGGGGCCGGTGTCGCGTACCGGGGCGATGGGGCCGATGAACAGCATCTACCTGCGTGACCCGGACGGCAATCTGATCGAGATCAGCAACTACCCGTAGCGCGCAGCTCGTTGCCGGAGCCGGAGCCGGCGATGGCGCTGATGGACCACGCCGCCCGCAGGCCGGCGCGTTCGCGGTGAACCGGCACCCGGCACCCGGACCCCGACGCGGTGGCGCGGTGGAGGCCCCGTACGAAAGGGCCGAAGCTGATTATGTCCCATAAACGATAGTTTGACCTTGAGGGTCATCAATGTGGAAAAGCCGTGGTTACACTTTCCAACATCATTGATCTTCGCGGAGGAGGCAGTCATGACCGACGTCACCAGCTCGGAGCAAACTGAGGTGGAGGAGCTCGACCTCGTCGTTGGCGAGCTTGAGCAGGTAATCGAGGAGGGCGCCGCCCAGCGCGGTACCTGTATCCGCCACTACTACTGCATCTGATCGCGATGGATGGTGGGCCGGTGCAACCGGCCCACCATTCCGAGGGGCCGCACATGACCATTGCCGCACTGTTCCCTCCGGTAGTGCGTTTAGCCGCCGAGAACGTGTTTGTCGTCGATCGACCCCTCCGCGCCGACGAGGTCGCCGGCATCCTCGCGGAGCCACGCTTCGCGCCAGTGGTGGAGCTGCTCGAACGGCTCAACCAATGGGCTCCGACGATGCACAGCGACAGGGTGGCACCGGGCGTGTTCGACCCCGCGAACGCCGACCTGTTCGGCCCGTTGGTGAGTGAGCTGCTCATCCGGTGTGCCCGCGAGGACGCAGCACAGGCCCGGGTCGAGGCCGACATGTTCCTGTCTTTCATGGAAGAGTTTCTTGCGCGGCTCGACGCGGATGCCTGGCCCGATCATCCAGCGTTCGCGTTGCCCATAACGGGGATCACCGCGATGCCGGGAGAGACCCACAACGGACGCAGACGGGTGCTCCGGCTGCAATGCCACGGGGGTGCGGCCGTGGCCTACAAGGCTCGTCCGGCAAACGGTGAGCTGCTGTTCCTAGCCGAACGGGATTCAGTCTTCGGCGTTCTCGGCCTGCCGACGCTGCGGTGCTGGACCGGCGAGCGCCCAGATCGTCTGGCCTATCTGTGGCAGGAATGGGTGGACCCGCCGTCCGAATGGGGCACGCTGCGCAGCTCGCCGGAGCTTCGACTGGCCGGCGCCGTGCTGAGCCCCACCCAAGCTCGCCGCTACTTCCGATCTGCCGGGGGAGTTTCGGCAGCCTGCTTCGGATTCGGAATCGGAGACCTGTTCGAAGGGAACGTGCTGATCGGGGCGGATCACCGCATGTATCCGGTTGACTTGGAGGTATTCCTCACCCCGGTCGGCCGGCTGTCGGACACCGGCCTGATCGCCGTCCCATCCGGCAACCATCATGTGGGACTGGAAAACCAGGCGCGGTGGTGCGCCGCCGAGGGCCCGTCGCACGCGTTTGTGGATGGCCGGCGGATCGACCGGCTCAACGCCCCCTGGGCACGGACGCAGACCCGAACAGTCGTCGCGGACGTGGACGGAAATATTGGGTATGGACCGTACCTGCCGGTGTTCCTGCGGGGGATGTTCGATACCTGGGTGCGGATGTGCCGCAGCCGGGAGCGTCTTGCGGAGCTGATTCAGGACCGGGCGGATGAACTTCACGTTCGCGTGTTGCTGGCGGATACCGCCACCTACGGCAAGGCGCTGGCCGGTGAGGTCCCACTCGACGGGTTCAGCCCGGCTGAACGGGCACAGCTGACACGCGCGGACGTTCCCTACTTCTTCCGTTGTCTTGCCGGTGGACCGCTGATGATGGTGGGGCAGGACGGCGAGTTTGTCGAGGTGGCCGACGGCGAGGAGCACGTCGTCGGGTTCGATCCCGACCGCCTTACGCTCTCCGGCCTCGGCATGGCCCTCCGGGACGCCGTCGAGTACGCGGGCGTTTCCGAGGACGATGTCATCGACGATCGCGAGTTCGGCGTCCATGTCGGCCCGACGGAGGTGGAGTTCGACTGGGCGCAGACCGGCAAACGGGTTCGCTGGTTCTGGGATGAAGCCACTGTTCACCTCCGGATCGACCCGTTGGAACACGGATTCGACGACCCGGTGCGGCGCACCCTGATGCGGATCGACTCATGGGATGCGCGGTTGCGTACACGCTGGGCGCGTGATGGATTCGTCGATGACGACGCGGCACGACAACTTGCCGCGCACACGGCGCAGGCGATGGTGTGGCTTGAGGAAGTGATCGGGCAGCAGGGCTGGCCGGGACATGCGATGGTAGGGCCCGATGCGGCCGAGGCCGCCTGCCGCCTCGTTCAGCATGCTGAGGGCCAGCAGACCTTTCGTGAACACTGCTTGGACCTCGTGCGCTCGGCCGCGGCGGCCGGTGATCTGCCGGCCCGTCAGGTCGCCTACCTCACCGACGCGCTCCGCGTACAGGCCGGGCAGCCGCAGGTTTATGGCACCAAGTTCCGGATCGTCGACGGCGAGCTGGGACCCCATCCTCTTGAGTCTCCCGTCCGGGTAGATGTCCGACGCGCGGCTGTCGGGCTGGAACCGTTGACCGACTACGCACAGCGCTTGCGAGAGGAGTTTGGCCTGTGATCCCCGTCGACTCGGCCTATCGCACCCTGACGACAGCGTGTGCACCATTCCGTGCGGGCAGCCGATTTGGTGCCCTCCCCGATGTGCGATTCGACGTCGTAGCGGGGCAGATCGGCCTACCCGGGCAACTTCTGCCGGGGGCTGACGACCTGACAGCGGCGTCGTATACGGAGCGACTACATGCCGCCCTTGATGGTGACGGATACCTGGTGACCGTTCGGCACCCGCTGTTCCTTGACTTCACGGTGTGGGCGCAGGTGCGGGCCGGACTGACTGAGCTGTGGAAGCAGTGGGGATTTCCCATTCAGCCGGTCCTGACCGAACTCGCCATCGGGAATTGCTTCACGCTGCGGACACAGCCTGTGCCGCGTCGGGCGACAGCTCTGTGGGTGCTCTCCGGATCGGTACGGGTCGACGGCACCGTGATCAAGGCGGGCGATATGTGGCAAAGTCCGCCCGGCGCGATGCACACCCAGGAAGAGTACGAGAACGGCCTCGTACTGCGGGTGCACGCGCCAATGGACGCGGATCTGCCCGGCGACGAACTGAAAGGTATGCTGGCTGATCTCCTGGACCGGACCAGCGGCCCGAATCCGCCCATGCCGCATTCGCCCTGGCCACCGCCGGTGCGGTCGGACGGATCCACCGCACCGCTACCGGACCTCGAAAGCTCAGGGCAACGGGTACGTGAGCTGCTAGCCGGCCCAGAATTGCGACGGCACAGAAAGATGGCCTGGTTGCGCCGCGTCAGTGCCGGTGGTCTGGAGCCGGTGCCGGCCCCCCGCAAACCGACTGAGTTGTCCCCCTCGGACATTGTCACGATCGTCCATCCGGTCCACCGGATGGACAACGACAACGAATGGCTATGGGCAGGCAACGGGCACGTCTTTCCGGTGCGTGGGACACTCGGCGACCGGATCCTCGATCAGCTACAGCAGGGTCCGTGCTCGATTGCCGACCTGTGCCGGCCCCATCCCGGCGTGCTCGGTCTACTGCGCATGCTGTATTCGATAAGGGTGATCGATCATGCTTGAGTACGCGGTAGCCGATCAATTCGACTGGGACGAGTTCGTGGAACTCCACTGGGATCGACGTCCAGTCCACTATCGCGGTGTCGGGGTTGCGCCGTTCGACCAGACATCGACCTTCCGGGCGGCGGTGGGTGCTGCCCCTGTCGACGTACGGCTCACCCTCGACCAGGTTCGGCAGTCGGCCCCGCAGCCGTGGCTTCCGGTTGCCTCGGACGGCTCATGGGACGGGTATCAGCGACGTATGGCTGTCATTCTGCCTGATCGTCGACATGCCCTGATGATCAATCGGTTCCACCGGTTCGACCGGGCGATGTGGAACCGTGAGCGCGACTTCTACTCCGAGCTGTGGAAGCGGGTGGGTCTGCCGTTGGACAGCGCCATCACCACCCTGTTCCATGGCGATTATGAGCATAGCCCGGTAGGTGTGCACAAGGACCGCTTCGCCACCTTCATGTTTCCGTTGCGTGGACGCAAGCGGATGCGGTTCTGGGCCGACCGTCCCTGGTCCGAGCCGGTCAGCACGCAGGCCGATTATGCGTCGTATCTGGAGATGTCGTTCGCCGTCGATGTAGAGCCGGGAGATGTGCTCTACTGGCCGTCCCGCTATTACCACGTCGGCGAGACCACCGGAGCGGCGACCAGCATCAATGTAGGTGTCGCGCGGGAGGAGCACCTCACCGCGTACGAAATCGACGACATCGTCGCTGTGTCCTCGGCGGATGCGGTGACCTCGACCGCCATGCCGCCGCAGCCGAGGGCGACGGTCGACCCACGGCGGATAGCAGAGGTCTCCCTGCGGAGACTGACGGCGGCAGGTTTCGAACCAGCGCCCGAACCACGGTCGGCGAATATGTCTCTCGACGGTGTTGTCCTGCAAGGAAACTCACGGTTTCCGGTGCGATGGACTGCTGTCCCCGACGGGTGCGTATGCGGCGTCGACGGTCACACCATTTACACGCCGTTGCCCGCGGAGACGGTAGCGCCCGTGATTGCCCAGCTGGCGACTGGCACCAGAACCAACCCGGCGGCACTGGTCGCCCGCGCCCGGCCCGACGAGCGCACGGAGATCGAGTCGTTGCTCAACGAACTCGTGTCCCGTGGCGTTGCGATCGCGGCAGCCGACGGCTGAGGGACGGACCTGACCGGCCGGGCCACGCTGCCCGGCCGGTCAGATGTTCGGGAGGTCAGCGCTGGGCGGCGACCAGCGGCCGGGCCGCCGTCGTGGTCGGGCGCGGACCGGCCAGCAGCCGCCGCGCCACGGCCAGCACCCCGACCCCGACGAGTACGGCGAAGCCGAGCAGCGCCACCCGCGCGCTGACGTGCTGCAACGCGATGCCGATCCCGATCACCGGTACGGAAAGCCCGAGGTAACCGGCGAGGAAGAGTCCGGCCAGCGACTCCGCCCTGCTCTCGTCGTGAGAGATGGCCACGGTGGTGCCGAGGGTGCCCTTGAACATCGAACCGGCGCCCGCCCCGGTCAGCACCCCGCCGACCAGGAAGACCGCCAGGCTCGGGGTCGGCAACCAGGCGGCGAGGACGACCAGCCCGATCCCGGCCAGCAGCGCGCCCATCCCGAACGCCAGGCTGCGCCGGATCGACCAGGCGGCGGTGGTCAACTGGATCACCACCCCGGCGGCGAAGACCAGGAAGACCGCCGCCCCGGCGAGTGCGCGGGAGGGGTGGTGCAGGGTCCCGGCGAGGAACGTGCCGGAGAGCCCGGTGAGCACCCCGAGCCCGCCGAAGGCGAGAAACGCCCCGCTCAGCGCGGCGTAGAACCGGTTCCGGGACGCGGCCGGTACGGCGACCCGCTGCACCCGGTAGCGCGGGCGGGGGTTGGGCAGTTCCCGGACATCCGGCGAGAGCAGTACGCCGACCAGCGCCAACGCCAGCGCGACGAGCAGCACCGCGTACGGCAGCCGCAGCGGTTGGGGGGCGTACTGGGCGAGCAGGCCGGCGATCAGCGGGCCGAGGCCGAGTCCACCGAGGTTGGCGGTGGCGGCGACGAGTTGGGCCCGCCGGGCTGAGGCGTCCGGCCGGTGTGCCCGGTGCAGTTCCGCCAACCAGACGGTGGCGGTGGCGGTCACCACACCGACCGAGAGGCCGCTGAGCACCCGGGCGACGAACAGGCCGGGCAGGGCCGGCCAGAGCAGGAAGACCACGGCGCTGAGCGCGCTGAGGGCGACCGCCGGGGCGAGGATCCGGCGCCGGCCGTGCCAGTCGGAGATGTGCCCGGCGGTGAACAGGGTGACCATCACACCGGCGGCGTACGCGGCGTAGATCAGCGTGATGGTGAAGGTGCTGAACCCGTCGTGCTGCTGGTAGAGCGGGTAGAGCGGGGACGGCACCGTACCGAGCGCCATCACCGCGACGAAGGCGAGCGCGACCGCCCAGAAGCCTCGACCGTGCTGGCGTACGGATGGCTGTGGCCGGAGGCTGGTGCTGTGCGTGGACATGTTCGGAGCACCTCGTGGTGAAGCAGTTGGGTCGGTCCCGATGATGCCCCGGCGCTCGATCGCCGGCCACGAAGATAACTTCTATCCATTATCTTGATCCGTGATAAACACGGGGGATGGAACTCCGGCACCTCGCCACCTTCACCGCCGTCGCCGAGGAGGGCAGCTTCACCCGGGCCGCCGACCGGCTGCGGGTGGTCCAGTCCGCCGTCTCCGCCGCCGTCCGCAACCTGGAGCGGGACCTCGGCGTGGCGCTGTTCGATCGGACCACCCACCGGGTCGAGTTGACCGACGCCGGCCGGCTGCTGCTGCCGGAGGCCCGGCGTACGCTCGCCGCCGCGGCCGGTGCCCGTGAGGTGGTCGACCAGCTCCGGGGCGGACTGCGCGGGACCGTACGGCTGGGCATGATGCAGGCCCAGCGCGCCTCCACGGTCAGCGTGGCCCGACTGCTCGCCGAGTTCCGGGCCGAGCACCCCGGCGTCGACATCGAACTGCGGGTAGGCGCGAGTGCCGCCCACGCGGCCGACCTGCGCAGCGGGCGCCTCGACCTGGCGTACCTCGCGCTGCCGGCCGGGTCGGCCGCCGGCCTGGCCCTGGTCCCGATGGATGCCCAGAGCATGCCGCTGGCCTGCCCCGCCGATCATCGACTGGCCGGACGGACCGATGTCGAGCTGGCCGAACTGGCCGACGAGACGTTTGTCGACACCCCGCCGGAGTGGGGCAACCGGATCGCCACCGACCGGGCGTTCGCCGCCGCCGAGGTACGCCGGACCGTCCGGTACGAGGTCGGCGACCTGGGCAGCGTGGTCGACTTCGTGCGGTACCGGCTGGCCGTGGCGATCGTGCCGCGGACCGCTATCGGCGCCGGCTCGGATCTGCGCCTGATCCGGATCCGGCACCACGCACCGGTCTTCCGGACCTCGATCGCGGCCCCGGCCGAGCGCCGGCTCGGCGCCGCCGCCCGCGCCCTGCTCGCCACCGCCCTACGCCAGGCCGCCCCCACCGACCCGTCCCCTGACGAGCCGAGCCGAGCCGACCCCGTCCCCTGACGAGCCGAGCCCTTCACCGACCGGACCGGCGAACCCTGCCGGATAGCTCGACTGCCACTACGGTCGAATCGGCGGAGTGTCGGGTAGACCGGAAGAGGATGACCATGACCGTGAACATCGACCTGACCGGCAGGACCGCGCTGGTCACCGGATCGACACAGGGCATCGGGGCGGCCATCGCCACCAAGCTCGCCCGAGCCGGTGCCCGGGTGGCGGTCAACGGTCGTACCGCCGGGACCGTGCAGCAGGCGGCGAAGACACTGCGGGCCGACGTACCCGACGCCGACGTGGTCGAGGTCGCCGCGGACGTCACCGGTGACGAGGGTACGGCGCGCACCCTCGAACTCCTGCCGACCGTCGACATCCTGGTCAACAACCTCGGCATCTTCGGTTCCCGACCGGCGCTGGAGATCACCGACGAGGAGTGGCGGCGCTACTTCGAGGTCAACGTGCTGGCCGCGGTGCGGCTGACCCGCGCGTACCTGCCGGGGATGGTCGAGCGCGGCTGGGGCCGGGTGCAGTACATCGCCAGCGACTCGGCGGTTGCCATCCCGGCCGAGATGATCCACTACGGGGTGTCGAAGACCGCCCTGCTCGGTGTCTCCCGTGGGTTCGCCAAGGCCGCCGCCGGCACCGGCGTCACCGTCAACTCCGTCATCGCCGGCCCCACCCACACCGGTGGTGTGGAGGACTTCGTGTACGAACTCGTCGACAAGAGCCTTCCCTGGGACGAGGCGCAACACGAGTTCATGCGCCTGCACCGCCCGCAGTCCCTGCTCCAACGCCTGATCGAGCCCGAGGAGATCGCCAACATGGTCACCTACCTGGCTTCCCCGCTAGCCTCAGCCACCACCGGCGCCGCCCTCCGCGTCGACGGCGGCTACGTAGACGCGATCATCCCCTAACCAGACACCGCCACTAATACGGAGAATGAGTGAGCCCTCTCCATCCTGGTGGTGCTGGTCAGGAGAGACATACGAGCGAGGCAGGACAGGGGTCGACATGAGGGGAGGCTCCGGTAGGACCTTGGCGGTTTCAGTTGGGCCGACCAGGGTCGTGCCGAGGTTCGGTTGTGCCGTGAACGCCCTACCGGGCTGACGTCGCCGTTCTGCCGCGAGCGAACCCGCTTGTCTCGTTGCGGCGCGCTGCGGAGGATCGGTGGATGG
The DNA here is from genome assembly GCF_036250065.1 of Micromonospora sp. NBC_01699. Taxonomy (NCBI): domain Bacteria; kingdom Bacillati; phylum Actinomycetota; class Actinomycetes; order Micromonosporales; family Micromonosporaceae; genus Micromonospora; species Micromonospora sp. NBC_01699. Next base: position 6,692,140 of record NZ_CP109199.1, on the reverse strand, counting down.
ATCTCCTCACCGCGGAACGGCAACTCCAGGCCGCCCAGCGCGCCGCCGACGTCGAGTCCCTCGACGCGCTACTGCACCCGCAGGTCGTGGGTGCCGGACCGGACGGCACGGTCTTTACGAAGGAAGACGACTTGGAGAGCTACCGCTCGGGTGCACTGCGAATCACCAGCCTGGTGGAGGAGTCGCTCGACGTCCAGGAAGACGGTCAGACCGGGGTGACTCGCATGGTCGCTGCGGTGGATGCCGTTCAGGGCGGTGCCGCTATGTCCGCGCGGTTGCGCTACACCCGACTTTGGGTGCGTGAGGACGGCAACTGGCGGGTGTTGGCCGCCACCTTCGTCCCGGTCTGGTGAGCCTTTTCAACTGCCGTGCACCGGGTTCTCGACGCCCAAACCAGCCGGCCGGCCGGGTCTGCGATGACTTCCCGGTGTCGACATAGGACGAGGCTCCCGGTAAGACAAGCAATTTCCACCCGGCCGTGACCTGCACCGTCACGATGAAAAGGTTCAGTGGTTATCCCGCCCCGGATAGCCACTCATTCTCTGTATTGGTGGGGTCTGTGGGCGGAGTGTCGGGGGTGCGAGGTTTTTGGGGTTGATCGACTCGGGTCGGGGGTCGGTTGGCGGAATGTTGGCGGGGTCGGGTCGGTTATACATCGCGTACGACCGGAGCAGCGCCGGGGCATGATTCCCCCGCCTCGTGTGTGCTGTGGCCTCGTACTTCTCACCTGAGCGCAGGCGCCTTTCCCCTTGTGGGCGCGCGTCGGGTACCCCCGATTGGAAGGTGAACCATCGTGAAGACGACTTTCACCACTTTTGCTGAGACTTCGTTTGTTCGTAAGACCGCTCTGGGTGTTGCCGGCCTGGCCTTTATTGGTGGTGCTGTTGCGGGGCCGGTGAGCCACGCGTTCGCGTCCCCGGCGGAGCGTGCCGCCCCGGCGATGACCACGGTCGCGCAGGTGACCAGCGAGAAGCCGGGCATGGACAAGCTGGTGCCGCATGGTACGCAGGGTGCGCAGTCGAACATCAGCCTGAGCAAGGACCAGCTTGCTAACGCCAAGGCCATCACGGATACGGCGAAGAAGTTGGGTATGGGTGAGCGTGGTGCGGTGATCGCGGTCGCTACCTCGATGCAGGAGTCGAAGTTGGAGAACCTGGGTCATCTGGGTGACATGAACGACCACGACTCGCTGGGGTTGTTCCAGCAGCGGCCGTCGTCGGGTTGGGGAACTCCTGAGCAGATCACCGATCCGGCCTACGCTACGACCGCGTTCCTGAGCAACCTGAAGCAGGTTGATGGTTGGCAGGATATGCCGTTGACGGATGCGGCGCAGAAGGTTCAGGTGTCGGCGTTCCCGGATGCGTACGCGCAGTGGGAGAACCAGGCCGCGCACATCGTGCAGGACGTCTGGACCAAGTAAGTAATACGGAAGCCGGGTCCCCGTCTCGGGGGCCCGGCTTTTCGCGTACCCGTTTTCACGGTTGGGAAATCGCTACACCCGGCTCGGGTCGTTGTATCCGGGAACGTACTCCTGGCCGGAGAGGGCGCCGATGGCCTGCACGATCTCGTCGGTTGCCCGGCGCCGGTCGGACGCGGACGCCGCCTCGCCGTAATCGGGTCCGAAGTGCAGTGGGGTGCCGAACCGGATCGTCACCCGACTGATCCTCGGTAGCCTGCTGCCGACCGGTTGGATCCGTTCGGTGCCGCTGAGTGCGACCGGGACGACCGGTGCGCGTGCGGTCAGCGCCAGCCAGCCGACGCCGGTCCGGCCACGGTAGAGCCGGCCGTCCACGGAACGGGTCCCCTCGGGGTAGATCCCGAAGGCGTCACCGGCGGCGAGCACCTCCAGGGCCGCGTCGAGTGATGCCTGTGCGGCCCGGTTGGCTCCCCGCTGTACGGGGACCGAGCCGATGGCGGTGAAGAACCAGCGGACCAACCGTCCCTTGAGGCCCCGACCGTGGAAGTACTCGGCCTTGGTCAGGAACACCACCTTGCGGGGCGCCATCAGCGGGATGACGATGCTGTCGAAGAACGACTGGTGGTTGCTGGCGAGGATCACCGGACCCTGCGCCGGTACGTTCGACCGGCCCTCGATGACGGGTCGGAAGAAGAGTCGGACCAGTGGAATCAGTAGCAGTCTGGCGATCCGGTAGAGCACGGGGGCTCCCCTCGCTGGCTGGGCGGACGGTGGTGCAGGCACTATAGCGTCCGAACGGTCGTACGCTAAGCGGGTCGCTGCTGGCTATAGTGAGCGCCGTGAGTCCGCGTCGATCGAACACCGAAGCCGGTCGGACCCGTGCCGCGATCCTGGCGCGTGGGGTGGCGGTCGCCTCGGTCGAAGGGCTGGAGGGACTCACCATCGGCCGACTCGCGAGCGATCTGGGGCTGAGCAAGTCCGGCCTGCTGGGCCACTTCGGCTCCAAGGAATCCCTCCAGCTGGCGGTGGTCGACACGGCCGCGGAAATCTTCTTCCGCGAAACATCTGACCATGGGGTCGGCGCCGCGCCGGGGCTGCCGCGTCTGCGGGCGATGTGCGAGTCGTGGATTTCCCACCTGGAGCGCGAGGTCTTTCCGGGCGGCTGCTTCTTCACCGCCGCCGCCAGCGAGTACGACGACCGCGACGGTCCCGTACGCGACGCGGTCGCCGGGCTCGTCGGGTTGTGGGAGCGTGACCTGCGGCTACACGTACGCCTGGCAGTGGAAGCGGGCGACCTGCCCGTGGAGACCGACCCGGACCAGATGGTGTTCGAGTTGGTCGGCCAGATGCTCGCCCTCAACCACACCCTCCGCCTCCACCGGGACCCTGCCGGCCCGGCCCGCGCCCGCCACGCGATGAACCGCCTACTCCACCACCCGCACCGCACCCCCACCCCATAACCAGACACCGCACCAATACGGAGAATGAGTGGTTATCCCGCCCCGGATAGCCGCTCTTTCTCTACCTGGGGTGCGTCGGTTGGGTGGGGTGTCGGGGGTGCGAGGTTTTTGGGGTTGATCGACTCGGGTCGGGGGTCGGTTGGCGGAATGTTGGCGGGGTCGGGTCGGTTATACATCGCGTACGACCGGAGCAGCGCCGGGGTTGTTTTCCCCCGCCCCGTGCAGGCTGTGGCCTCGTACTTCTCACCTGAGCGCAGGCGCCTTTCCCCTTGTGGCGCGCGTCGGGTACCCCCGAATGAAAGGTGAACCATCGTGAAGACGACTTTCACCACTTTTGCTGAGACTTCGTTTGTTCGTAAGACCGCTCTGGGTGTTGCCGGCCTGGCCTTTATCGGTGGCGCTGTTGCGGGGCCGGTGAGCCACGCGTTCGCGTCCCCGGCGGAGCGTGCCGCCCCGGCGATGACCACGGTTGCGCAGGTGACCTCGGAGAAGCCGGGCATGGACAAGCTCGTGCCGCACGGTACGCAGGGTGCGCAGTCGAACATCAGCCTGAGCAAGGAGCAGACCGACAACGCCAAGGCCATCACGGATACGGCGAAGAAGTTGGGTATGGGTGAGCGTGGTGCGGTGATCGCGGTCGCTACCTCGATGCAGGAGTCGAAGTTGGAGAACCTGGGTCATCTGGGTGACATGAACGACCACGACTCGCTGGGGTTGTTCCAGCAGCGGCCGTCGTCGGGTTGGGGTACGCCGGAGCAGATCACGGACCCGGCCTACGCTACGACCGCGTTCCTGAAGAACCTGAAGCAGGTTGATGGTTGGCAGGATATGCCGTTGACGGATGCGGCGCAGAAGGTTCAGGTGTCGGCGTTCCCGGATGCGTACGCGCAGTGGGAGAACCAGGCCGCGCACATCGTGCAGGACGTCTGGACCAAGTAAGTAATACGAACAGCGAATACGGAAGCCGGGTCCCCGAGAGGGGGCCCGGCTTTTCGCGTACCGGAAAGTCCTGAGCTAGACCGCGACGATGACGGCGGATTCGGCCGGTAGTTCGACTCCGTTGCGGGTGACGATCGCGCCGGGGCCGGTGGCCAACAGCACGGTGCGTACGACGCTGGCGAGGTCGATCCGTTGCGGCTTGCCGGCCAGGTTCGCCGCGATCACACAACGTCCCCGGCGGACGACCACGAACCGGTCGCCGTAGCGTACGTCGATCCGGTCCAGCCGGGGGTCGGACAGGTCGGGGCGGCTGCGCCGCAGCGCGATCAACCGCCGGTAGAAGTCGAGCATCTCCCGGTGTTCCGGCTTGTCCAGCTCGGCCCAGTCGAGCCGGGACCGGGCGAACGTCTGCGGATCCTGCGGGTCCGGCACCTCACCGTCGGACCAGCCGTGGGCGGCGAACTCGCGGCGGCGGCCGGTCGCCACGGCGGCGGCCAACTCCGGTTCCGGGTGGCTGGTGAAGAACTGCCACGGCGTGCTCGCCGCCCACTCCTCGCCCATGAACAGCATCGGTGTGAACGGTGCGGTGAGCAGCAGGGTGGCGCCGACCCGTTGCAGGCCGGGGGAGAGCGACGCGGACAGCCGGTCCCCGGTGGCTCGGTTGCCGATCTGGTCGTGGTTCTGGAGGTACGCGACGAACCGGTGACCGGGCGTCCGGTGCCGGTCGACCGGGCGCCCGTGACCGCGCCCCCGGAAACTGGACCAGCCACCGGCATGGAAGAACGCCCCGGTCAGTACGTCGTGCACCGACTCCAGCGAGCCGAAGTCGGCGTAGTAGCCCTGTGCCTCGCCGGTGAGCAGGGTGTGCAGGGCGTGGTGGGCGTCGTCGTTCCACTGCGCGTGCAGGCCGAAGCCGCCGGCCTCCCGAGGGGTGATCAGCCGGGGGTCGTTCAGGTCCGACTCGGCGATCAGCGACAGCGGTCGGCCGACGTGGGTGGAGAGCGCCTCGACCTCGCTCGCCAGCTCCTCCAGCAGCGGAATCGCCCGCTGGTCGCGCAGCGCGTGTACGGCGTCCAGGCGCAGCCCGTCGAGGTGGTAGTCGCGCAACCACATGATGATGCTGTCGACGATGTAGCGGCGTACCTCGTCGGAGTGGGGGCCGTCGAGGTTGACCGAGCGCCCCCAGGTGTTACTGGTCTCGGCCAGGTACGGGCCGAACAGCGGGGCGTACGCGCCGGAGGGGCCGAAGTGGTTGTAGACGACGTCGAGAATCACCCCCAGCCCTCGGGCGTGGGCGGCGTCGACCAGCCGTTTCAGCCCGTCCGGCCCGCCGTAGCCGTGATGCGGGGCGAACCAGCAGACACCGTCGTACCCCCAGTTGTGCTCGCCGTTGAACGCGTTCACCGGGAGCAGTTCGATCAGGTCGACGCCGAGGTCGACCAGGTGGTCGAGCCGCTCGATGGCGGAGTCGAAGGTGCCCTCCGGGGTGAAGGTGCCGACGTGCAGCTCGTACAGCACCCCGCCGGGCAGTTGCCGCCCGGTCCACCGTTGGTCGGACCATGTGTACGCAGCGTGGTCGTAAACCCGGCTGCACCCGTGTACGCCCTCGGGCTGCCACGGCGACCGTGGATCGGGCAGCGCCCGGTCGTCGTCGCCCAGCAGGTACGCGTAGTCGGTGCCCGGTCCGGCGGTCGGCACGTCCACCCGCCACCAGCCGTCCGGGGCGGCCACCATCTCGTGGTCACCGGCTCCGACCAGGCGAAGGCGTACGCGACCGGCGTCCGGCGCCCAGACCGTGAACTCGGTCATGATGTCTCCACGGGCTCGCTTCGGATGAGCAGTGCGACCGGGTAGTCGGCCAGCAGTTCGGCCAGGAGGACCCGCCCCCCACTGTAGACGCGGCCGGTGAACAGCTCGGTCACTTGATTAACGGACGGTGACAGCCAGGTGCTACCCCAACCGCCGCCCCGGGCCAGGCCCAGCGGCAACCGGGTGGCGACCGCCGTCACCCCGCCCCGGTCGAACGCGACCGCGTGTTCGGCGGCCGGTCCGTGCACCGGCACCGGGCGGTAGCCGGTGAAGAGTCCGGGCCGGTCCCGGCGCAGCCGCAGGGTACGGGACACGACCAGCAGCTTCGCCGCCCCGCTCGGGTCGACCGGGGGCCGCCAGCCCGCGTCGAGCCGGTCCAGCAGTTCTCGGCGTACGGCGAAGTCGACCGGGCGGCGGTTGTCCGGGTCGACCAGGGAGTTCTCCCACAGTTCGGTGCCCTGGTAGGTGTCCGGCACCCCCGGCATGGCGAGCTGCACGAGTTTCTGACCCAGCGAGTTGGACCAACCCGCAGGCGTGATCCGGTCGGCGAAGGCGGTGAGCTCGGCGTGCAGGTCGGCGTCGTCGTACAGCTGGTCGACCAGGGTGTGCAGGGCATCCTCGAAGACCGGGTCCGGGTCGGACCAGCTCGTCGAGGCCGCCGCCTCCCGGGCCGCCTTCTCGGCGTACGCGTGCAGCCGGTCCCGTTCGATCGGCCAGGCGCCGATCGCGGTCTGCCACAGCAGGTGCGCCAGACTCGGGTCGGGCAGCGGGAAGCGGGCCGACCAGTCGCGTACCTGCCGGGCCCAGTCACCGGGCAGCTCGGCGAGTACGGCCAGCCGGGCCCGTACGTCCTCGCCGCGTTTCGTGTCGTGGGTGGAGAGCGTCGTCATCCCCGCCGGCCAGTTCGCCTGCCGGTCGGTGGCGGCCCGGTGGAATTCGGTCGGCGGCACACCGAACTGGGCCGGGCTGCCACCCACCTCGTTGCACGCCACGAACCGGGTCCACCGGTAGTAGGCGGTGTCCTCCACCCCCTTCGCCATCACCGCGCCGGTGAACTGCGGGAACCGCAGGGCCAGCTCGTCGTCGGGGTCACGCAGGTGGGCGGTGATCGCGTCCAGGGTGGCGGTCAGGTCGGGTCGGCGCCGCCCGGCCTCGGACCGGGCCATGGCCAGGTGCCGGGCACCGTGCGGCGGGTAGCCCCGGTAGACCGGGAAGCAGGCGGCCAGTTCGGCGAGCGCGGCGCGGGCGGACTCCGCCGACACCTCCGGCACGAGCCGGGCCAGCCGGTTCAGCTCGGCGGCGAGCAGGCTGGTGGCGACCACCCGCTTGCACCGATGGGTCAGCGAGGGCCACGAGGTGGGCCGCCCGGTCAGGGTGGTGTCCAGGACGGTGAAGTCGCCGGCCGCCGCCGGGTCGACGAACAGGCCGCAGATCGCGGCCAGGGACTCGTACCCGGTGGTGCCGTCGACCGGCCAGTCCGGCAGCTCCTCGCCGTACTCCAGGATCTTCTCCACCACGAGCCAGGCGTCCGGCGCCGCGGCCCGGAGCCGGGTCAGGTAGCCGGCCGGGTCGCGCAGGCCGTCGGGGTGGTCGACCCGGATGCCGTCGACCTCGCCCGCGTCGACCCAGCGCACTATCTCGGCGTGGGTGGCCGCGAACACCTCCGGGTCCTCGACCCGCAACCCGGCCAGGTCGGAGACGGCGAAGAACCGCCGGTAGCCGAGTTCGGCGTCGCCGCGCCGCCAGGAGACCAACTCGTAGTGCTGCCGGTCGTGCACCTCGCGCGGGCTGCCGCCGGCCGTGCCCTCGGCGATCGGGTAGCGGTGTTCGTGGTAGCGCAACTCGCCGTCGGCCACCTTGAGGTCGCCGAGCGCGTCCGGGGTGTCGGCGAGGACCGGGAGCAGCAGCCGGGGCCGCGTCCAGTCGATGTCGAACCATCCGGCGTACGCCGACGAGCGTCCCCGCCGCAGCACGTCCCACCAGGCCGGATTCGCCGCCGGTACGGCAACCCCGGCGTGGTTCGGCACGATGTCCACGACCAGGCCGAGCCCGGCCTCGCGCAGCGCCTGCACGAGTCGCCGCCGCCCGGCCTCGCCGCCGAGTTCGGGGTTGACCGCGCGCGGGTCGACCACGTCGTAGCCGTGCGCGGAACCGGGGGTGGCGGTCAGCAGGGGCGCGCTGTAGAGGTGGGTGACGCCGAGGTCGGCGAGGTAGCCGGCGAGGCCGGCGGTGGCGTCCAGGTCGAAACCGGGGCGGACCTGCACCCGGTAGGTCGCCGTGATCCGGGGGTACGCGCCCGTCGGCATGTCACACCATCCTCTCCAGCGCTACCAGGCAACGGTCCGGCACCCGTACGGTCCCGCCGGTGTCGATCACCGTGGGTTCGTCCGGGTCGGGGTCGGCGGTGCTGACAACGCGTTCCCACTTCTGCCCGAACTCGCCGCCGGGCAGGACGAAGTCCAGGGCGTCGTCGTGTGCGTTGAACAGCAGCAGGAACGAGTTGTCCCGGTGCCGCTGGCCGTACTGGCCGCGTTCGCGGATGCCGTCGCCGTTGACGAACAGCGCGATCGCCCGGCCGAAGTCGTTGCCCCAGTCCTCGCCGGTCATCTCCCGCCCGTCCGGGGTGTACCAGGCCAGGTCGGGGATGTCGGCGTCGGCGGACCGGGTCTGCACCGGCAGGCCGGTGAAGAACCGCCGCCGGTGGAACACCTGGTGGCGGGCGCGGAAGGCGGACAGCGTACGGACGAAGTCGAGCAGCTCTTCGTCGACGTTGTCCCAGTCGACCCAGGCCAGTTCGTTGTCCTGGCAGTAGGCGTTGTTGTTGCCGTGCTGGCTCCGGCCCAGCTCGTCGCCGTGCCCGATCATCGGTACGCCCTGCGACAGCAGCAGGGTGGCCAGGAAGTTGCGCCGTTGCCGGGCCCGCAGGGCGAGCACCCCCGGGTCGTCGGTCGGCCCCTCCACCCCGCAGTTCCAGGACCGGTTGTGCCCCTCTCCGTCCCGGTTCTCCTCACCGTTGGCGTCGTTGTGCTTGTCGTTGTACGACACCAGGTCGGCGAGGGTGAAGCCGTCGTGGCAGGTGACGAAGTTGATGCTGTGGAACGGGCGGCGCCCGTCGTTCTGGTAGAGGTCGGCGGAGCCGGAGATCCGGGAGGCGAACTCGGACAGGGTGGCCGGTTCGCCGCGCCAGAAGTCCCGCACGGTGTCCCGGTACTTGCCGTTCCACTCGGTCCAGACCGGCGGGAAGTTACCGACCTGGTAACCGCCGGGGCCGACGTCCCACGGCTCGGCGATCAGCTTCACCCGGCTGATCACCGGGTCCTGCTGGACCACCTCGAAGAAGGTGGAGAGGCGGTCGACGTCGTAGAACTCGCGGGCCAGGGTCGCGGCCAGGTCGAACCGGAACCCGTCGACGTGCATCTCCTGCACCCAGTAGCGCAGCGAATCCATGATCAGTTGCAGCGAGTGCGGGCTGCGTACGTTGAGGCTGTTGCCGGTCCCGGTGTAGTCGACGTAGTAGCGCCGGTCGGACTCCGAGAGCCGGTAGTACGACGGGTTGTCCACGCCCTTGAAGGCGAGCGTCGGGCCGAGGTGGTTGCCCTCGGCGGTGTGGTTGTAGACCACGTCGAGGATGACCTCGATGTTGGCCGCGTGCAGCGCCTTCACCATGCCCCGGAACTCCTGCACCTGCTGGCCGAGTCGGCCCATCGCCGAGTAGCCGTGGTGCGGGGCGAAGAAACCGATGGTGTTGTAGCCCCAGTAGTTGCGCAGCCCCAGGTCGGACAGTCGGTGGTCGTGCACGAACTCGTGCACCGGCATCAGCTCGATGGCGGTCACCCCGAGCCGGGTCAGGTGCTCGACGATCGCCGGGTGGGCGATGGCGGCGTACGTACCGCGCAGTTCCTCCGGGACCTCCGGGTGCCGCCGGGTCAGCCCGCGTACGTGCGCCTCGTAGATCAGCGAGTGGTGGTACGGCGTACGCGGCGGCTTGTCGTTGCCCCAGTCGAAGTACGGGTTCACCACCACCGCCTTCGGCATGTTCGGCGCCGAGTCGGTCTGCGACATCCGGCCCGGGTCGGCGAGGTCGTAGTCGTACACCGCCGGGTCCCAGGTCACCTCACCGTCGACGGCTTTCGCGTACGGGTCGAGCAGCAGCTTGTTCGGGTTGCAACGAACCCCGAACGCCGGGTCGTAGGGCCCGTGCACCCGGAAGCCGTAGCGCTGCCCCGGCTGCACCCCCGGCAGGTACGCGTGCCAGACGTACGCGTCCACCTCCTGGAGCCGGACTTTCCGCTCGGCGCCGAGGTCCCACTCGTCGAAGAGACAGAGTTCGACCGACTCGGCGACCTCGGAGAAGATCGCGAAGTTGGTGCCCGTGCCGTCGTAGGTCGCTCCCAGCGGATACGGTTCCCCCGGCCAGACCTGCATGCTGCTCCTTCGCCCCACGATCGACTAGGCGACGGGCAGCGGTCAACCCGACGCGCAGGGGTAATGCCCAGCCGTCGTACTCGCCAATCCACCCGTTCGGGGCATCGCCGGTGGCTCGGGTCAGGGCAGCGAGGCGGGCAGCCCGAAGGCCGGGAAGTCCTCCGGGGCGAGGAACGAGGTGATCTCGGCGATCTGCTCGCCGCGCAGCGTCAGCACGGTGATCCCCCAGGCCAGGTGCGTGGCGGTCGCGCTCTCGCCGAGGTAGAACGCCACCGCGGGCTGGCCGTTCGCGCCGGTCGTCAGGTACCGCCAGCTCGGGCAGCGGGTGAGCGGGACCTCCACGGCGAAGTCCATCACCGCGTCGAGGCCGTGGTACCAGTGCGCCAGCGGCGGCATCGACCAGGTGACGTCCTTGGTCAACAGGGCGACCAGGGCGGTGGCGTCACCGCGTTCCATGGCGGTGCAGAACGCGCCGACGACCTCCCGCAGGCGGGTGTCGTCGATCTCCCGCAGCGTCTGCTGCTGACTGGGCCCGGGGATCTTCTCGGTGACGATCCGGCGGGCCCGTTGCAGGGCGCTGTTCACCGAGGCGGTGCTGGTGTCCATCATGATCGCGATCTCGGCGGCGGAGAAGCCGAGGACCTCGAACAGCAGCAGCGCCGCCCGCTGGTTGCCCGGCAGGTGTTGCAGGGCGGCGACGAAGGCGAGTTCGACGGCCTCGCGCTGCTCGTACCGCGCCTCCGGGGCGGCCGGGCCTGCACCGAGCCCCGCGTCCGGGTACGGGCCCAGCCAGGCGATGTCGGTCAGCGGCTGGGCCAGCACCGCATGCTCGCTGGACGGCCCGAGGTCGACCGGCAGCGCCCGCCTGCCCCGGGTCTCGACAACATCCAGGCAGGTACGGGTGGCGACGGTGTAGAGCCAGGAGCGCAGCGATCCGCGCCCCTCGAACCGGTCGAGCCCCCGCCAGGCCCGCAGCAGGGCATCCTGGAGCGCGTCGTCGGCGTCATGGGTCGAGCCGAGCATGCGGTAGCAGTGGGCGTGCAGTTCCCGGCGCAGCGGCTGTACCAGGCGGGTGAACGCGGCGTCGTCCCCGTCGCGCGCCCGGACCAGGTCGCGCTCGGCCGAACCCTCCGTCGCCGGCTCCGGGTCCGACGTCTGCCGCTCCGGGCTCGACGTCCCCGGCTCCGGGTCCGACGTCGTCGGCTCCGGCGTCGACCGAGAAATGTCGTTCACGAGCGATGATTCTGCCCCATCACGGCGGTCTTCCTTATCGACCGAGCAATACCGGGCACTGCCAGACAAGGACGCCATGACTCAGACCGGACACAACCCGACACCCGCGTGGTTCGACATCTCCACCCCCGACGGCCCCCGGGCGCACCGCTTCTACCAGGACATGTTCGGCTGGCCGGTGCACGTCCTGGACGGCACGTACGCGCTGGTGGGCGGGGATGGCGGGCCACCGGTCGGCGGGATCGGCCAGGCCGGCCCGGACAGCCCGTACACCGGGATCGTCGTCTACTTCCGGGTCGACGACGTCGATGCCGCGCTCGCGCGGGCCGAACAGCTCGGCGGAACCCGGACCATGGACCCGGTCAGCGTGCCGGGGCAGGGGCGGATGGCCGTGTTCGGCGACCTCGACGGCAACCCCGTCGGACTGCTGGGACCGTGACCGTGACCATGACCGATGCGGAGCTGAAGGCCGACTTTCACCGCTACCTGCGGGAGGCCCGCGAGGCCCTGGTCTGGAAGCTGGAGGGGCTCTCCGAGTACGACCTCCGCCGGCCGCTGACACCGACCGGCACCAACCTGTTGGGGCTGGTCAAACACCTGATCAGCGTCGAGCTGCTGTACCTGGGATTCGTCTTCGGCCGGGACTTCGCCGAACCGGTGCCGTGGTTCCGGCCGGACCTGGGGCCCGACGCCTTCGCCCCCAACACGGACATGTGGGCCACCGCCGACGAGTCCCGCGAGTACGTCGTCGACCTTTACCAACGGGTCTGGAAGCACGCCGACGCCACGATCGAGGAGTTGGCGTTGGACGCCACCGGCCTCGTGATGTGGTGGCCGGAGCAGGACCGGCGGGCGACACTGCACCGGATCCTGGCCCATCTGATCGCCGAGACGCACCGGCACGTCGGACACGCCGACATCGTCCGCGAGCTGATCGACGGGGCGGCCGGACTACAGCGGGACGAGAACTTCCTGCCACCGGGTGACGAGGCGTGGTGGCAGGACTACCGGAACCGGTTGGAGCGGGTGGCGGAGCAGGTCGGCCGGAACTGACCGGTACCGGCGTGTGCGGGTCGATCCGGGAAGGCCGGGCCGCGCGGGAACCGGCTCGGACCCTGGTTATCGGGGGTGGTCCGGGCGAGGTCCCGTACCCGGCTTTCCCGGGTCGACCGACGGTGACCGACGGGTACCGGTCGGCCGTCACCGCCGCGCCACGTCCGCCACGCCCCGGTCGGACCCGATGCCCGGTTCGACCGGGGCGGAGTCCCCGGCCGGAGTGGAGTCCCCACCCCGTGGGTCGTAACGGCGGGTCAGCACCCAGCCGCCGGCCAGCAGCGTGCCGAGTGCCGACACGCCGAGCGGGATCCGGTAGTCGAGCAGGGCCAGCAGCCCGGCCCCGGTCAGCAGGGTGAGCGAGGTCGGCGCGAAGACGAGCGAGTTGGCGGTGGCGGCGACCCGGCCGAGCAGTGCGTGCGGTGTCTGCCGCTGGACCGCGGTCATCGCCGCGATCACCGTCCATGGCAGGCCGACACCGATCAGTAGGGCGCTGACCAGCACCGCCGGGGTCCACGGCAGGCACCGCAGGGCCGTACCGGCGGTGAGCAGCAGCGCGCCCCAGCCGGCGAGCGGCAGTTCGCCGTACCGGTTGAGGAACTGGCCGGCGAGCAGGCCGCCGGCGATCGACCCGACGCCCTGCACCGAGGCGAGTACGCCGAGGAAGGCGACCGGCTGGTGCAGACCGTCGTCGACCACCGCGTACTGCACGGCGGTGCCGAGTCCGGCCATCAGCATGCTGACCGCGGCGACCAGCACGGCCGCGCGCAGCGGTCGATGCGACCGCAGGAAGTCCAGCCCCGACAGGAAGGAGCGCTTCGTTCTCGTCTTGACGGTGGAAGGGGCGGCCCTGCCCGGTGGTGCGTTGGTGGTGCGGACGGCGGCGTACAGGGCTGCGGCGACGGCCAGCAGGGTCGCGGTCAGCACCGCGACCGCCGGGCCGCCGACGCGGGTGAACAGGGCGGCGCCGACCAGCGGGGCGACCAGTTTGGTGCCCTCCTGGGCGGTCATCCGCAGGCCGTTGAGCTCACCGAGCCGCTCGTCGGGCAGCGCCGTCGGAAGCACCGCCGCCTCGCCCGCGTCCAGCAGTACGTAGCTGACGCCGTAGCCGAGCATCACCGCGTAGAGCAGCCACAACTGGTCGGCGGAGCGGACGACGAGCAGCAGGAGCAGCAGTCCGGCCAGGATCAGGCTGGTCCAGACCAGCAGGGGTCGGCGGGGCAGCCGGTCGACCAGCGCACCGAGTAGCGGCCCGGCCAGGCTCGGCAGGAAGACGCACGCCCCGGCGATGGCGGCCAGGCTGGCCGAGCCGGTCAGGTCCATCGCCCACAGCCCGGCGGCGAGCGACATCGCCGTACCGGCGAAGCCCGCGACCAGCGAGACGCCGACGAAGAGGAGTGTGTTGCGGTCCCGGAGCAGTCGCACCCTGAGCCTCCCCAAGCTTGAGTCGAACAGGCTCAATCCTGGGTGAGGCCCGGTACGGGTGTCAAGCCGGGTACGCCGTGCCCGCCTCAGCCTCCGGGCACCGGCCGGGCGGCGTCGACCGCCCGGCGCAACCGGTCGAGTGCCGTACGCAGCGGTTGCGGCAGTGGTTGTGGCGGCGGGGTCGCCGTCATCGCGTCCAGATCCGCCATTGCCTCGATGACCAGTGCGAACAGCGCACCCGGTGGAGCCGTGCGGGCCGCCTCGACGCTGGTCCGGGCCAGCGCCGCGCGCGGGTGCCGGGCATCCCAGTCGGGGTCGGCGTCGAGCTGCCGGTACGCGTTGACGGTGGCCGTCCGCAGGCGCCGGATCGCTACCCCGTACGCGTTGTCAATTGTTCGTTGACGTTGTGGCGTGTTGCGTACCTGGACCGGATCCCGACCGCCCTCGGCCCTCAGCCGCAGCCAGCGCTGCTCGGCCGCCTGCCGACTGGCCAGGCCCAGCGCGGCGGCGATCCGGGCCCAGCTCGTCCGTTGCTCCCGCGCCGAACCGATCAGCACGCGCTCGATCCGATCCAGATCCGCGCGTACGCCGTCCAGCAGCGCCAGCGCCGCCAGCACCTGCTCCGGGCTCGGGTCGGCGGCGGCCGCGGTGGTCGCCAGGGTGCGGTGGTCGCGCAGCGACCGGCTCGGCCGCTCGGCGGGATCTGCCATGCCCGTGATGCTCCGGCCGGTCGCCGAAAATGTCAACGGATCATTGCCATCGGTGAGCCGGTGCCGGCACCGCCGCAACCGTCCCGACCTGCGTCGATGGCCGCCCGCACCGGGGTTGACAGGATGTTCGAGAGTTGCCTAGCCTGCGCCGACCGACCGGCCGGACCCGCGCCCTGAATTCGCGGAGGTTTTCGTAATCTTCCGGGCCCGTGCCAGTCTCCTGACAGGGAGAGGTCGGACGAAGTCCGGCCCAACGCGCCCTGACGCTCGGGCGCCTCGCCACAATCGGGCGGACAGCCGCACCGGCGGTCAGATCGAAGGGGAGTGAGACGCCATGTCCGGAGTCGGTCGGGGCGTACCCGATACCGGAATGGTCATCGCGGCCCAGCGCGGCAGTCAGCACGCGCTCGACGATCTGGTGGCGGACTCCCTGCCGCTCGTCTACAACATCGTCGGCCGGGCGCTGCGCGGTCACGTCGACGTTGACGACGTGGTCCAGGAGACCCTGGTACGGGTCGTCCGGCACCTGTCCGACCTGCGTGACCCCGAGGCGTTCCGGCCCTGGCTGGTCGCCATCACGATCCGTCAGATCCGCAACTGGGAGCAGCACCGCCGGACCGCGCTGATCCGCGACGCCGGGGTGGAGGCGATCCACGAGGTGCCCGATCCGGCCGCCGACTTCGCCGAGGTGACGATCCTCCGGCTCGGCCTCACCGACCAGCGCCGCGAGGTTGCCGAGGCGACCCGCTGGCTCGACTCCGACGACCAGGAACTGCTCGCCCTCTGGTGGCTGGAGGAGACCGGCGAACTCGACCGGGCCGACCTGGCCGCCGCGCTCGGACTCAGCGCCAGCCACGCCGCCGTACGGATCCACCGGATGAAGGAGCAGATCCAGACCGCCCGTACGGTCGTCCGGGCGCTGCGCGGTCGGCCCGGCTGCAACGAGTTGCGCGGCATGACGGCCGGCTGGAACGGCACCCCCACCCCGCTGTGGCGCAAGCGCCTGGCCCGGCACGTACGCGACTGCGTGGTCTGCGGCCGTTACCGCGAGGACTTCCTCCCGATCGACCGGCTGCTCGCCGGCCTGCCGCTGCTCCCGCTGCCGGCGAACTTCGGCAACCAGTTCGCCGCTGCCGCCGCCACCCACGCCGGCGCGGCCACCCCGCACGCCGCCGCCACGTCACACCAGGTCGGCGCCGGCAGCGGTACGCCGTTGACACCCGACCCGTCCACCGTCGACGCCCCCGGCTGGCTGGGCAACCTGTTCAGTGGCGGCCTCGGTAAGGCGGCGGTCCCGTTCGCCGCCGCGGCCACCGTGACCGCGCTGGTGGCCGGGGCGCTGGTCGTGACCAGGCTGACCGGCCCGCCGCCGTCGTCCGCCGCGCCGCCGGCGGCCGAGGCACCACTGAACGCCACCGCGACCGTCGCGCCCACCCCGTCGCCGAGCGTGTCGCCGAAGGTCACTCCGAGTGCCAAGCCGAGCAGCAAGGCGCCGGCCGTCGGACCGGCGGTGTCGTCGGCGAAGAAGGGTGTCTCGGTCTGGGACTTCAACGGTGCGAGTCAGGCGCTGGCGAACTCCAAGGCGAGTTGGTACTACAACTGGAACACCGGGCATCCGGGGATCACCACCCCGCGCGGGGTGACCTTCGTGCCGATGATCCGGGCTTCGACCAATGTCACCGCCGCCGAGCTGGCGCGGGCGAAGGCGGCCGGGCCGTACCTGCTCACGTTCAACGAGCCGGACATGGCGGAGCAGGCGAACATGTCGCCGGAGGCGGCGCTCGACCTGTGGCCGCAATTGGTCGCGACGGGTGCGACGTTGGGGAGTCCGGCGGTGGCGTGGGGCGGTGCGGACGCGGGTGGTTGGCTGGACCGGTTCATGTCCGGTGCGAAGGCGCGCAACCTGCGGGTCGACTTCATCGCCCTGCACTGGTACGGCGGCGACTTCAACACCACCAACGCCGTCAACCAGCTCAGGCAGTACATCCAGGCGGTCTACAACCGCTACAAGCTCCCGATCTGGCTGACCGAGTTCGCGCTGATGAACTTCGTCAACGGCGGCCAACGTTTCCCGACCCAGGAGCAGCAGGCCGCGTTCGTCACCGCCTCGGCGAAGATGCTCGCCGGTCTGCCCTTCGTACACCGGTACGCCTGGTTCGGTCTGCCGGCCACCGACAGGGACCAGTCCGGACTGTTCCGTACCGGTACCGAGGCGACCGCCGTCGGCCGCGCGTTCCAGGCTGCCGGCTGATTGCGCGCGGGGCGGCGGTCGACGTGCCGCCGCCCGTGCGACCGTCATTTTTCCCGCGCGCTCGCCGCACTGTGGCAGACCTTTCACGGTCGCATCGATCAAACCAATCATCGCGCCCGTGGATGACCGCGGCCGGCAATTCCTCGTGCTCTTCGTGGGATTGGCCACAAATTCCGTAATCGAAGCCGCGAGGCGTGGGCGGGGTTCGGTGTGCCGCTCATCCGGTGACCATTGCCGTGCCCGTACCGGCCCGTCGTGACCAGCGCTTATGTGTTGTCGACGGGTGGCCGTCCGACTTGTCGTCCACCCGTGGTGAGCGTCGTCGGATCCGTGGGATTACAGATTTAAGGTGAAGATAAAGCGCGGCCGTACGGGCTGATACGGGGCCAGGAGTTAAGTGAAAGATAAGGGATCCGAGTCGAGTTCGTCGACCCTGTCCACGTATTGTCTCGGGCGGAGAGAGAAAGGTGTGTGCCCACCGTATGACCACACGACCCATCCTCGGAAGACTTCGACCCGTCACCGCTGTTCTGTTGCTCAGCGCCGTGTTGTTCAGCGGTTGTGCGGACACGTCGGGCGTACCCGGAGCCGCCGGTCCGGACGCGTCCGCCTCGGCGGAGACCGGCTCCGGCCCGGCGGGCACGGCCGGGCCGTCCGGTTCGCCCGGTGTGCCGTCCGGGTCGCCCGTCCCGTCGCCCACCGTCAGCACCTCACCGAAGGTGCCGCCGACGGCCAAGCCGACCACCAAGCCTCCGGCCGGCGGTCCGGCGGTGTCGTCGGCGAAGAAGGGCGTTGCCGTCTGGGACTTCAACGGCGCGAGTCAGGCGTTGGCGAACTCCAAGGCGAGCTGGTACTACACCTGGAACGCCGGCCACGCGGGCATCACCACGCCGAGCGGGGTCAACTTCGTACCGATGATCTGGGGTGCGAAGAGCGTCAATCCCGGCGAACTCGCCAAGGCCAAGGCGGCCGGGCCGTACCTGCTCGGTTTCAACGAGCCGGACATGGCCGAGCAGTCGAACATGTCGCCCGAGGCGGCGCTCGACCTGTGGCCGCAGCTGGTCGCCACCGGCGCCACCCTGGGTAGCCCGGCGGTGGCGTGGGGCGGTGCCGACGCGGGCGGCTGGCTCGACCGGTTCATGTCCGGTGCGAAGGCGCGCAACCTGCGGGTCGACTTCATCGCCCTGCACTGGTACGGCGGCGACTTCAACACCACCAACGCCGTCAACCAGCTCAGGCAGTACATCCAGGCGGTCTACAACCGCTACAAGCTCCCGATCTGGCTGACCGAGTTCGCGCTGATGAACTTCGTCAACGGCGGCCAACGTTTCCCGACCCAGGAGCAGCAGGCGGCGTTCGTCACCGCCTCGGCGAAGATGCTCGCCGGTCTGCCCTTCGTACACCGGTACGCCTGGTTCGGTCTGCCGGCCACCGACAGGGACCAGTCCGGACTGTTCCGTACCGGTACCGAGGCGACCGCCGTCGGACGAGCCTTCCAGGCCGCGGGCTGAACTGACGCGGGCTGGACTCACGCGGGCGGCGGTCCACCTACCGCCGCCCGCCCCGCCCCGTTTCGCCGGGTCCGTCCTACCGCCGCGCGGAGAGAGAAAGGGTGTGCCCCCTATGACCACCGCCCGTACCCCGAACTACCGACTTGTCGGCGCCGTCGCGATCCTGGTCGCGACGGTGCTGGCCGTGGCGCTGGTACAGGGTTGGGGGCGGGACGGATCGCGGGCGAGAGCGGACCAACCGGCGGTGAGCGCGACCCGACCGGCGACGACGCCGGCAGCGGTCGAACTCGGCGGGACGGATCTGGCGTACCTCCAGCTGATGGTTCCGATGAACGACAGCGCGCTGGCCTTCTTCTCCTACCTCGACACCAGCGAGGCCGCCCCGCCGGCCCTGCGTGACCTGGCCGGTCGGCTCGCCGGGACGCACCGGGCCGAGGTGGGCGAGATGCGGTCGCTGCTGGCCGCCGGCAACGTGGTCGAGGAGAACATCCACGAGGGCCACCAGATGCCGGGCATGGTCACCGAGTCGCGGGTCGCCGACCTCAAGCAAGCACCGGCCGCCGAGTTCGCCACCCGTGCGGCCACCCTGGTACGGGAGCACCTGGCCCAGAGCGTGCTGTTGTCCAAGGGGGAGCAGGAGTCCGGCGGCAGCGACCAGGTCAGGGCCCTCGCCGCCGGGGTGGAGCGGGCCCGTAACGCCGAACTTGCCGAGCTGGCGGCACTGCCGGGAGGCTCGGCGGCGGGCTGACCGGACCGGTCGCGCGACACACCGGCCCTACCCGTCCGTTCGCACACCTGTCGGGTAACTTCGACCTCTGGCCCTGGCAGTACCACCGGACAGGAGAAGTTTCACGCATGGGTAGAAAGACC
Organism: Micromonospora sp. NBC_01699; assembly: GCF_036250065.1. Classification (NCBI taxonomy): domain Bacteria; kingdom Bacillati; phylum Actinomycetota; class Actinomycetes; order Micromonosporales; family Micromonosporaceae; genus Micromonospora; species Micromonospora sp. NBC_01699. Next base: position 6,673,037 of record NZ_CP109199.1, on the reverse strand, counting down.
GTTCACGTCTCCGACTTCAGCGGCAAGGTCCTCCAGTCCGACGACGAGGTGGTCCGCGTCATCGTCCTGGAACATCCCGACCTGGTCGCCGGACCCGTGCAGTTGGAGGCCCGGTCGGTCGAGGTGGAGAGCATCGACGACGCGTCGCTGGACGTGGCGATCGTCGAGATCTACGACAGCCACGGCGGCGGTGAGCCGCGCCGGGTGGTGCTCACGGCCAGTGAGTTCGACACGTTGGCGACCGACGTACCGATGGCGCAGTTGCTCAGGACCGCGGAACGGATCAAGCCGCCGAGGGCGGCCAAGAAGGCCGTTGCCGACCGGCTCGACTACGCCACGCTGGAGCACGCCGGCAAGCCGCACCGTGGCAAGACCACCGACGAAGAGGCGCAGCTCGTCCGCGAGCACCTGGACGAGATCAACAAGCGGCTGGCCGACGAGGGCATCCGCCAGATCGACCCGGCCGATCCCGAGCACGCGGCCCGGTACGGCTTCCCGGTCTGAGCCACCCGCACGACGGCACACCGCCGGCCGGGTACCGCGCGTACCCGGCCGGCGGCGTCTGTCGGGCCCGGTAGCCTTCGCCCCGAGGTGCGGTGACACCGGGTACGGGTGAGCGAGCGGGGGAACGGCGATGGGTGACGGGCGGGAACTGGTCGACCCGTTGGCGCTGGAGCGGCAGATCTGTTTCGCGCTCTCGGTCGCCTCCCGGAACGTGGTGGCGATCTACCGGCCGCTGTTGGAGCCGATGGGGCTGACCCACCCGCAGTACCTGGTGATGCTGGCGCTGTGGCAGACCACACCGCTGTCGGTCAAGGCGCTCAGCCAACTGTTGCAGCTCGACCCCGGCACGCTGTCCCCGCTGTTGAAGCGGCTGGAGGCGAACGGCCTGATCCGGCGGGAGCGGGACCCGCAGGACGAGCGGGTGCTCGCCGTGGTGCTGACCGAGTCCGGCCGGGTGCTGCGGGAGCGGGCGGAGCGGATCCCGCCGGCCGTGGTCGAGCGGCTCGGCATGGAGCTGGACGAGTTGCAGCGCCTGCACGAGTCGCTGACCCGGCTGATCGGCGCCACCCGGGCCGTCGGCGACGGCGGTACGCCCACGGGCTGAACGGCCGGCGGGATCGGATCGATCACAGTCCCGGCCCCTTGCCCGAGAAGTATTTGGTGTGCAAACTATTGGTGTACCAAATATCGGGGCGTGACGACGGGAGTGTGGTCGGCGTGGGCGGATCCGGAGCGAAACGACCGTTGCTCGGCCGGGTGGCCGGGCAGGACCGGATGTTCGACTTCCTGTTCAAGATCCTCGGGCCGCCGACGGTGGAGAACGCCGTACAGGGCACCACCGCTGAGGCGCGCGAAGGCTGGCGGCGCGACCTGGCGGCCCGCAAGCGATACAGCGCCGAACAGCGGGCCAGGCGCGAGGAACGCCGGCGCGACAGCCGCTCCTCGACCCCCTTCCTCGCCCCGGCCAACCCGGCGAAGCCGATCGACTGAGCCGCCTGACCGGCGCCTTCCGCTCGCCGTACGGTCGATCGGGTCCACGACAGAGCGTCACCTTCCGGCTACCTGCATCGTTGCGGTGAGGGCGCGTACTCCGTGCGCGTGATTCAGGCGAGCGGGCTGGAGCAGGAGGGAGGCGAGGCGTGGCCAACTTCCGGTCGGTCCTACGACAGGCGTTCCACATCTCGGGTGGACAGCGGGTACGCATCGTCGCGCAGCGGACGGCGTTGCGGGCGCGGTCCGGTGCGTTCCGCAACGAGATCGGCGTACGCATGCACGCCGATCCCGCCGACATCCGGGGCGTACTGCTCGCGATGTACAACGGAAACCTCGACCGGAGCGCGGTCGCCACCTGGCGCCGGCTCGCCGGGGAACTCCGCCCCACCGTCGCCCTGGACATCGGCGCCAACTACGGCGAGGTGGCCTTCTCCACCCGCTACCACCGGCGGCTGCGCCAACTGCACCTGGTCGAGCCGAATCCCGTGGTGCTGCGCCGGCTGCGCGAGACGGTACGGCACACCGCCGAGGACTACCCCCAGATCGTGCTGCACGAGGGCGCCGCCAGTGACGAGGCGGGGACCGCCCGGCTGAACTTCCACAAGCACTCCGGGGTCTCCTCGCTGCGTCTGCCGAGCGACCGTGGCGTGTCGGTGGACTGCTTCCGGTTGGACGAGCGGATCACCCTCGAACCCGACGACTCGCTGCTGTTCAAAATCGACGTCGAGGGACACGAACTGGCGGCGTTGGAGGGGATGGCCGGCCTGCTGCGCGGTCGTACGGTCGCCGGCATCTGCGAGGTGATGCACGCCGACGACGAACTGCTCACGTTCCTCTGCGAGCGGTTCACCGTCAACATCATCCGGGCTGGTGTGGAGCAGGCGGTCGACGTACACGGGCTGCGGGACGCGATCACCGGGGCTCGCGCCACCGGCTGGGCCGGACTGAGCAAGGACGTCGTCCTGCGCTCCGGATAGTGCGCGCCGAACCACCAAAGGGCCGGCTGCGGTACGCCTCGCCCCCTGGGCCAGGTCGAGTGGGCTGTACCGGCGGTGACGTCGGCACAGCCCACCTCGGTTGATCGGATCAGCCGGGGCGGCGGGGCCTGACGGGGTGCACGCGCGGAAATTTTTTCGCGATCGGGTTTTGGTCACGGTGAGTCATGGAGTCGGCACGGAAGGTCTGGAAGCGAGTCGCTCCTTCCTGGCTTGACTGCTCCTGACCTGCGATTTTCTGGTGCGCCCGGTAGGGATCGAACCTACGACCTTGGGATTAGAAGTCCCCTGCTCTATCCGCTGAGCTACGAGCGCCTGCTGTGTTCGCGCGCGAGAAGGGTACCCGCGCTGCCGGACGGTTGTCCGGCTGGACGGGGGTCGCCGGCCCGGCCAGCACATACTAGGTTTTCACGGGTGCAGGTGACGAGCACCCAGTTTTTGCCGCTGCTTGTGTCGACTGTTGATGAGCAGCTCGGCGGGGACATGCTGCTCGACGAGTTCTCCGACGACATAGGCATCGCCTACTCGTTCGGCCCACCGTACGGTGAGCGCCTGGTTACCTGGGCGGACCTGGAGCGAAGCGGGGTCGGGCGGCGGGCCCTGCGGCGTACCGCGATGCAGAACCTCGACCTGGCGATGAGCCGGCTGCGGATCTCCGGCCAGCCGCCGGCGCTGCTGCTCTCCTTCGACGGCCTGGAGTCCAGCGTGCTGCTGGTCGACGAGTTCTGGAACGACCTGCAACAGTCGGTCCCCGGTGAGCTGGTCATCGGCGTCCCGGCCCGGGACGTGGTGATCGTCACCGGGTCCCAGTCACGGCCCGGTCGGGAGAAGGCACGCCGGGCGGTGGACCGGGTCTTCTTCGCCGGTGACCCGCACCCGCTCAGCCGTGACCTGCTGGTCTGGCGGCAGGGGATGTGGTTGCCGTTTCATCCGGCGGCGCCGACCGCCGGATCGGCTCGTCGGGTGGTCCAGCAGCCACCCCGGCCGCCCTACCAGCCGTCACCGGAACGCCCGGTGCCTCCTCCGGCGACGGAACGGCCGGGTCCCCGGCGGAGCGCCGAACAACCGGGTCCGCAGCCGCCGACGGAACGGTCGGGTCTGCGGCCGGTGGGCGAGCGGCCGGGTCCGCGGCCGGGAGCGGATCGACCGGCGTACGAGGAGTCGAATCGGCCGGCGTACCCGCCGCCGGGGCGTTCGGGGTACCGGGAGCCGGCTCGGCTGCCGTACCGGCCCGTGTCGGTGCAGCCGGAGCCGGTGCCGTACGGGGAGCCGGACCGGGCGGAGCCGTCGGAGCCGGAGCCGGCTGCGGAGTCCGGTCCGGTGGTGCGCTGGTCGGAGTCTCCGCAGCCGGGGGAGTTCGGGCGAGGAAGGCGTCGATCCACCGATCCACCTCGCTGAAGAGCTGCTCGCGTATTGCCGGGCTGGACAGGGTCAGATCGTGCAGGCCGCCGTCGAACCGGACCAGGGTCACGTGCCGTCCCAGCATCGGTGCCCACCGGGCCATGTCCGCCACGTTGAGCACGGTGTCCGCGAGCGTCGCCGACTCGTGCCAGGTCGTGCTCCGGAGGCTGCGCGTCGACGAGGTGAGCAGAACCGGTACGGAGATCGCCAGCCCGGTCTGCACCTGCCGCTGGGCGCGACGGATCGCGGCCAACCAACCGGCCCGTACGGGGAAACCGCCGAGCGGCTTCCAGGTCAGGTCGTAGGTCCACTCGCCCCGGTGCTCGGTGTGCAGGCTCTGCCCGTACACCGGGGAGAGCGCGATCGGGATGACCAGGTACGGCATCCGCCGGGCCAACTGGGCCACGGCGGCGGCGAGCGGCCTGCGGGCCAGCCACGGCGCGTTGAGGTCGAAGAACGGGCTGTTCAGGAACAACCCGTCAACGAGTCGGCTGTCCCGCCTCGCGTGCGTCCAGAGGGCCCCGAGCAGGCCGCCGGTGGAGTGTCCGTTGACCAGGAGGGTGTGGTTGCCGTCCTGGTTGCGGATGATGTCGGCGGCGGCGTCAAGTTCGGGGAAGTAGTCGGTCAGGTCGAGGCAGAAGTTGGGCGTCTGGTGCGGGAGCAGGCTGCGGCCGTACTTGCGCAGGTCGAGCGCGTAGAAGTCCCAACCGCGTTCGACGTAGAAGTCGGCCAGGTGGGCCTGGAAGAAGTAGTCGGCGAATCCGTGCAGGTAGAGCACGGCGCGACCGGTGGGCCGGTCGGCCCGACGGCGGACCAGGGTGGCCCGCACCGGCCCCTCGTCGTCGTGCCCGAGATCGATCGTCTGGCTCTCGTACGCTCCGCCGAGCACATCGGGTTCCACGGGCTTGACGTTATCTCGACATAGCACATTCGCGCTTGATCAGGTCTTTATCCACCGGTCGCCGGGTTGTCCACAGGTCGCGCCCGGCCGGTGGCGTCACGGCTGCCCGCCCGCCAGGCTCGACGGCGAGTCGACTCGCAGCCATTCGCCTGATTCATCGTGAAAGCTATGGAGAGAGAATGTTCGACACCTATGTAACTGTCGTGGGTAATGTGCTCACCGCCCCGGAGTGGCGGCGTACCAACCAGAGCGGCACGCTGGTGACCAACTTCAAGGTCGCGTCGACCGCGCGCCGGCTCGACCGGGAGAGCGGACGCTGGGTCGACGGCAACAGCCTTCGGGTACGGGTCAACTGCTGGCGCAAGCTCGCCGAGGGCGTCGCCTCCTCGGTGATGACCGGCGACCCGATCGTCGTGGTCGGCCGGATGTACACCCGCGACTGGGTCGACGACGCCGGTAACCACCGCACCATGTACGAGATGGAGGCGGTCGCCGTCGGTCACGACCTGTCCCGGGGCCGGGGCAAGTTCGCCCGCAACCGCCCGACCATGACCACCAGCTCGATCGAGGACGCCGAAGCCGAGCAGCGGGTGCGGGGCGAGGAGACCGCACCGGTGCCGGACGCGCAGGCGCCGGCCCGGCCCGACGACCGGCCGCTGGACGACGAACCCGGCTACGCCCCCGTACCGGTCTCGCCGGCCCCAGGCTTCACGCCCGGCCCGGGCTACGGCACGGGTACGGGCTACGAGCCCGACACCGGCTACGGCCCCGGAACGGGCTACCCGTCCGACAGTGGCGAAGCCGCCGGAGACGGTGCCACCCAGCGCTTCCTGACGCTGCGCGACGAGTTGCCGAGCCTGCCGCCCGCCGACGACCCGACTGGGTTGCCGGCGGAGGAGGCTCCAGCGGGTGAACTGCGGGACGACGACCGGCCAGCCGGGCCGACCGGGGACGGGTTCACCGGTGACGAGCGGCTGCTCGGTGGCGAACCGGCGACGGGTCAGGGGGCTGACGACAGGTCGGGCAGCGGTCGTGCCCGGCGTGGGCGCAGTCGGGTGCCCGTACCGGCCTGACCGGGGCGGTCCGTCGGTGGTGGGGTGTGTGAGCACCGGGTGTGCTCGCCGCCCCACCTCGGCCGGAAGATCAGACCGACCGCAACCGGCGCCGCACCGGCGGGTCGTGGACCCAGCCGACGAACCGGGTTTCGGCCTGCTCGGCGGTCAGGTTGTCCAGGTCGGCGGTTGCCTTGTCGCGAAAGTGCCGCATGAACGTCGTGAACCGGTCGCGGTCGTTGCGGTAGAGCGACCACATGCGGCGCTTGAAAACCTGACACGGCCACTCCTCGCCGTCGTCGCGACAGCGCCAGTCGGTGCCGGGGCGGTGCGGGGCGCCCATCGGGGCGCCGTCGCCCTGGTCGTCGCTCACACCCTGGCCCCCATCCGGTCGGCCAGTTCCGCGACCAGCGCGGGTGGGGCGCCTCTTGTGCCTCGCAGCACCGCCGACATGATGTCCCGCGCCATCGGCCGCGAGCGAATCTCGGCCGGGGCGTGCTGGTCGCCTTCGAGGAGGGCGTCCCCGGCGCGGGCCATGTCGCCGACCAGGAGGTAGCCTCGGGCGACGTCGAGCAGGGCGTGGGCGCGGCGCTCGGGCATCAGCGCAGCGAACGGGCGCGGTGGTAGGGCGTTGTGAGTGGCGATGGCCTGTCGGCCGTCGCCCAGTTCGACGGCGGCCGCCGTACGGTGAAGTTCGACGTTGGTCGGGCCGAAGGAGGTCCGGTACCGGTTGTCGTCCCTGCCGAGGGCGGTCGCCGCTACCTGCGCCTCCCGCAGCAGCTCGCGAACGCTCGGGTTGTCGCCCAGGTGTGCCGCCGCCATCGCCCCCTGCAACAGCAGCGACCCATAGACGGAGACCCGGTCGGCATCGGCCCAGGTGGGGCCGTTCGGGGCGAGGCGGTGCGCCATGACGATGTTCGCCTCGAACGCCGCGCGCACATCACTCGCCGCGAGCAGCGCGTTGGCGAACCTGGTCGTACCCGTACCGGCCAGCAACGGATCGTCAGCCCGTAACGCGGCGTCGATCGACCGCTCGGCGGCGAGCCGGGCCAGATCGTGGGCGCCGAGCTTGCGGGTCACCGACGATATGACCTGGTAGACCTGCCCGACCAGACTCGCGGCCCGAATTCGGTTGTCCCCACTGTGGTAGCCCTCGGCGGTGTGGACGTCACGCAGCAGGCGCGGCAGCGCGTGGACCAGCACGTCGTAGCGGCCGTACTGACAGGTCAGCCACGCGTGGGTGACCGCCTGTTCCAGTTCGTGCAGTAGCGGTCCGGTACGGGAGGTTCCCAGGTACGCGACCGGCGCGAAGCGGGAGAGCGTACGCCGGATCCCGTCCAGGTCGATCGGCTCGGTCGGGGTCACCCGGGCGGTGTTCTCCCCTCCGCCGAGCAGCACGTCCACACTGATCCCCAGGGCCCCTGCGATCGTGTGCACCACGGAATATTTGTCCAACCGCCGCTCGCCCCGCTCGACCTTGTCGACCCAACTCTTCGACTTGCCGATCCGGTCACCGAACACCTGTTGCGACATCTTCCGACGACCACGCCAGTACGCCACCCGCCGCCCGATCGGCAGCTCGTTCTCCACCGGTCAGTCCTCCGGGTTCCGCCGTACGCGACCGGACACCCCGACCGCGAAGAATTCCGATGGGACGGGCATCGTCGCGGCACAATTCGCAGTGGTTGACATCGGCTCGATCATGTCCATTACTTTCCTGAATTCACTATCGAAGGAGCACCACAGCACTGGACAACCTTGGACGTCCGGTCATAGATTGAGTCGTCCCTAGACGTCTCTCGGAGGTTGGCGTGCCAAATGAGCGTCTGCGCGATGCCATGCATCGGAAGCGCCTTACCCCAGGTGATCTCGCTGTTGTGACCGGAGTTGATCCGAAGACGGTCGAGCGGTGGATTACGCGGGACCGCATCCCATATCCCCGACATCGGTACGCGCTCGCCGCGCATCTCGGCGAGACTCAGACGTACCTGTGGCCGGATGCCCTGCTGCCGGGGCGCGCCGCCGAAGTCAGTGAGTCGGAACTGATCCAGATCTATTCACGCCGTGTGGCGGTGCCCGTCGAACTATGGCGACGGCTGCTGACAACGGCAGGTCAACAGATCTCGATCCTGGTGTACGCCGGGCTTTTCCTGCCTGAGCAACATCCAAACCTGGTCGCCATCCTGCGGGAGCGGGCTGAGTCCGGTGCGAGAGTGCGAATCCTTCTTGGAGATCCAGATTCGCCGGAGGTCGCACAGCGCGGCGCGGACGAGGGAATCGGTGACGCAATCTCGGCGAAGATCCGCAACGTCCTCGCCTGGTACGGCAAACTCGATGGCGTTGAGGGAGTCAGCCTGGGTCTGCACCGGACGACGCTGTACAACTCGATCTACCAGTTCGATGACGAGATGCTGGTCAACCCGCATGTCTTCGGATTTCCAGCCGCTCACGCGCCGACGCTTCACCTTCGTAGGCTTGCCGGTGGAGACCTGTTCAACCTGTACGCCGACAGCTTCGACCGAATCTGGTCCACCGCCCGGCCGCTGCGCGAGCACCGAGAGGCGCTGTAGGACATGGCACGAACCGAATATTTCCACGATCCCATCGCTCCCAAGCCCAACAGCATCGTCGTCGCGGTCACCGCCTTCGTACTCGATGACCAAGGCAGGGTTCTACTCATCCGGCGCACCGACAACGAGCTCTGGGCGCTGCCGGGGGGAGCCCAGGACTTCGGGGAGTCGATCGCGGAGACAGTGGTCCGTGAGACGAGAGAGGAGACCGGCATCGTCGTCGCGGTCACCGGGCTGGTCGGCACCTACACCGATCCGAACCACGTCATCGCGTACAGCGACGGCGAAGTGCGGCAACAGTTCTCGCTCTGCTTTCGGGCTCGCTACCTGTCCGGAGAGCCGACCGAGAGCGATGAGTCATCCCAGGTCGCATGGGTCGATCAAGCCGTTCTGGACGATCTGAGCATCCATCCTTCGATGCGCCTACGCATCGACCACGGGTACGCGAACCTGCCTCAGCCGTACATCGGCTGATCACAGCGCGGCGAGACGCGCCTCGGTCCGCCGTACGGCCGCGACAATGTCGGGTTCTGCTCGGTCGATGAAGCGGGTTACCAGGTCGTCGGGGCCGTAGCGGGTCCGGATCTCGATCAGACGCTCGAACACGTCGAGATCCTGTCCATCAGGGCCGGTAGTCGCGTCGCAGTACCAGAGCGCGTCGGCGGTCGGTGACTCTTCCCGTCGGAACTCGGCATCCAACGCGCCGGCCAGTCCTCGCTCCTCTGCTTCGAGTATCGCGCAGGTATGGTGCGCGACCAGGCAGGCGACCCGCTCGCCGAGGCGACGCGACCGCAACCACCGCGCACCGTCCAACGGGTGGAACCCGCTATGTGCCAACGGCGGGGCGTACCCGATGTCGTGCAACCAGGCTGCCGCAATCAGCACGTCCTGATCCGCCCGGTCCAGCATCGCCGAGACGCGCTCTGCTTTCGCAGCCACCGCTTTCACATGTGCCCACCGTCGAGGCAGCGACTCGCTCAGCATGGATGTGGCCAGGTCACGTGCCTGCGTCGTCAATTTCACACCGGCAGACTACGGATCAAGGGCTGCGCCCACACCGGTTGTGGCTCGGGGGCTACACGTCTTACTTCGTGTGGCTGGACGTGCCGGACGGGGGCGCTAGCCTCGCCGACCGGGTGGCGTCCGGTGCTGACGTTCGGTTCCTCCTAGGCGACCCGGAAAGCCCGGCAACGGCTGAGCGTGAGCGGGTGGAGGCGTCACCCCTGACACTCTCGACCCGGATCGCGATCACACAGGCGGAGATCGGCAAGCTTCCGGCCCCGCCCGAGGTCCGGTTGACCGACAGGCACCTGGCCCTGTCCGTGTGGGTCTTCGACGATGACCTGATCGTGGCTACTCACATTGGAGCGTTACTCGGGCAGGAGTCCGTGACGATGTATCTTCGGCGCCGGCAGACTGGTGGCGCTTTTGACCGTTATTGCGAACACTTCGTGACATTGTGGGAGGACGCCCGGCCGGGCTGATCGCGTCGAATGGCCGACGCTTTCGGGGCTGCTGCCAATGCGGGTGCGTCCAGTCTCGTGATCGTGGCGTTAGGCTCGGAAGGCATGCCTTCAGAACCCCTCAGGAAGGGCGGCCGGTGAGCGATCTCGGCGCGCGGCTACGGCAGGCTCGAACCGAGGCCGGCGTCACGTTGGCCTACATCGCGGCCCGGTCGTGTTACTCGGCTACTCACCTGAGCAACGTTGAGGCCGGTCGCCGGACCGCGACGGACGATGTCGTGCTCGCGTACGCGCGGGCGTTGGGAGATGCGGACGTGAACCGCAGGCAACTACTCGCAGGCGTGGTCGGCCCTGTTGCGGCCAGCGAACTCATCAGGTCTGGTTTCAGCGCTGCTCTCAACGGCCGAGGCGCTGAAGAGGACTGGCAGGAGCGTGTGGCGCAGTACGGTCGGGACTACATGGAGATTGGCGCGGACGCACTCCAGAGTCGACTCGCGGGCGACCTCGTGATCATGCAACAGCACCTGGACACGCCCCTGATGTGGGCGAGCGCGGCGCGGGCGCTTGCGGTTTACGGGAAGACCACAAAAGACCCACGCGAGGCGGTCAGGTGGTACGACCTCGCGGCGACGGCAGCCGACCGGTCCAGCGACCTGGGCGTCCGGGTGTGGGTCAGGGGACGGGCGGCAATCGCGCTCGCCTACGAAGGGGCGGCGCTCCCTGTCGCCAAGCGCTATTCAGACGAGGCAATCGGGCTCTCCGACCGGCCGTCACTCGGGCGTCTCAATGCGCTTATGGCACGCGCTCATGTCGCGGCCGGGCGCGGCGACCTCACCGGAGCGATTGCGTCGGACGAGGATGCTCGGCGGATATTCGACCGGGTCGCGTCCGACGAACTGATCTCGGATTTCGCCGTGCCCGCCTGGCGGATGGCCACGTTCCGGTCGATGCTCTACGCACGGCTCGGGATAGTTGGGCCCGGCAGCGGGGCTCAAGACGAAGCGGACCGACTACGGCCCGCGTCCCTGACGCGGTTCGCGACCCATATCGAGCTACACCGGGGCCTGATGATGGCCAAGGCCGGTGACAAGGCAGCCGGCGTGACACATGCCCGGCGAGCGTGGGCGGCGCTGCCGACAGACCGACGGTCACAGACCCTCGGCCTCGTCCTGCAAGAGGTCGAGCGGGCGGGCCGGTGATGGTCTGCCGCTGGGGTCGATCGGTTCGGTCAGATCCGGTGGTTGATCATCCGGTGACTTCCGGGAGGCCCCGATGATCCTCGTTTCCGTCCGGCCCGGCCAGGAAGTCGTGTCCACGCTGAAGGCCGAACTACGGGCGCGCGGTGTGACGGATGGTGCGGTCGTGTCCCTGATCGGGGCGGTGGAGGGATGTTGTATCTCGACCATGGCGGCGGATGACCACGCGAAGGACATCCTCACGGAGTATGCCGAGCCATTCGAGTTGTCCGGCACGGGTGAGATCAAGGATGGGACCGTGCATCTTCACGTCGTACTCGGCGGGGAGGGTGACGAAGCGAAGGCGGGTCACCTCCACTGGGCGAAGGTTGAACACTTCTTCGTCAACGCGTACATAGTTCCTCTTGAGGGGTAGTCGCCGGGGCTAGCGACGGGCCAGCCAGATCGTCCGTTCGGTGCGTACGCTGAGGTCGTCGCGGTCGCCAAGGCCCGCGACAACCTTGTTCAGGGCCGCGAGATCGGACGACGACAGCCGCTCGTCCAACCCATGGCGCATCCGGAGCAGGCAGACCTCGGCATACCGCGCGGTGGCTGCGGGCAGCGGCGGCCGGAGGTCGATGTCGATGTGTCGCTCGGTCACCGCCTTGAATCCGGCTTGGGTGATCCGGTCGCCCCAGTTCTCGTGCATGTGCAGGCCCGCCTCGGCCCGACGTTTCGCCATTTCGGCGTGACCGCGCTCCTCCACGCCCTCGTCCGGGGTGCCGGCCAGGAAGTGCGGGAACGAGTCCAACTCGGCGATCACCAACAGCCCACCCGGCCGCAGCGCACCGAATGCCGATGCGAGCGCACGGCCGGGGTCGCCCATGTGGTGCATCGAGGATGCGGCCCAGATCACGTCGGTCGGTCCGAAATCGGGCCAGGGTCGATCGAGGTCGGCCTCGATGGTTCGGATCCGCTCGCCCAGCCCGGCGGCGTCGGCCCGGCTGCGCAGGTGGGCCAGCATCTCCGGGGACAGGTCGACTGCGGTGATCTCGGATCCGGGCAGTTCCCGGGCGAGGGCGAGGGAGCCGGTGCCGCTGCCGGCCCCGAGGTCGAGGACGCGAGGCCGGTCGACGGCCTCCCGGCCGACCCAGCCGATCAGGTCGCGGTGGTATTCGTGCAGGACCTCGGCGTCCAGGTCGAGCATCTCGATCAGGTGGTCGTGTGCCATGCGTCGACGGTAGCCGCCCGTTGCGGTATTGGCATAGTGTCTTGCGTATGAAGCAAGACGACGACCTGGAGGCCCTGGTCCGGCAGCGGATCCGCGGCCTGCGAGTGGCCCGCGGCTGGTCGCTGGACGAACTGGCCACCCGCTGCCTGCTCAGCCCGTCCACGCTCAGCCGAATCGAGACCGGCCACCGGCGGATCGCCCTGGACCAGCTGGCCGCGATCGCCCGAGCGCTGGGCACCACGCTTGATCAGCTGGTCGAGTCGGATGCCGACGACGACGTCGTGATCCGCCCGCATTGCAACGATGAGCGCGGCATCACCACCTGGCTACTGTCCCGGGACAGTAGCCAGACCGTCGCCAAACTGCGGGTCACCCGTGAGGTGCCGGCAGAGCTGCGGGTGCATCCGGGACGTGACTGGTTCACCGTGCTCTCCGGCACGATCGTGCTGCGTCTCGGCGAGCGAACGATCCTGGTGGGGGTGAACGAGGCAGCCGAGTTCTCCACGATGGTCCCCCACGCATTTGGCGCGCAGGGCGGCCCGGCCGAGATCCTCTGCATCCTCGACCACGAGGGCGAACGCAGCCACCTGGGTCCTGAGCACTAGTTGCTGGTCAGCGCCGTCACCGGATTCCCACCGCCGCCGGCTGCCAGCGTCTACCCGGGCCGCGCACCCATGCGTCCTGCGGCCTTCGGCGGCGACCTGCCTGCTGGGCCGGACGATTCGCTCCCACCGGGCGGCGCCGGCTCGACGGGCAGGTGCACCCGCAAATGCTTCCGGCCTGAAAGCGGAGTGCTCGCCGCCCCGTCGCGTCCGGCAGGCATCCGCTGGCTAGGCTGCCGGCCGGGGGTGGTCGGAGTGCGACCGAAGGCGATCGATCGTCGGATCGAACGGCGGGACGGAACCAGCGTGCCAAGATCCAGAGCCCGCGCGAGCGGGTCGTGGCTGGGCAGTGGCACCGCCAACGCGGCCGGGCTGGCCGCCGGTTACGCACTGGACGCACTCTTCGGCGATCCCCGCCGGCTGCATCCGGTCGCGGGGTTCGGGCAGGCCGCCGCCGCCCTGGAGAGCCGGCTCTACCAGCCCAACCGGTCCGCCGGTACGGCGTACGCGGCGCTGGCGGTGGGCGTACCCGTGCTCGTCGCGGTGGCCGCGGCGACCGCGACCCGGCGCCGGCCGGTGGCCCGTGCGGCGCTGGTCGCGGCCGGCACCTGGACCGTGCTCGGCGGGCGGACCCTGCGGCACGAGGCGACGGTGATGAGCCGGTCGCTGCGCCGGGGCGACCTGCCGGCGGCCCGGCAGCGACTCGGCCACCTCTGCGGTCGGGACCCGTCGACGCTGGACGAGCCCGAACTGGCCCGCGCCACCGTCGAGTCGGTCGCGGAGAACACCTCCGACGCCGTGGTGGCGCCACTGGTCTGGGGTGCCGTCGCCGGCCTGCCCGGACTGGTCGGTTACCGGGCGGTCAACACCCTGGACGCGATGGTCGGACACCGGTCGCCCCGCTACGAGCGCTTCGGCACCGCCGCCGCCCGCCTCGACGACCTGCTCAACCTGGTGCCGTCCCGGCTGACCGCGCTGCTCACCATCGCCGCCGCCCCCTCCGTACGCGGAGACCGGGCGCGGGCCTGGCGGGTCTGGCGCCGGGACCGCAACGATCATCCCAGCCCCAACGCCGGACAGTGCGAGTCCGCGATGGCCGGCGCGCTCGGCGTACGGCTGGGCGGGCGCAACGTCTACTTCGGGCGCTCCGAGGTGCGGCCCTTCCTCGGGGACGGCCCCCGGCCGGAGGCGCGGCACATCCGCCGGGCGGCCAAGCTCTCCGGCACGGTCGGGCTCGGTGCGCTCGGCGTCGCCGTGGCGTACGCGATCACCGCCCGACCCCGGCGGGCCGTGCTGGGCGGTCTCGGCCGGGTCGTCGGCGCGACCGCGGTCTCCTCCCGAGCACGGCGGAAGCCGCGGTGAGCGGCGGGCTGCTCGTCGCCGGCACCACCTCGGACGCGGGCAAGAGCGTGCTCACCGCCGGCATCTGCCGGTGGCTGCGTCGACGGGGGGTCAACGTGGCCCCGTTCAAGGCACAGAACATGTCCAACAACTCGGCCGTGGTGGTCGGGCCGGACGGCCGGGGCGGGGAGATCGGCCGGGCCCAGGCCATGCAGGCCGCCGCCTGCGGACTCCCGCCCGACCTGCGGTTCAACCCGGTGCTGCTGAAGCCGGGCAGCGACCTGTCCAGCCAGGTCGTGCTGCTCGGCGAGGCGCTGCGCGAACCAGCCGGGGACGCGGCCGAGCGGGCCGGTACCGCCTCGATCACGGCGACGAACTTCCGGGCGCTGCGGCCCCGGCTGGCCCGGACCGCGTTCGCCGCCCTGGCCGAACTGCGCGCCGAGTACGACGTGGTGATCTGCGAGGGCGCCGGCAGCCCGGCCGAGATCAACCTGCGGGACACCGACTACGTCAACATGGGCCTGGCCCGGCACGCCGAACTGCCCACCATCGTGGTCGCCGACATCGACCGGGGCGGTGTCTTCGCCTCACTGTTCGGCACCGTCGCCCTGCTCGACCCCGCCGACCAGGCACTTGTCGCCGGATTCGTGATCAACAAGTTCCGGGGGGACCTCGGACTGCTCCAGCCCGGCGTCGACATGCTCGCCCGGGTCACCGGCCGACCCACGTACGGGGTGCTGCCCTGGGACCGTGACCTGTGGCTCGACGCCGAGGACTCGCTCGCGTACGACCGGTTGCTCGGTCGGCCGGCACCGCCGCTGGGCACCGAGTGGCTGGACGTGGCGGTGATCCGGCTGCCCCGGATCTCCAACGCCACCGACCTGGAGGCGCTCGCCACCGAACCCGGCGTACGGGTCCGGCTCACCGTCGAGCCGAGCGAGGTCGCCGCCGCCGACCTGGTGGTGCTGCCCGGCACCAAGTCGACCGTGGACGATCTTGCCTGGCTGCGGCGTACCGGCCTCGCCGACGCGGTGCTCGCGCACGCCGGGGCCGGTCGCCCGCTGCTGGGCATCTGCGGCGGGTTCCAGATGCTCTCCCGAGCCATCCACGACGAGGTGGAGAGCCGGCGCGGCACGGTCGACGGGCTCGGGCTGCTCCCGACGGAGATCGCCTTCGCCCCGCGCAAGACGGTGACCCGGTCGGTGGGCACGGCCTACGGTTCACTCCCGGTGCACGGCTACGAGATCCACCACGGGTACGTCTCCAGCGCCGACGCCGACCTGCCACCGCTGCTCACGTACGCGGACGGGCGGGCGGAGGGGGCGAGTGTCGGTGCCGTCCTCGGCACCCACTGGCACGGCGCGTTCGAGTCGGACGGGTTCCGCCGCCGGTTCCTGACCGAGGCGGCCCGGTTGGCCGGTCGGCACGGCTTCCGGGTCGCGCCGGACACCTCCTTCGCCGCCGCCCGGGAACGTACCCTCGACCTGCTCGGCGACCTGGTCGAGGAACACCTGAACACCGAGGCCCTCTGGCGCCTGATCGACTCCGGCGCCCCCACCAACCTCCCCTTCATCCCTCCCGGCGCACCCTCGGCCGCCTGAACACCCCGGCGGTATCGGGACAGGGGCGGGCGGTAGCGTGCCGTGGGTGGTTGGGCGGGTGGAGACGTACGCGGATCTTGCTCGACTGATTCTGGAGCGGACGGCGCGGCTCGGGCGTACCCGGTTGGTGGCGGTCGACGGGCCCAGCGGCGCGGGTAAGACCGTTTTCGCCGGTCGCCTCGCCGCCGCGCTGGGGGGTGGCGGTGCCGGTGCGCAGGAGGTGCCGGTGGTGCATACCGATGACCTGCTGGACGGCTGGGACGACCAGTTCAGCTTCTGGCCCCGGCTGGAGGAGTGGGTGCTCGGCCCGCTGCGCGCCGGTCGGCCCGGACGGTACCGCCGCTACGACTGGGTACGCGAGGAGTTCGAGCCCGGCTGGGTCACCGTGCCGGCCGCGCCGGTGGTGCTGCTCGAAGGGGTGAGCAGTGGCCGGACCGCTATCGCGCCGGAGTTGACCCTGACGGCCTTCGTGACCGCGTCGGCCCGACTGCGGCTGGACCGGGCGGTGTCCCGCGACGGCGCGGAACTGCTGCCGTACCTGATCCGGTGGCGGCGGGGCGAGCGCCGACACTTCCGTACGGACGCCACCGCCGAGCGGGCCGATCTGGTGGTCGACGGCGCACCCGACGAGCACCCGGCGCCGGCAGAGTCGGATGCTCACGCCGGGGGTGTCGGCGGGGCGGCGTTCGATCCGCAGATCCACTACGTTCGATTGGCCTGACTGGTATGTCCGAACCGTGGACGGCAACGGGCCGCTGCGGCACGATCGCGGCTTCGACGAGGTGGTCCGGTCGTTCTTCGGGATGTGGAACGAGCACGGGCGGGCTCGGCGGGCAGCCAGCGGTAACGTCGGCCTACGATTCCGGTCATGACCAGACCGATCTTCACCGAGGCCGGGTTGCGGGCCGCGATCGAGCGGGAGCTGCCGGGCGTCCGGGCCGACCTCGAACGCCTCGTCCGGATCCCCGGCATCGCGTTCGACGGCTTCGACCACGCACACGTGGAACGCTCCGCCGAGGCCGTCGCCGAACTCCTGCGTGGTTGCTCGCTCGACGTACGAATCGTGCGTTCCGGCGGGCAGCCGGCGGTCATCGGTCGGCGGGCCGCGCCGCCCGGGGCGCCGACCGTGCTGCTCTACGCCCATCATGACGTCCAGCCGGTCGGCGACCTGAGCCTCTGGGAGAGCGACCCGTTCGAGCCGGTGGAGCGCGACGGGCGGCTCTACGGCCGGGGCGCGGCCGACGACAAGGCCGGCATCATGGCGCACGTGGCCGCGCTGCGCGCGTTCGGCGACGACCTGCCGGTCGGCGTGGTGCTGTTCATCGAGGGTGAGGAGGAGTTCGGCTCCGACTCGCTGGAGCGGTTGCTCCGGGAACACCGTGACGAGATCGCCTCCGACGTGATCGTGATCGCCGACTCCGGCAACTGGGACATCGGCGTACCGGCGCTGACCACCTCGCTGCGCGGCATCGTGAACTGCTTCGTCGAGATCCGCACGCTCGACCACGCCGTACACAGCGGCATGTTCGGCGGTGCGGTGCCGGACGCGCTGACGGCGCTGACCCGACTGCTCGCCACGCTGCACGACGACGCCGGTGACGTGGCGGTGGACGGGCTGGTCAGCCGGGGCGGCGCGACCGTCGACTACCCGGAGGACCGGCTGCGGGTCGAGTCCGGCCTGTCCGACGGTGTCTCCTTCATCGGCACCGGTCGGCTCACCGACCGGATCTGGACCAAGCCCGCGCTGGCGATCCTCGCCATCGACGCGCCGCCGACCGTCGGTGCGCCCAACGCGCTGGTCCCGGCCGCGAAGGCCAAGCTCAGCGTACGGCTGGCGCCGGGCGACCACCCGAAGCAGGCGTACGCCGCGCTGCGGGCGCACCTGGAGAAGAATGCCCCGTGGGGCACGACGGCGGTGGTCACCATCGAACACGACGGCGAGCCGTGCGTGATCGACGCGACCGGGCCGTACTTCGACGCGGCGCGGGGCGCTTTCGAGGCGGCCTGGGACGGGGTCCAGCCGGTCGACATCGGGGTCGGTGGTTCGATCCCGTTCATCGCCACCTTCCAGGAGATGTTCCCGCAGGCGGCGATCCTGGTCACCGGCGTGGAGGACCCGCACGCGCGGGCGCACGGGCCGAACGAGAGCCTGCACCTCGGCGAGTTCGCCCGGGTCTGCCTGGCCGAGACGCTGCTGCTGGCCAACGTCGCCGAGGCGGCCGCCGCCAACGGCTGACCAGCACCGGACACCGCAGGAGTCCGGGTCACCATGCCAGGAGAAAACGGCGAAGTTCCGGCGTACGTCCCGAGTCGTGCAGTATGGTTTCGAACATGAGTACGAACGAGGCCATTGTGCGGCTCCACGCCGCTGTCAGTGCTCTGGGGGACGTCAACGTCTCCGCATGGTCGGAAGAGGTGCTGACCGACCAGCTCGGCGAGCTTTCCAGTGTTCTCTGCGCGCTCGACTCCGTACTCTCCCGGGTCGCCGACGAGATACGGGCCCGGGGGTTGCGGGTCGAGGAGCCGATCTCCGTTTAGCTTTGCCCGACGGTTTGTCGGGGGTGGCTGCCAGGATTGGGGACGTGCGGTTCCTCGACCTGGCGGCCACCTCCGCCGCCGTGAGCGCGACCTCCGCCCGACGGGCGAAGGTCGAGCTGCTGGCCGCCGCCCTGCGGGGGCTCGCCCCGGACGAGATCCCGGCCGGCTCCGCCTACCTGGCCGGCGAGCTGCGCCAGCGGCAGACCGGGGTCGGCTACGCCGGCCTGCGCGACCTGCCACCACCGGCGGAACATCCGTCGCTGACCGTGGCCGACGTCGACGCCGCCATCGACGGCATCGCCGCCGTCTCCGGTCCCGGGTCGCAGAACCGGCGCCGGGAGCTGATCGGCCGGCTGTTCGGTGCCGCCACCGCCGACGAGCAACGGATGCTGGTCGGGTTGTTCGGCGGGGAGTTGCGTCAGGGCGCCCAGGCGGGGTTGCTGGCCGACGCGGTCGCCCGCGCCGCCCAGGTGCCGCTGCCCGCCGTACGCCGGGCGTTGTTGCTGGCCGGCGACCTGAAGGCGGTCGCGACGGCGGCCCTGACCGGCGGCGCCGCCGCACTCGGTGAGATCAGCCTGCGGGTCGGTCGGCCGCTCGCGCCGATGCTCGCCGCCAGCGCGCCCTCGGTCGACCAGGCGATCGAGGCGACCGGGACACCGGCCGTGGTCGACGTCAAGCTCGACGGCATCCGGATCCAGGTGCACCGCTCCGGCGGTGAGATCGCCGTCTTCACCCGCAGCCTGGACGACATCACCGCCAGGGTGCCCGAGGTGGTGGCGGCCGTGCGCGCGCTGCCGGCCCGTGAACTCGTGCTCGACGGCGAGGCGATCGCGCTGGACGCCACCGGCCGACCCCGGCCGTTCCAGGAGACCGCCAGCCGGGCCGCCACCCGGGGCGCCCGCCGCAGTCCGACCGCCGGGCTCTCCGCCGAGGTGGCCGCCGAGCAGTCGGCGACCGAACCGGTCCGGTCGTTCGGTGCCTCGCCGGCCGCCCCACCACCGCCGACCGATCCGCCCACACCGGCCCAGCTACCCGTGCCGGTCCGCCCCGAACCGGCCGCCCCGGCGGTAAGGGCGGCGGCCGGCAGCACCGGCAGCACCGTGCTCACCCCGTACTTCTTCGACCTGCTGCACCTCGACGGCACGGACCTGCTCGACGCGCCCGGCCGGCAGCGGTGGGCGGCCCTGGCCGACACGGTCGCCGCACCGCAACTCGTCGGCCGGGTGACCGTCGACAGTGTGCTGGCCGCCGCCGACGCGTTCGCCGCCGCGCTCGACGCCGGGCAGGAGGGGGTGGTGGTGAAGTCGCCGGACGCGCCGTACGAGGCCGGTCGGCGCGGCGGCGGCTGGATCAAGGTGAAGCCCCGGCACACCCTCGACCTGGTGGTGCTCGCCGTGGAGTGGGGCAGCGGCCGACGCCAGGGCTGGCTGTCGAACCTGCACCTCGGCGCCCGCGACCCGGCCACCGGCGGGTTCGTGATGCTCGGCAAGACCTTCAAGGGCCTCACCGACGACCTGCTGCGGTGGCAGACCGAGCGCTTCCTCGAACTGGCGGTCGAGCGGGGCGACTGGGTGGTCCGGGTCCGACCCGAGCAGGTGGTGGAGATCGCCTTCGACGGGGTGCAGACCAGCTCCCGCTATCCGGGCGGGATGGCGCTGCGGTTCGCCCGGGTGGTGCGTTACCGCGCCGACAAGACCGCCGCCGAGGCGGACACGATCGACCTGGTCCGGGCCATCCACGCCGGCCGGGTCGGCGGCTGAGCCGGGTGCGTTGCGGTCAGGCGGGTGCCGGGTCGGCGGCCCGGTCCCGGTTGCGCGGGGTGGTGCCACCACCGGTCGGCAGGGTGTCGCCGAGCGCCTCGCGCCGGGCCAGCCAGCCGAACCCGTAGAGGGCCATCAGCGCGAACAACCACCACTGGATCACGTAGCCGGCGTTCTGCCAGTTGTTCTCGTGCTGGATCGGCACCGCCGCGAAGGTTGGGTCGGCCGCCGGGCTCTGCTCGCCGACCAGCAGGTACGCCCCGTAGACCGGGTACGGCAACTCGCCCGCCAACCGGGGTACGGCGACCCGGCGGGTCTCCAGCCGGCCGTCGCGCCGGTCGACCGGACCGGGCTTGCTCTCCGACAGGTGCACCCGGCCGACCACGGTCACCTGCCCGGTGGGCATGGCCGGAATGTGCGGCTGTTCGGTAGCGGAGCCGCCCGGTGGCGGCACCCAGCCGTGGTCGACCAGGACCGCGCTGCCGTCCCCGAGCAGCAGCGGGGTGACGACCTCGAAGCCGACCTTGCCGTCCACCGTCCGGCCCCGGACGACGATCGTGTTCGTGGTGTCGTAGCGCCCGGTGACGGTGACCCGGGTCCAGGCCGACTCCTTGGCCGGTGCGCGGCCCGCCACCCCGGCCGCCCCGCCCGCCGGGGGCAGTACGTCGGTCAGCGGCACCGGTGCGATCCGGTCGGCCGCGTCGATCCGTTCGTTGATCGCGGACCGCTCCCGGTAGCGGCTCAGCTGCCAGTTGCCGAGCAGCACCATCACCGCGGCCGCGGCCAGCGTCAGGGCGAGGATGCCCAGCCAGCGTGGGCTCAGCAGGAAGCGGTACACGACACGAGGTTACCCGTGTGACGGCAGCCACTACGCTGGTCCCCGGATCGGCGGCCGGCGGGTCTCTCCGGGGCCCGGTATCGTCACGCCCGGCGATCCGGTAGCCGGGTCGACCCACCCCGCCGCGCCCGCTCACGGTCCGGGTCGGGGGACCCGGCCGCCCGGTAACCGTGCCCGTCAGCCACCCAATCTCCGGTAAAGCCGTCCCGCCACCGAGGAGCCGACCATGACCGCCGTGCCGCGCGTACTGGTGAGCGCGCCCTCATCCGGACACGGTAAGACCGCGATCGCCGTCGGCCTGCTGGCCGCGTACGCCGGACGGGGGTTGGCCGCCGCCGGGTTCAAGGTCGGCCCGGACCAGATCGACGCCGCGTACCTGGGGCTCGCCGCCGGGCGGCCGGGGCGCAGCCTCGACCCTCGGCTGGTCGGCCCGCACCGGGTCGCGCCGATCTTCGCGCACGGCTCGGTGGGCGCGGACGTGGCGGTGGTCGAGGGCACCATGGGCCTGTTCGACAGCCTCGCCGGGCGGTCCGAGACGGATTCGACCGCCGCCGTGGCGACCGCGCTACGGGCGCCGGTCGTGCTGGTGGTGGACGTGGCGGCGATGGGCCAGTCGGTGGCCGCGCTGGTGCACGGCTTCCGCGCGTACGACGAGATGCTGTGGCTGGGCGGGGTGATCCTCAACCGGGTCGCCTCGGACCGGCACGAACAGTTGCTCCGGGACGCGCTCGACGACATCGGCGTACCGGTCTTCGGCGCGCTGCGCCGCCACGAACTGCCGGCCGTGCTGCCGTCCCGCGAGCACGGTGTGGTGCCGGTGCTGCACCGGGGCGTGGACGCGTACCGGGGGATGCGCCGGTTGGGTGAGGCGATCACCGGCACGGTGGACCTGGACCGACTGCTGGCGCTGGCCCGATCGGCGCCCCGGCTGGCGGTCGAGCCGTGGTCGGCGGCGGAGGCGCTCGGCCAGGGTGCCGGCCCGGCCAACCCCAACGGGCGGCGGCCGGTGGTGGCGCTGGCCGGCAGCACCGCGCTGTCCTACTCCTACCCGGAGACGGCCGAACTGCTCGTCGCCGCCGGGGCCGAGGTGGTCCCGGTGGACCCGCTGCGGGACGAGGAACTGCCCGAGGGAACCGACGCGCTGGTCGTCGGCGGCGGGCTGCCCGAGTCGTACGCGGAGGAGCTGTCCGCCAACCGCCGGCTCGGCGCCGAGGTGGCCGACCTGGCCCGGTCCGGGCGCCCGGTGCTCGCCGACGGGGCGGGTGTGCTCTGGCTGGCCCGCGAGTTCGACGGGCGGCCGATGTCCGGGGTGTTGGACGCGACCGGCGTCAGCACCGACCGGATAGTGGTCGGCTACCGGGAGGCGACCGCTCGCGCGGCCAGTGTGGTGGCCCCGCTCGGTGCCCGGCTGGTCGGCTACAAGCAGCATCGGGGCCTGCTCAACCCGAGGGCCGGGCAGACGCCGGCGTGGACCTGGGGCAGTGGTACGCCGGAGGGCTTCGTCTGGCGTCAGGTGCACGCCTCGCAGCTCATCCTGCACTGGGCCGGTACGCCGGAGATCGCCGGTCGGCTGGTCCGGGCGGTGGCGGCGGTGAACCCGCTGGCGCCGAGGGCGGGTGCCGAACCGGTCGGCGGGGCGCGGGTCGGTCCGGTGACCGGGCCGCTGGCCCCCCGAGCGGGTGCGGAACCGGTGGCCGGGCCACGGCTGGGGCTGGTGCCCCGCCCGGGTGCCCCGGTCGCCACGGCCGAGTCGGTGCCGGAGCAGCCGGATCCCCGTACGCCGGGCGGCCCCACCGGTGGGATGTCGGCGTGACCGGCGAGGTGGCGGTCCGCCGGTTCCCGACCCTGACCGTCTCCACCCCGCGCGCCCACGTACGGCCGCTGCTGGCGTACGACATCGCGGCGGTTGCCGAGATCTTCGGCGACAAGTTGACCCAGCGCTGGTTGCCGCTGCCGGAGTCGTCCGACCGGATCGACGCCACCGCCTGGTGTACGGAGATGGCGAAGGAGCGGCGGGACAGCGGCAACGGCGACCACTACGGGGTGGTCCGGCGCGAGGACGACTCGGTGGTCGGGGCGCTGTGGACCAAGCGCACGGACTGGTCCGGCCGGGTCACCGAGATCTGCTACGCGATCGCCCCGCAGGCGCGCGGCTTCGGGCTGGCGGCCGAGTCGGTGCTGGCCCTGGCCATCGCGTTGATCCTGGAGCACGGTTTCCAGCGGATCGAGCTGCGGGTGGCGCCCGGCAACGTCGCCTCCCGCCGGGTCGCCGAGAAGGCCGGTTTCAGCTACGAGGGGCTGCTGCGCAACGCCGGGTACGTCCAGGGCGGCCGGGTCGACCTCGAATCCTGGTCGTTCGTCTCGGCCGACCTGCGCTGATCCGGAGTCGGACGGCCCCGGTCAGCTTGTGATCTTGAGTGATGGTGGGGCGAACTGACGTACCGGTTGGTCCTTGAGGGCTTCCTTCAGGGTGTCGGAGACGGTGCTCACCGGTTTGTTCGACTGCGCTTCACCGACCGCGTTGAACGGGTTGTCCGGGTCGGCGAGGAAGCTCGCCATCGCGTACTCCGGGGTGTAGCCGACGAACCAGGCCGACCGGTCGCTGTCCGTGGTACCGGTCTTGCCGGCGACCGGGCGACCGACGGTGCCCTTGACGCTGTCGGCGGTGGACCAGCCGCCGCACGAGCCCCGGGCCGGGGTGTCGCCGGTCGGGCAGCGGGCGGCGTCGGTGGCGGCCCGCGCCGCGTCCGCGCTCACCTCCTGGTGGCAGCGCGGCTTGGCGGCCTCGACCTGGCCACCGCTCCTGGTGGTGATCATTGTCGGGGTGCCGTCCGGGTTGTTGATCGAGGTGACCGGGATCGCCTCGCAGAACCGGCCGTCGGCGGCGATCGCCGCGTACGCGTTCGCCATCTCCAGCGGGGTCACGTCGGAGACACCGAGCACGAACGCGCCCCACTCCTTGCGCTTCTCCGGGGACGCCTGCCGCTGGTCCACCTCCGTACGCCACTGCAATCCGAGCCGTTCGGCCAGGGCAACGGCCTTGTCCGCGCCGATCGCCTGTTCCAGTTGGACGAAGTAGGTGTTCACCGACTTGCCGAAGCCGGACCACATGGTCTGCCGGCCGGTCATCGCCGCGCTGGCGTTGGACGGGCACCAGAGCCCGCCGCAACTGCTGGTCGTACCACCGCCGGGATAGATCGAAGTGATCTTCATCGGTGAGTCGTACGCGGTCGACAGCGGCATGCCGGCGTCGAGCGCGGCCAGCATGACGAACATCTTGAACGTCGATCCGGCCTGGTATCCGGGCAGGTCACCGCCGCCGAGCAGCGGGTTGACCGTGTTCGGGTAGTTGCCCTTCATCCGGGCCCGTTTCTCCGGGTCCGAGTGCGGGCCGTTCTCGCTGGAGTCGAGCGAGTAGATCCGGTTGATCGCCATCGCCTTGACCCGGCCGGTGCCGGGCTCGACCGCTACCAGGCCGTGCGCGAACGGGCTGCTCTCGCTCTCCTTCGCCAGTACGTTCTTCTCGGCGATCTCCTGCACCCTCGGGTCGATGCTGGTCACGATCTTGTAGCCGCCCCGGCGGAGCTTGTCCTGCCGTTCGAGGGTGTTGCCGCCGAAGCCCGGCTGGGCGGACCACCACGCCTTCAGGTAGTCGCAGAAGAAGCCCCAGCTGTTGTACTCCTTCGACACCGAGATGCAGTCGTTCGGTGGCGTACTGAGCCGCAGTTTGATCGGTTCGGCCTGCATCGTCGCCGCCATGTCCGGCGAGATGTAGCCCATGGTCCGCATCCGGTCGATCACGTAGTTGCGCCGGTCGGTGGCGGCCTTCTGGTCGTTGACCGCCGGGTCGTACTCGGAGGGGGCCTTGACCAGGCCGGCGAGGGTGGCCGCCTCGACCGGGCTGAGGTCCCTGGGGGTCTTGGAGAAGAAGATCTCGGCGGCGGCGTAGATGCCGTACGCGCGGTGGCCGAAGTAGGCGGAGTTGAGGTACCGCTCCAGGATCTCCGACTTGGTCATCTCCTTTTCCAGGTCGAGCGCGATCCGCATCTCGCGCAGTTTGCGGATGCTGGTCTGTTCGGTCGCCTCCTGCACCTCCAGCGGCGTCTGCGCGCTGTCCCGCAGCGCCATCCGGACGTACTGCATGGTCAGCGTCGAGGCGCCCTGGGAGACCCCGCCGGCCTGCCGATTGGCGACGAACGCGCGGGCGACACCCTTGGCGTCGACGCCGTTGTGCTTGTAGAAGCGGGAGTCCTCGGAGGCGACGATCGCCTGCTGGATGTACGGCGACATCTCCCCGATCGGGGTGTACTTGCGGTGCTCCTCGTAGAACGTGGTGAGCAGCGTCTTGCCGTCGGAGCCGTACACGTAGGTGGTCTGCGCGGGTGAGACGTGGCGCAGGTCGCGCGGCCGGTCCCGGACCAGGTCGGCGGTTGCCTTGGCGCCGAGGCCGCCGATGGCGGCGAGCGGGTAGGCGGCTGCGGCGAGGATCACCCCGGCGATCAGTCCGGCCCGGAGCAGGGGAAGGAAGCGGTTGCCTTCGGCAGGCTTTGGGGTGGGGTTCGTCACCCTCTTAAGCTATGACATGGGCCATAATAACCCGATAAAAATTCGCGAACGTCGCGGTCGAAACCCGCCCACCCGACGCGCACGCGTTGGCCCCCGATCCCGCCGCCGGGCAGGATCCCCGTCATGCAACCGCAGGTAACCGCGCCGCACCCACCGGCACCCACCGGCCCGCCGCCCGTCACCGGGATCGACGCCGACGTGGACCTGGGGCACCACGGCGACGCCGAGGTGGTACCCGGCCTGGTCGACCTCGCGGTCAACGTCCGCCGGGCGCCGATGCCGGACTGGCTGGCCGACCCGATCACCGCCTCCCTCGGTGACCTGGCCAGCTACCCCGACCCCGGCCCGGCCCGCGCGGCGGTCGCCGCCCGACACCGCCGGCCCGGCGCCGAGGTGCTGCTCACCGCCGGTGCCGCCGAGGGCTTCGTGCTGCTCGCCCGGGCGCTGCGGGACGCTCGCCGCCCGGTCGTGGTGCACCCGCAGTTCACCGAACCCGAGGCGGCGCTGCGGGCCGCCGGGCACCGGGTCGAACGGGTCCTGCTGCCCGCCGAGACCGGCTTCCGGCTGGACCCGGCGCTGGTGCCGGCCGACGCCGACCTGGTCTTCGTGGGCAACCCGACCAACCCCACCTCGGTCCTGCACCCGGCCGCCGTACTCGCCGAACTGGCCCGGCCCGGCCGGGTACTGGTGGTGGACGAGGCGTTCGCCGACACCACCACCGACCCGGCCGCCACCGGCACCGAGCCGGAATCGCTCGCCGCCCGGCGGGACCTGCCCGGCGTCGTGATCGTGCGCAGCCTCACCAAGACCTGGGGCCTGGCCGGGCTGCGGATCGGCTACCTGCTCGGCCCGGCCGACCTGATCGACCGGCTGGCCGCCGTACAGCCGCTCTGGGCGGTCGGCACGCCGGCCCTGGCCGCCGCGCGGGCCATCGCGACGCCGGTCGCGGTCGCCGCCGAAAGGGAGATCGCCGTACGGCTCGCCGCCGACCGCGAGTACCTGGTCCGCCGCCTGGCGGCCCTGCCCGGCGTACGCGTCGAGGGCACCCCGGCCAGCGCGTTCGTGCTGATCCACCGGCCCGGCGCCGCCGACGTACGGCTCGCGCTGCGCGCCCGTGGCTACGCCGTACGCCGGGGCGACACCTTCCCCGGGCTGGGCGCCGACTGGCTGCGGGTGGCGGTGCGGGACACTGCCACCACTGACGCGTTCGTCGCCGTACTGGCGGAGATCCTGGAGGCATGATGTTGGAGGCGCTGATCACCACGATCCGCCCACTCGACACCGAGGCGATGGCGGCCGCCCGCCTGCTGCACAGCCGGCTGACCAAGCCCGCCGGCTCGCTCGGCGCCCTGGAGGACCTCTCGGTACGCCTCGCCGGGCTGGCCGGCGTCTGCCCGCCCCCGCTGCCGGAACCCGCCGCCGTGGCGATCTTCGCCGGAGACCACGGCGTACACGCCCAGGGGGTGACGCCCTGGCCGCGTGAGGTGACCGCGCAGATGGTCGGCAACTTCCTGGCCGGCGGCGCCGTGGTGAACGCCTTCGCCCGGCAGACCGGCGCCTCGGTCACCGTGGTCGACATCGGCGTAGCCACCCCCCTGCCCGACGCCGACCCGACCACCGTCGATGAGCTGACTGCCCTGGACGACCTCACCGCCCCCGACGCCCTGGTCGACCTCGACGGGCCCGTACCGACCGTCCCGGCGCGGCGGTCGGCCCCCGACAACACTCCCGCCCTGATCCGGGCCCGGATCCGCGCCGGCACCCGGGACATGACCGTCGAGCCGGCGCTCACCCGGGACGAGGTGCTGGCCGCGATCGAGGTCGGCCTCCGTACCGCCGACGAACTGGTCGACGCGGGCGCGGGAATCCTGCTCACCGGTGACATGGGCATCGCCAACACCACCGCCGCCGCGGCGCTGATCGCCGTACACACCGGGGCCACCCCGGCCGAGGTGACCGGCCGGGGCACCGGCGTGGACGACTACACGTACGCCCGCAAGGTGGCCGTGGTCACCGCCGCGTTGGCCCGGCACCGCCCCGACCCGGCCGACCCGGTCGGCGTACTCGCCGCCGTCGGTGGTCTGGAGCACGCCGCGCTGACCGGCTTCATCCTGGGCGCCGCCGCCCGGCGTACGCCGGTGCTCCTGGACGGGGTGAGCACGGTGGCCGCGGCACTGGTCGCCGCCGCCCTCGCGCCCGACGCCGTCGGCGCCATGATCGCCGGGCACCGGTCCGCCGAGCCCGGTGCCGGCGCCGGCCTGCGCGCCCTCGGCCTGGAGCCGCTGATCGACCTCGGACTGCGCCTCGGCGAGGGAACCGGTGCGCTGCTCGCCCTGCCGGTGGTCGCCGGCTCGGTCCGGGTACTGCACGAGGTGGCGACGTTCGACGCGGCGGGAGTTTCGGAGAAGTGACGCAACAGATCGGCGCCAACCCCTACCCGCTCGGCCTGCGGCTCGCGGGGCACCGGGTGCTCATGGTCGGTGGGGGAGCGGTGGCGACCCGTCGGGTCCCGGCACTGCTGGATGCCGGCGCGCTGGTCGAGGTGGTCTCGCCCGAGCTGACGCCGGCCCTGCGGGCCCAGGTGGACGCCGGCCGGGTGCGGTGGACGCCCAGGACGTTCGAGCCCGCCGACGTGGACGGTGCCTGGCTGGTGCAGGTGGCCGTGGACGATCCGATCGCCGCCGAGGCGGTCAGCGCCGCCGCCCTCGATCGCCGGGTGTTCTGCGTACGCGCCGACGACCGGATCGCGGCCACGGCCTGGACCCCGGCGGTGGTCCGGCACGGCGCGGTGACCGTGGCGGTGCTCGGCGGTGGCGACCCGCATCGCGCGGTGACCGTTCGGGACGCCATCCGCGACCGCCTGGCCGACGGCACCCTGCCGGCGGGCAGGGGTTCCCTGTCCTCGGATTCCGTGTCGCCGGATTCCGTCGCCGAGGGGGCGGGTCCCAACCGCGCGCAGCGGAGCCGGCCGACCGCCGGACGCGTCGTGCTGGTCGGCTCCGGCCCCGGTGACCCGGAGCTGATCACCGTCAAGGGCCGCCGGCTGCTCGCCGAGGCCGACGTGGTGGTCGCCGACCGCCTGGTCCCCGGCCTGCTCCTGGACGAACTCCGACCGGACGTCGAGCTGGTCGACGCCTCGAAGATCCCCTACGGCCCGTCCCGGGCCCAGGAGGAGATCAACCGGATCCTGGTCGACCGGGCCCTGGCCGGCGCCTTCGTGGTCCGGCTCAAGGGCGGCGACCCGTACGTCTTCGGCCGCGGTGGCGAGGAGGCGCTCGCCTGCGCGGCGGCCGGCGTACCGGTCACCGTCGTCCCCGGCGTCACCAGCTCGATCGCCGCACCGGCACTCGCCGGCATCCCGGTGACCCATCGCGGGGTGGCGCACGAGTTCACCGTCGTTTCCGGTCACCTGCCCCCCGACGACCCGGCCTCGCTGGTCGACTGGCCCGCGCTGGCCCGCCTGCGCGGCACCCTGGTGGTGCTGATGGGCCTGAAGAACCTGCCCGCGATCGCCGCCACCCTCCAGGCACACGGCCGCCCGCCGACCACCCCGACCGCCCTGGTCCAGGAGGGCACCACCACCGCCCAACGCTCCCTCCGCGCCACCCTCGGCACGATCGCCGACGCCGCCCACACCGCCCGCATCCGCCCCCCCGCCGTGGTGATCATCGGCAACGTCGTAACCACCCTCCCCACCACCACCTCGACCTGACCCACGCACGCAAAAGCTCCGGCCGGACCCCTCCGACCGGAGCAGAACCCCAAGGCGTCACCGCTCAAGCAGAACCCAAACGGGTAGAGGTTGGGCCCCACCGTGCCCGGCGAGGGGATCAAGCCTGACGGCCCTCGCTGGGCACGGTGGGGCCCAACCCCCACACACCAACTACAAAGCCCCATCCAACAACAACGCACACCGAATCAACCCGAGATGGCTGTACGCCTGCGGGTGATTACCCAACCCCCGCTCCACCAGCGGGTCGTACTGCTCCGGCAGCAACCCCGTCGGCCCGGCCGTGTCGACCATCTGCCCGAACAGCTCCTCGGCATCGGCCCGCCGCCCGGTACGCAGGTACGCCTCGATCAGCCACGCCGTGCAGATGTGGAAGCCGCCCTCGCGCCCCGGCAGCCCGTCGTCCCAGTGGTAGCGGTACACGACCGGCCCGCTGCGCAGATCAGCCTCGATGCGCAGCACCGTGGACAGGAAGCGCGGGTCGTCGTCGGGCAGCAGTCCGGACAGCCCGATCCAGAGCGAGGAGGCGTCCATCTCCTCGTCGCCGTACGCGACGCTGTAGGCGCCGACGCCCTCGTGCCAGCCGTACTCCAGCACGTTGTGCCCGATCCGGTCGCGCAGTTCGACCCACTCGGGCCGCTCCTCGCCGCCGTGCCGGCGCACGATCTGTAGCGCCCGGTCCACCGTCATCCAACACATGACCTTGGAGTAGACGTGGTGCCGGGGGGGAAGCCGGGCCTCCCAGAGGCCGTGGTCGGGCTCGTGCCAGCGGCGGCTGACCGCCTCGACCATCGATTCCAGCACCCGCCACTCGGTCTCCAGCACCGAGCCGCGCAGGTCGGCGACGGCCGCGAGCAAATCGGCGATCGGCCCGAACACGTCGAGCTGGAGCTGGTGGTTGGCCAGGTTGCCGACCCGGACCGGTCGGGAGCCGGCGTAGCCGGGCAGGGTGTCGATCACGGCTTCGGCGCCGAGTTCGTAGCCGTCGACCGTGTAGAGCGGGTGCAGCCGCTCCGGGTGGCCGCCGGTACGCTCGACGCAGCCATCGACCCAGCGCAGGAACGCCTCGGCCTCACCGAGCGAGCCGAGGTCGACCAGTGCCCGCGCGGTCATCGCCGCGTCCCGCAGCCAGCAGTAGCGGTAGTCCCAGTTGCGTACGCCGCCCAGCTCCTCCGGCAGCGAGGTGGTCGCGGCGGCGAGGATCGAACCGGTGGCCTCGTGGCAGAGCCCGCGCAGGGTCAGTGCGCTACGGGCGACCAGCTCGCGGTCGTGGCTGGGCAGCTTCAGGCTGGCCACCCAGTCGCGCCACGGTTGTTCGGCGGCGGCCTGCCGTTCGGCGATCGGCACCCGGTGGTGCGCCAGGCTGTGTGAGCCGAAGCGCAGTTCGAGGGTGATCGATCCACCGGCGGCGGCGAGGTCGACCACCGCACGGGCGGTCTCGTAGCCGCCGTCGGTGACCACCTGCCACTGCACGCCGGGGGCGTAGAGCGCGATCGGCTCGTTGGAGCCGAGCACCAGCAGCCCTTCGGCGAGCGGTTGGAGCTGGACCGCGACCTGGCCGAACTCGGGCCGGGGGGCGAACTCCAGGCGGACCCGGCCGGATCCGGTGAGCACCCGGACCAGGGTCGAGTCACCGGAGACGACGGCCGACCCGCTGGGCACGTTGTCCGACGACGGCCGGTCCAGCCAGTCGGTGACGGTCAGCCCGGACCAGCGGGTCTCCACGGTCATCGTGCCGGGCCGGTAGCGCTGCCCCAGCGGCAGGCCGCCGCGGTCGGGGGAGACGCTGAAGTGGCCGGCCGGCGGGCCGCCGACCAGGTCGGCGAAGATCGCCGAGGCGTCCGGCTTCGGGTGACACAGCCAGGTGACCTTCGCCTCGGGCGTGAGCAGGGCCACCGTACGGCCGTTGGCCAGCATCGAGTGCCGCTCGATCGGCACCGCCCGCTCGCCGAACAGCCAGGTGCGGCGGACCTGGAGCAGCAGGCCGAGCACCCGGGCGGCCTCGGTCGGGTCGGCGACCCGGTAGGCCGCCTGGGTCTCCCCGCTGCCGATCTTGATGCCGAGATCGGGGCCGTGCAGGTTCGCGAAGGCGTTCTCGTCGGTCACGTCGTCGCCCATGAAGAGCACCGCGCTGGCCGAGATCTGGGTACGCAACTGGTCGACCGCGGTCCCCTTGTGGGTGGGGATCACCGACAGCTCGATGACCTCCTTGCCCTGGGTCACGGTCACCCCGGTCCAGCTCGCCGGGCCCTCCTGCACCGCCGTGATCACCCGGCTAGCCACCTCGGGCTTGGCGCCCCGGGTGTGTACGGCGATGCTGGCCGGCTTGCTCTCCAGCCGTACGCCGGGCTGTTCGGCGGTGATCCGGCGCAGCTCGTTGCGGAGCCGGGTGCGGATCTCGACCAGTTCGGGGGCGAGACGCTCGACGAAGCCGATGTCGAACTCGGATCCGTGGCTGCCGACCAGATGCACCTCGCTCGGCAGCCGGGACAGGGTGGCCAGGTCACGCAGTGCCCGGCCGGAGACCACGGCGACCGTGGTCTGCGGCAGGGCGGCCAGCGCCCGTACCGCCGCCACCGACTCCGGCAGCGGTACGGCCTTGCTCGGGTCCTCGACGATCGGCGCCAGGGTGCCGTCGTAGTCGCAGGCGACCAGTAGCTGGGGTGAGCGGGCGATCCTGCCGATCGCGTCCCGCAGCACGGGATCGATCGAGTCCAGGGCCATGGCCCCGGTGTCCAGTACGGACGTGCTCACACTGCCTCCGTTTCGGGCACGCCCAGCTCGTTCAGGAAAGACCGGGCCCAGTGTTCGACATCGTGGGTACGCAGGTGACGCTGCATGATCCGCATGCGCCTCCGTGCTTCCACCTTGTCGACGTGGACCGCGCGCAACAGCGCGTCCTTCACCCCGTCGGGGTCGTGCGGGTTACAGAGGAAGGCCTGGCGCAACTCGGTGGCGGCGCCGGCAAACTCACTGAGCACGAGCGCGCCGCCAGAGTCGGCGCGCGATGCAACGTACTCCTTGGCCACCAGGTTCATTCCGTCTCGCAGTGGGGTCACCATCATCACATCTGCCGCGCAGTAGAGCGCGGCAAGTTCACTGCGACTGTACGACTGGTGCAGATAGTGAACAGCAGGCACGCCCACCCGGCCAAATTCCCCATTAATCCGGCCAACTTCGCGCTCGACCTTCACGCGTAGTGCCTGGTAGTGCTCGACCCGCTCGCGGCTCGGCGTGGCCACCTGCACCATAACGGCGTCGGGAACTGTCAACTTTCCGTCAGCGAGAAGCTCGCGGAATGCCTTCAGTCGAAGCTCGATGCCCTTGGTGTAGTCGAGCCGGTCGACGCCGAGCACGACGGTCTTCGGGTCGCCCAGTTCGGCCCGGATCTGCTTGGCCCGCGCCTGCACCGCCGGGTCGGCCGCCATCCGCTCCATCTCGGCGACGTCGATCGAGATGGGGAAGGCGCCGGCCTTCACCTGACGCCCGTCGACCTGGATCATCTGGCCCTCGTACCGCAGGCCGAGCAGGTGCCGGGCCAGCCGGACGAAGTTCTGTGCCGCCAGCCGCTGCTGGAACCCGACCAGGTCGGCGCCGAGCAGCCCGCGCAGCACCTCGGCGCGTAGCGGCATCTGCATGAACAGTTCGATCGGCGGGAATGGGATATGGAGGAAGAAACCTATCCGTAGGTCCGGGCGGAGCTCGCGCAGCATCGCCGGCACGAGCTGAAGCTGGTAGTCCTGCACCCAGACGGTCGCGCCTTCCGCCGCCACCTCCGCGGCGGCCTCCGCGAACCGCGCGTTGACCAGCCGGTACGCCTCCCGCCAGCGACGCTTGTAGGCCGGGGTCTCCACCGCGTCGTGGTAGAGCGGCCAGATGGTGGCGTTCGACTGGCCCTCGTAGTAGCGCTCCAGTTCCTCGGCGCTCAGCGGCACCGGGTGCAGCCCGATGCCCTCAAGATCGAACGGTTCCGGGGCCGCGCCGACGCCACCGGCCCACCCCACCCAGGTGCCCTGGTGCTGCACGAGGACCGGGTGCAGGGCGGTGACCAGGCCCCCCGGGCTCCGGCGCCATTGCCGTCCCTCTGGGGTGTTCACCTCGTCGACCGGCAGACGATTCGCCACGACTACGAACGAGCTACGATCCGTCACGATCTGTGCACCTCCGGTGATTCCGCAGTCCACCGCTGAGCGTACTGAGCGTAGCTGTGGCTCCTGCCTCGCGGTGGCACTCTTACTGCCCTGCGGGACGGTGCGGGCAAACCGACAAGTGATCTTGACAATATCGTTCCCTTTCGTCCCTGCTCGGGTGCTCCGGCGGGGTGATGTGGGCGGACGGCGCTCCACCTGTCAGGATTGACGACGGCCCGCGCGGGGTTGACCCTGGCTCGCGCCCCGCGCCCGCAGGCTCTCAGGGGCTCGGGTAGAGCTCCCTGTTCCGCAGACTCTGGAGGTAGGCCGCACCGTGGCCCAGTACATCTACGTTCTGGAAAAGGCGCGCAAGGCGCACGGCGACAAGGTCGTGCTCGACAACGTGACGCTGAGCTTCCTGCCCGGGGCCAAGATCGGTGTGGTCGGCCCGAACGGCGCCGGTAAGTCCAGTCTGTTCAAGATCATGGCGGGGCTGGACCGGCCGAGCAACGGCGAGGCCCGGCTGATGCCCGGCTACACCGTCGGCATGCTCGCCCAGGAACCGCCGCTCAACGACGCCAAGACCGTCCTCGGCAACATCGAGGAGGCGGTCGCGGAGACCAAGGCCAAGCTGGAGCGGTTCAACAAGATCGCCGAGCAGATGGCCACGGACTACACCGACGAGCTGATGGAGGAGATGGGTCGGCTCCAGGAGGAGTTGGACAACGAGGACGCCTGGGACATCGACTCCAAGCTCGAACTCGCCATGGACGCCCTGCGCTGCCCGCCGCCGGACGCCGACGTCATCCAGCTCTCCGGTGGTGAGCGCCGCCGGGTCGCGCTGTGCAAGCTGCTGCTGGAGGCGCCCGACCTGCTGCTGCTCGACGAGCCGACCAACCACCTGGACGCGGAGAGCGTGCAGTGGCTGGAGCAGCACCTGGCCAAGTACGCCGGCACCGTCATGGCCATCACCCACGACCGGTACTTCCTGGACAAGGTCGCCGGCTGGATCCTGGAGCTCGACCGCGGCCGGGCCATCGGGTACGAGGGCAACTACTCCACCTACCTGGAGAAGAAGGCCGCCCGGCTGGCCGTCGAGGGGCGCCGCGACGCCAAGATGAAGAAGCGGCTCACCGAGGAACTCGAATGGGTCCGGTCCAACGCCAAGGCCCGGCAGACCAAGTCCAAGGCGCGGCTGGACCGCTACGAGGAGATGGCCACCGAGGCGGAGAAGACCCGCAAGCTCGACTTCGAGGAGATCCAGATCCCGCCGGGCCCGCGCCTGGGCAACACGGTGATCGAGGCGCACCAGCTGACCAAGGGCTTCGGCGACCGGACCCTGATCGAGAACCTCGGCTTCACCCTGCCGCGCAACGGCATCGTCGGCATCATCGGCCCCAACGGCGTCGGCAAGACCACCCTGTTCAAGACCATCGTCGGGCTGGAGCAGCCGACCGACGGCTCGGTCAAGGTCGGCGAGACCGTGAAGCTGTCGTACGTCGACCAGAACCGGGAGGGTCTGGACGGCGACAAGACCGTCTGGGAGATCGTCTCCGACGGGCTCGACTACCTGATGGTCGGCAAGGTCGAGATGCCGTCCCGGGCGTACGTGGCCGCCTTCGGCTTCAAGGGCCCGGACCAGCAGAAGCCGACCAAGGTGCTCTCCGGCGGCGAGCGCAACCGGCTCAACCTCGCGCTCACGCTGAAGATCGGCGGGAACGTGATCCTGCTCGACGAGCCGACCAACGACCTCGACGTCGAGACGCTGTCCTCGCTGGAGAACGCGCTGCTGGAGTTCCCCGGCTGTGCCGTGGTCATCTCGCACGACCGGATGTTCCTGGACCGGGTGGCAACGCACATCCTGTCCTGGGAGGGTGACGACGAGAACATGGCGAAGTGGTTCTGGTTCGAGGGCAACTTCGACGCGTACGAGAAAAACAAGATCGACCGGCTCGGCGCGGAGGCGGCCCGACCGCACCGGATCACCTACCGCAAGCTCACCCGTGACTAGTCCGGTCGCGGCCGAGCACCCGCCGGCAGCCCGGTACGTCTACCACTGCGCGCTGCGCTGGTCCGACCTGGACGCGTACGGCCACGTCAACAACGCCCGCTTCCTCACCCTGTACGAGGAGGCCCGGGTGGCGCTGATGTTCGTCGGCGGCCGGGCCTGGGGGCTGAACTCGTTCGCCGACGGTGTGGTGATCGCCCGGCACGAGGTGGACTACCTGCGTCCGGTCGACTACGCCCTCGGCCGGGCCACCGCCGAGCAGGCGCCGATGGTCCGGATCGAGCTGTGGGTGGAGGAGATCAAGGCATCCCGGTTCACCATCGGCTACGAGCTGTTCGACGGCGAGACGCTGGCCAGTCGGGCCCGGTCGGTGCTGGTCCCGTACGACCTCGAACAGGGACGGCCCCGCCGGCTCACCGAGGACGAGCGGGCCTTCCTGCGGCCCTACCAGCTGTCGTGAGCGGGTCGGCCGAGTCCGGTCCGGCGCCCATCGGTTCCGGCCCGGTGCCGGGGGCGCCGATCGGGCACGGGCTGACCGGGGTGCCCGACGCGGGTGCCTTCCTGGCCCGGCTGACCCGGCTCGACCCGGCGGCGGTGGTACGGCTGCGTCCGGCGGGTCCGGCGGGTCGTACCACGCTCTGGGCGCGCCTGCCGTGGGCGGTGCTGGTCAGCCGTACGGTGGCCGGGGCCGGTCCGGGTGACGTCACGGTCTCCGCCGACGCGCTCCTGGCCGAGCTGGCCCGGGGCGGCACCGGATTGCCGGCCCGCCGCGACGCCGACTGGAAGTGGCCGCTGCCCGGTTCGACCGGTCAGCTCGTGGAGACGATGCCGGGAGCGGACGTACGCCGGATCGCGGCGGCGGCGGCGGGCACGCTGCGCGACGCGGCGGATCACGGCGTCGGGGGCAGGGCGGTGGGGCAGCGGGTGCTCCGGGACGCGTTGCTGGACCACGTGGCCGTGGTGGTGACCGGCCCGGCACAGGTCGGCCCGGTGGGCCCGATCGAGGTGTCGCAGCGACTGGTGCAGGCGGTGGTCCGGATGGGCTTCCTCGGTCCGGGCGGGGCGGCCGGACCGGATGGCGCCGACTCGGGCGAACCGGGTCGGAACCGCGCTGCCGGGGCGGATCTGGTCCAGGTGCGGGTCGCCGGCCGGTGGACCGGGCTCTCCGCGCCGTACGGAGCTGTGTGGTTACTCAGGGCGAGTCAGCTGTCGATCACCCCGGTCTGAGATCGCCTGAACGGCTGATGCTATATAGTTCCTCTGGTCATGGGCGTCCGTTGGGGGGATGCTTCCGAACGGCTATCCGGGTACCGTCGTCCCTCGGATCCAACGCACCGTAGGCGACTGGATCCGCTGGGGAGCGAGGTGCGCGAGCAATGCCGTGGTGGTCATGGCGCCCCGGTCACACCGTCGCGAGCGGTGAGCCGGAGACTCGAAGCAGGATCTCCGTGGACGAGGCCGTCCGGGTAGGACCGCCCGCCCCGCGAGAGCCGGAGCACGATTCCGATCAGACTGAACCAGTCACGACAACCGAACGGCCCGCGCCGGTCGAGCCCGCCGTCGTCGCACCGGTCACCCTGCGCCGGCTCGGCGACGCGCTCGACCTGCTCGACGTGCGCTACCTCGCCGACGGCGACGGCAGCCTGCTCGCCATGTGGGAGCGGCACGCGGTGCTCTTCACCCTCGAAGGGCCCGAGGACGAGATCCTGGTGATGCGCGCCCGGCCGTACTCCACCGTGCCGCCGGACTGGGCCGACCGGGCCTACCGCGTCGTCAACGAGTGGAACCACGCCCAGCGGTTCGCCAAGGCGTACGTGGGCGACCCGACCGAGCGCGGCCAGTTGCCGATCTACGCCGAGATGCAGGTGCCGATGCGCTCCGGTGCGCACGACGCGCTGCTGGTCGAGGTGCTCGACTGCGGCGCAGCGATGGCAACCACCTTCGTCGACTGGCTCCACGACGAAGGCGCCCTCCTCTAACCCCTTCCCGCCCCGTCCCCGCCCGTTCCCCCGTCGATCTTGCACTTGTGGCGCCCGAATTAGGGCAACCGTCCCTATTTATGCACGACCACAAGTGCAAGATCGACGCGCCGTGGGGGGGTGGGGGTGGGGGTGGGGGGGTGCGTGGGGGTGGGTGGGTTAGGGGGTTTGGGGTGGGGTGGCGGGGGTGTCGTCGTTGGTGTTGACCATGAAGTAGGCGGCTCGCTCCAGGTAGTCCCAGAGCGTCTGCTCGTACTCCTGGGGTAGGGCCAGGCTGTCCACGGCCCGGCGCATCGCCCGCAGCCAGGCGTCGCGCTCGGCCGGTCCGACCCGGAACGGCGCGTGCCGCATCCGCAGCCGGGGGTGTCCCCGCTGTTCGGAATAGGTGCCCGGGCCGCCCCAGTACTGCATCAGGAACAGGGTCATCCGGTCGGCCGCCGGGCGCAGATCCTCTTCGGGATAGAGCGGGCGCAGCAGCGGGTCGCTGGCGACCCCGACGTAGAACTCGTCGACCAGCTTGCGGAAGGTCGGCTCGCCGCCGATCGCTTCGAACAGGGTCGCCGGCGTACGCGCCTGGTCGCCCTCACCTGGAGACGTCACCGTTCCATCCTGCCAGGTGCGCATTGATCGGTCGCGGCGTGGTCGGCGCGGGCCTGATCACAGTGTGCTGACGCCGCTCGGCGAGGTCGGGGCACCGGGTGCCCGGTCGCCGACCGGCTCGTCCGCCGGGCGGTGCGCCTCGGCCGGGGCCGGTGACTGCCGGGTGGCCTCCGCGATGGCGGCGTTGAACTCGGCGGTGGTGGGCCACTGGGTCGCGACGACCAGCATCAGCAGCACCCCGCCGACGCTCCACAGGCCGACCACGAGCGGGATGTCGAACTGCCCGGCCAGGACCCCGGTGACCAGTACGGCACCGCCCTGGAGCACCTGCATCCCGCTGCTCATCACGCCGAACGCCCGAGCCCGGAAACCGGGCGGCAGGGCCTGCACGAACAGCCCGTTGGCGACCGGCAGCAGACCGGCCACGGCGAAGCCGCTGACCAGTGCCATCAACGCGATCAGGGGCGGGGTCGGGTTGAGTAGGGCCGGCACCAGGGCGAGCGGGGCCAGCACCGCGAACGGGCGGATCAGTGCCCGGCGCAGGTCCGGCCGCAGTCCCCGCCCGATGGTCAGCCCGCCGAGGATAAAGCCGAGCGGGCTGGCGATCATGATCATGGCCTGGGTGAATCCGCGTCCGGGATGGTCGCCGTCCGAGACCGCCGCGAACTCGGCCGCCCAGCCGGCGGCCAGGCCCTCCGGCACGATCGCGAAGAGCATCGAGGCGAAGACCACTATCGCGATGGCCCGCAGCACCGGCGTGCCGAAGACCAGCCGGAAGCCCTCGGCGGTCTCCCGGAGCAGGTGGCTGCGGTGCTCCTCGCTCATCGCGGCCGGTCGCTGGTGGATCCGGAACCGGATCAACGCGGCGGAGAGCGCGAAGGTGCCGGTGTTGATCAGCAGCGCGGCACTCGGGTTCAGCGTGGCGACGGAGGCGCCGAGCACGTACCCGACGATCTGGGCGGCCTGGCCGGTGCTGGTGCTGACCGCCAGACCGACCACCAGGCGGTCACCGGTGAGCAGCATCGGGATCAGCGCCGAGCGGGCCGCCTGGCTCGGCGGATTGGCCAGGGTGATGCCGAACAGCAGCACCAGGATGACCGGGACCGGCAGGCCGGGGATCGCGATGATGCCGATCAGCACCATCCGGGTCAGGTCGCAGACCACCATCACGGTCCGGTACGGATGCCGTTCCGCCACCGCGGCGAGCAGCGGACCGCCGACCAGCCAGGGCAGGAAGCTCACCGCGAACGCGGCGGCGGAGAGGGCTACCGAACTGGTCTCCTGGAAGACGAGTACGGTGACGGCGGCACGGGCCAGATAGTCGCCGAGCCAGGAGAACGCGTTGGCCGTGTAGAGCGCCCGGAACTCCGGCTGCGCGAACACCTCGCGGAACGTAGCCGGCCCTTCGGGCGTACGTGTCGCGTCGGACACGGGGGCCTCCATCGTTCTCGACCGCTGACCAACCGAGATGGAGCCGTCGGGAAACGTTTGTCAGACGTCAGGGGGCAAGTTGTCCTCGTCACGCTCCGAGAGGAGCTTGTCCCGGATTCTGCCCGATCGTCAGACATCTGGCTAGGGTGAAGGGGTAGATCGTCGCATCCTTGACTGAACGAACGGACGATACCTGACCGCCCGTGTGGTCCGCGACCCCCGCTTGCCGGCGACCTGACCCCCGTTTCCGTAATCACCCCGTGCCCGCCCGCGAAACCGCCGCTCAGGTGGCTCCACCCTGGCCGGTCTCGTGACCCTCCGGCGGTGGCGACGGCGACCGCAGGTACATCCGCGAGGCCGCGATCTGTGCCGTGATGCCCGAGTTCTCCAGTGCCTCGGCCAGCCGCCGACGCAGCTCCCGTCCGACCGGCAACTGACCATCCGCGGTCGTTTTGACCACCGTACGGATCACCGCACCGTCCACCGTGACCTGTTCGACGCCGAGCACCTCCGGTGCCTCGACGATCTCCGGTGCGAGTTCCGGGTCCACCGCCACCGACGCCGCCGCCGTACGCAGCACCGCGGTCGCCTCCTCCGTACCGGCGAAGCCGATCGGCATGTCGACCACCACCATCGCCCAGCCCTGGCTCTTGTTGCCGACCCGGATGATCTCGCCGTTGCGGATGTACCAGAGCACGCCCCGGCCGTCCCGGATCGTGGTGATCCGCAGCCCGACCGCCTCGACCACCCCGGTCGCCTCGCCGAGGTCGACCGTGTCACCCACCCCGTACTGGTCCTCCAGCAGCATGAACAGGCCGGCGATCAGGTCCTTGACCAGCGTCTGGGCGCCGAAGCCGAGCGCCACCCCGGCGATTCCGGCGCTGGCCAGCAGCGGTGCCAGGTTGAAGCTGAGTTCGCTCAGCACCAGCAGTACGGCGATCCCGAAGACGATGGCGGTGACCAGGCTGCGCAGTACCGAACCGATCGCCGCGGCCCGTTGGCGCCGCCGCTCCGGTACGACCAGCGACGGGTCGACCGCGGCGGTCGGGATCCGCTCCCGCAGCGGCTTGAGTACGGTCGGCACGCCCTCCGCGGTGGCGTCCACCAGTCGGCTGATGGTCCGGTGCAGCAGGAACCGGATCAGCATCGCGACGAGCACGATCGCGATGATGCGCAGCGGCTTGATCAGGATGTAGTAGCTGCCCTCGGCGAACCAGGGGGTGTCGGTCGCGTCCAGCACCGCCCGGCACAGGAAGCTGTCCAGGCAGCTCTGGCTGGGGCGCGGGGTGGAGGTCACCGACGGGCTCGGTGTCGGTACGGCGGACAGGATCGCGAGATTCACGCCTGCCTTCGTACCGCACCGGCGGGCGCGGGTGCCCGGCGCCCCGCCGGGCAGCGGCCCCGGCGGATGTGTCCGGGGCGCGGACGCGGGCCCGACGACGCCCAGGTTAACCGGGCGGAACCGGTCATCCTGCCACAGGACACAAAAGCTTCATGAGGGACCCCGGATTAGTACGTGCAATCGGGGGTCCCATCGGGGACTATTGGCGCACGGACGCCGGTGATCTGCCGGCGTCGGCCGCGGTCGGTGACGAACCGCGCCGTCGGTCGACACACGGCAGATGACAGGAGCGGGGCGTCAGCCACGACCGGAAGGGTGATCGCGATGCCTGACATACGACCCACGGTGGGCTCTGGCTCGTTGGTGCTCAACGCTACGTATGAGCCGCTGTGTGTCGTTTCGGTGCGTCGAGCCGCGATCCTCGTCCTCTCCGCGAAGGCGGTCTGTGTCGCCGACGGCGAGGGCATGCTGCACAGCGCCCGCAACTCGCTCCCGGTCCCGTCGGTGGTCCGGCTGACCCGCTTCGTCCGGGTGCCCTACCGCAGCCACGTCGGCCTCTCCCGTCGGGCGATCTTCGCCCGGGACGGCTCGCGGTGCGCGTACTGCCGGGGGCCGGCGGAGACCATCGACCACGTCTTCCCGCGCAGCCGGGGTGGCCGGCACGCCTGGGAGAACGTCGTGGCGGCCTGCGCCAAGTGCAACCACAGCAAGGGCGACAAGACCCCGGCCGAGCTCGGCTGGCGGCTGCACGCGCTGCCGGCCCCGCCCAAGGGCACGGCCTGGCGAGTGCTCGGCCACCGCGCCCCCGACCCGCGCTGGGCCGACTGGCTCGACCTACGCGAAGCCGACCTAGCCGCCTGACCGCCCGCGACACCACCCCTCCCCGACAGTCGCACACTTTCAGAGAATGAGTGGTTATCCCGTCGTGGGTAGCCACTCTTTCTCTGTCTTTGTGCCGGGTGGGGAGGGGAGAGGGTTATGGCGGGCGGGTGGAGACGAGTGAGGCGAAGACCACCACGTTGTCCGCGTAGCCGGTGGCGCCGCCGACCCAGCGGCCACCACAGGTGATCAGACGCAGGCCGGGGCGGTTGAAGTCGTCGAACACCCGGTCGGTGGGCAGCTCCGACTTGTCGTACCGCTTGACCGAATTGACCTCGAAGACGGCCACCGACCGGTCCATCCGGGTCACCTCGATCCGGGCACCGGGCCGGACGTCGGCCAGGTCGTGGAAGACCGCCGGCCCGGTCCGGGTGTCCACGTGGCCGACGATCACCGCCGGACCGTACTGGCCCGGGGTGGGGCTCTGGTCGTACCAGCCGGCCTCCTGGTAACGGTCCGGCGGCGGTACGGCGATCGAACCGTCCGGTGCGATCCCGACCCGGTGGACCCGGGCCCGCACATCCAGCGAACCGATCGAGATGGCGGTCGGTGGGCTCGGTTCCATGACCGGGAACTTGCGCGGCGGCGGGCGGCTGCCGGAGCTGAAACCGGGCAGGAAGTTCGTGCCGGTCACGTACTGCACCCCGAACCCGGTGATGATCAGGCCCATCAGCACGATGATGATCGGTATCGGTCCGGGACGTCGCCGTACGCCGCCGCGTACGCGGGTGACCCGCTGACCGGGTGGTTGGGCGGTGCCGACCGCACGGGCCGTACCGACCGCCCGCCCCGAGCCCGGCCGCAGCGTTCCGGGCGCGGTCCGGTCGGCGGTGTCCGGGGTGACGATGCTCGCCGCCGACGCCTCGGTGGCGAGCCGCCGGGCGAGGCGGCACATCCGGCTGTGCGCCGCCCGGACCGGCGCTCGGCGTTCACCCATCGGCCGGGCTGGCTCAGGGTCCCGTCTCGGGCCGGCGCCGCGCGCTGAGCAGCCAGAGTCCGCCGCCGAGCACGATCACGGCGAGGCCGCCGGCGAGCACCAGGGGGCCGCCGAAGCCGCCGGCCGTACCGCCACCGCCGGTGGCCGGGCCCTGGGTCGGTTTGCTCATGTTCACCACGGTCAGCATGGTGTGTGCGGTGTTGCCGTTCGGGCAGTTCAGGTTCACGTCGAAGGTGCCCGGTGCCCGGTTGCCGGGAATGGTCACCGCGCCGGTGAGGAAGCCGTTGTTCGGTCGTACGACGACCCGGCCGAACGCCTGTGAGTCCACCGTCGCCTGGTTGTTGTTCCCCTGGTCGCAGCTGGCCCGGATGTTCACCCGGGTGCCCGGCTGGGCGGTGTTCGGGGTGACCTCGACGAAGGCGTTGCCGCTCTGCATGGGGGTCGGGTTCGGTGTCGGGGCCGCCGCCACCGGCGCCGCCGGCGTGGCCAGTGCGATCACCCCGGCCGTCGAGACGAGCGCCCGACGGACTGCTGCGCCACCCTGCATGACCTCCCCCTTCCGGCCGTCCGGCCGGCCACCGCGTGGTCCGCGTTCGCCCACGGTGTTCCCACCCGGCTCCGCGAATCACGCCCGATCGGCGGCCGGGCGTGATTCGGCTCCGGCCGGTGCCGATCCGCCGGGTGGTGGGGGCGGGCTCAGGGTTCGACCGGCTCCGGCGGCGGCAGCGGGGTGACCGGGTGCCAGTTCAACGGGGACGAGAGCACCATCGTGCTCGACGGCTGCCCGTACGGGGCGAGCCGGTCGATCACCTGCTCGAAGGCGTCGATCGACCCGGCGGCGACCTTCAGCACACTGCACGCGTCACCGGTGATCCGGTGGATCTCCAG
The DNA here is from genome assembly GCF_036250065.1 of Micromonospora sp. NBC_01699. Taxonomy (NCBI): domain Bacteria; kingdom Bacillati; phylum Actinomycetota; class Actinomycetes; order Micromonosporales; family Micromonosporaceae; genus Micromonospora; species Micromonospora sp. NBC_01699. The sequence continues at coordinate 6,629,582 of NZ_CP109199.1, read as the reverse complement.
CACCTCCGGCCAACCGGGGACGGACGGGTCGCGCAGGATGCACCGGGGCCCGTAACAGGACATTCGGATCAGCGCCACCACGCTCCGGCCGGCCCGAGCCAGGTCGACATGCGCGTGGTAGCCGGTCACCACCCCGGCCTCCTCCAGCCGGCGGACCCGCTCGGCGACCGCCGGTGGGGACAGGTGCACCCGGCGGGACAGCTCGCTGAACGAGAGCCGGGCATCGGCCTGCAACTCGCGCAGCAGCGCCCAGTCCATGTCGTCCACGCCACACACCTTTCCTTCGTGAAGTGGTTTTCCAATCTAGCCGCGCAACCGGAGGGTCGGAACGGTCAGGCGCCGTTGGTTCGGCATTCCGCGCCCCGGCCGCCAGGGGAGATCATGACGCTAGGCCGACAGCGGAGAACGCCGGGCCGACGGAGGGGAAGGGGACGGCGATGACGAACCCGGAGCGTGGGGCAGCGGTGACGGTGGTCGGGGACCCGACCCGTACCGGTGGGGTGATCCGGCAGGTGAACGCGGCCGAGCGGGCCGCCCGCGCGGCGGCGAACGCGGGCGAGCCGACGCTGGAGTTCGTCGACCGTACGCCGTACGACGCGTACGTGCACGCCAGCACCCTGCACACGTTGCAGCAGACGCTGAGCAAGGATCCGGGCGAGATGTCGTTCCTGATGGTCAGCCAGATCATGGAGCTGTACTTCGGCCTCACCTGTTTCGAACTGCGCGAGACCCGGCAGCGGTTACGCGATGACGACGTCTGGGGTTCGCTGCCCTCGCTGCGCCGGGCGGCGCTGCACCTGGAGGGGCTCAACGCGGCCTGGCGCGGCCTGCGCTGGATGACCCCGGCCGACTTCAACAAGTTCCGCGACCTGCTCGGCGAGGGCTCCGGCTTCCAGTCCGCGATGTACCGGCAACTGGAGTTCCTGCTCGGCCTGAAGACCGCCTCGCTGGTCCGCCCGTTCCGCCGCCAGCCGGCGGTGTACGAGGCCCTGGTCGACGCTCTGCACGAACCGAGCCTCTGGGACGAGACGCTGGCGCTGCTCGCCCGCCGGGGCTTCGATCTCGCGGTCGCCCCGCCGGACCGGGACCCGACCGACCCGACCGAGTCGACCGACCCGACCGAGTCGACCGACCCGACCGAGTCGACCGAGTCGACCGAGTCGACCGCGCCGACTGAGCCGACTGAGCCGGACGCGGCGGTCGAGCGGGCCTGGGTCGAGATCTACGCCGACACCGGCCCGGAGAACCTGCTGCGCCCGCTCGGCGAGGCGCTGACCGAGGTCGCCGAGCAGTTCGGCGACTGGCGCTACCAGCACCTCAAGGCGACCCAGCGGGCGATGGGCGCCAAGGCCGGCTCCGGTGGCTCGGGCGGCGTGACCTGGCTGCAACGGAGCATGGCCCGTACGGTCTTCCCCGAGCTGTGGTCGGCCCGGACGCTGATGTGACGTACGGGTCGACCGACCGGGAACCGGAACACCCCTTTCGCGAAGTGGACGAACGCATGCACGCTGCCGAAGAAGAAGCCCACCGTCTCGACGCCGCCGACCCCGGACACCGGGACCTGTTCCTGATCCCGCCGGCCGAGGGCGGCCGGTACGCCGACAGCGCCTACCTGGTCGGCAACTCCCTCGGCCTCCAGCCCCGGGCGACCCGTACCGAACTGCTGGAAGAGCTGGACAAGTGGGCCCGGCTGGCGATCGAGGGCCACTTCGAGGGTGACCGCCCCTGGACCCCGTACGTCGGGTTGCTCACCGGACCGGCCGCGCGACTGGTCGGCGCCCTGCCGGCGGAGACCGTGGTGATGAACACCCTCACGGTCAACCTGCACCTGCTGATGGTGTCGTTCTACCGCCCGTCCGCCGACCGGTTCCGGATAGTCATCGAGGACGGCGCGTTCCCGTCGGACAGTTACGCCGTCCGCAGCCAGGCCGCCTTCCACGGGCTCGACCCGGACGAGACGGTGGTCCGGCTGCGCGCCCGGCCGGGCGAGGAGAACCTGCGCACCGAAGACGTGCTCGACTACCTCGATCGGGAGGGTGACCGGGTCGCGCTGGTGCTGCTCGGCGGGGTCAACTACCTCACCGGCGAGCTGATGGACATCGAGGCGATCACCCGCGCCGGTCGGGCGGCCGGTGCGGTGGTCGGCTGGGACCTCGCCCACGCCGCCGGCAACGTGCCGCTGCGGCTGCACGACTGGGATGTGGACTTCGCCGCCTGGTGCACGTACAAGTATCTGAACTCGGGGCCGGGGTCGGTGGCCGCCGCGTTCGTGCACGAGCGGCACCTCGGCAACCCGGACCTGCCCCGGTTCGACGGCTGGTGGGGCAACGAGCCGGCGACCCGGTTCGAGATGACGGCGGAGATCCGCCGGCCGGGCACCGCCGACGCCTGGCAGGTCTCCAACCCGCCGATCCTGGCGATGGGCCCGGTCCGTACGTCGCTGGAGCTGTTCGACTCGGTCGGCATGGTCGCGCTGCGCGAGCGGAGCGTCCGGTTGACCGGGTACGCGTTGCGCCTGCTCGACGAGGTCGTGGCGACCCGGCCGCTGACCCTGCTGACCCCGCGTGACCCGGATCGGCGCGGCGCCCAGCTCTCGCTGCGGATCGGCCGGGGCGGTGCCGCCGAACTGGCCCGTCGGCTGCGGTTCGAGCACGGGGTGCTGACCGACTCGCGGGAGCCGGACGTGATCCGGGCCGCCCCGGTGCCGCTCTACTCGACGTACCACGACTGCTGGCGGCTGGCCGACGCGCTCGCCCGTACGGTCGGGCAGTAGCCCGGCGGGTGGTATGGCAGGTCAGCGGGGGGTGGGATCACCACCCCGAGATACGCGGCGCGCCGCACTCCGATACCGTTGACATCGTCTGAGTCGGAGCGGACCGGCAGCCTGGCCGCCCAACCCTGGGCCGGGTGTTTGGTCCCTATCACGCCTGGGAGCGTTGAGGTTGTCTGCTACCGAGCAGTGGACGGTTACCGACACCTTGCTGTATTTCGTCGGGATCCCGGCTGCCGTGGTGCTGGTGATCGCCGTGCTGGCGCTCGCCGGTAGCGGCGGACGGAGTGCCCGACGGTATCGGCCGGGACGGCCATTCGACTTCACCCCGGTCTGGTTCCTGTCCGCGCCGGAGAACCTGGCCGGTTCGGCCGCCGCAGCCCTTCGGGGCAGCGGCCGGGCCGCCGAGCTGACCGGCGCGGAGACCGAGACCACGGGTACGCCGAGTCAGGCGGGCACAACGGGAGGCGCAAGTGACCGCTGGTGAGCAGGCGTTGACGAAGTACAGCCCGGCGGAACCGGAGCCGGCCGGCCACCCGGACGTGCTCGACGGTCCGTTCTCGACCCGCCAGCTGCTCCGCATCGACGAGGCGCTCCGCCTCGCCGACCAGGGCAGCGGGCTGGTCTTCACGGTCTACGTCGGTGCCCTCGACGAACCCACCCGCGAACACGCCGTACGGCTGCTGGAACAGCTCGCCGAGCCGGCCCGGTCGGTGCTGATCGCCGTCTCGCCGAACCAGCGGCTGCTGGAGGTGATCACCGGTGCCGAGTCCCGCAAGCGGATCCCGGACCGGGACGCCAAGCTGGCCGCGCTGTCCATGGTGGCCGCCTTCGGTGGCGGCGACCTGGCCGGCGGCATCATCAGCGGTCTCGACCAGCTCGCCAGCCGCGCCGGCAAGGCGTAACCCGCCGCTACGAGATACCCCGCTACCACGAGAAACCCGGCCGCGTCGGCTGACGCGGCCGGGTTCTCTGTGTACTCAGGCGGTGGCGGCGTCCCGGGCGCGGGCGTCGATCGCCCGGACCACACCGTCGCGACCCTCGGTCACCAGCCGGCGCAGCGGTGCCGGGTGACCCGGCTGGGCCAGCCACTCGTCGGTGGCGGTGATCGTCTCCGGGCTCACCTGGTAGGCCGGGTAGGCCAGGATGACGAACTCCTGCGCGGGCTCGCTGTCCCGGCTCGCCCAGACCCGGCCGAGTGCCTCGAAGTACCGGCCCGTGTACGGCGCCGCCAACTCCACCTGGGCCGGGTGCTGGAAGCCCTGAAGCAGGGCCCGGCTGCGCCAGTTCGGCAGGATCTCGTCCCCGGTCAACGCCGCCCAGACCTCGGCCTTGTGCTCGGCCGTCGGCACCAGCGCGCGGGTCAGCGCCGCCTCGCGCTCACCGCTCGCGGTCCGGTCACCGGCCAGCTCGGCGTCGATCTCGGGGGTGCCGGCGGCACCGGTGGCGACCAGGGCCCGCAGTACGGTCCAGCGCAGCTCGGTGTCGATGGCGAGCCCGTCCGGCACGTCGGTGCCGTCGAGCCAGCCGCGCAGCGTGGCCAGGTCCTCCTCGGACCGGGCCGCCGAGGCGTAGGTACGCGCCCAGGCGAGCTGTAGGCCGCTGCCCGGTTCGGCGAGCCGGACCGCGGTCCTGGCGGTACGGGCCAGGTCCGCCCAGCCGGTCGGCGCCCAGTCCGGGTCGGCGTACATGGCGAGCGTGCTGGCGGCCTGACGCAGGGTCTGGGTGACCAGGTTGATGTCACTCTCGGCCGGCAACCCGGCCAGCACCAGCGCCACGTAGTCGCGGGCGGACAGTTCGGCGTCGCGGACCATGTCCCAGGCGGCGGCCCAGCACAGCGCCCGGGGCAGGGACGACTCGAACGCGCTGACGTGCTGCACCACCGTCGCCATCGACCGCTCGTCGAGGCGCAGCTTCGCGTACGTCAGGTCGTCGTCGTTGAGCAGCAGCACGTCCGGCGCGGCCACCCCGGCGAGCTGGGTCAGCTCGGTGGCCTCACCGGACACGTCGACCTCGATCCGGTCCCGCCGGACCAGCCGGCCGTCGCGCAGGTCGTACAGGCCGACGCCGATCCGGTGCGTACGCAGGGTCGGGTAGTCGGCGGGCGCCTCCTGGCGGACGACCACCCGCTCGTACGTGCCGTCGGCGGCGATCGTCACCTCCGGGCGCAACGTGTTGACCTGCGCCGTCTCCAGCCACTGGGCGGCGAACTTGCGCAGCTCCCGGCCGGAGGCCGTCTCCAGTTCGGAGAGCAGGTCGTCGAAGGTGGCGTTGCCCCACGCGTACCGGCCGAAGTAGCTGCGCAGACCGTCCCGGAACGGCTCCTCGCCCACGTACGCGACGAGCTGCTTGAGCACGCTGGCGCCCTTGGCGTACGTGATGCCGTCGAAGTTGACCTCGACCGCCTCCAGGTCCGGCATCTCGCAGTAGACCGGGTGGGTCGAGGTGAGCTGGTCCTGCCGGTAGCCCCAGTTCTTCCGGATGGACAGGAAGGTGGTCCACGCGTCGGAGAACCGGGTGGCGTGCGTGTTGGCCCAGTGGCTGGCCCACTCGGCAAACGACTCGTTCAGCCACAGGTCGTTCCACCAGCGCATGGTGACCAGGTTGCCGAACCACATGTGGGCCAGCTCGTGCAGGATCGTGTTGGCGCGCTGCTCGTACTCGAAGTCGGTGACCTGGGAGCGGAAGATGTAGTGCGTCTCCGAGTGGGTGACGCAGCCGAAGTTCTCCATCGCACCGGCGTTGAAGTCGGGCACCCAGAGCTGGTCGTACTTGGGCAGCGGATAGCGGACCCCGAACTGCTCGTGGAAGAAGTCGAAGCCCTGCGTGGTGATCAGGTGCAGGTCGTCGGCGTCCATGTGCTCGGCCATGCTGGCCCGGCAGTAGTAACCCATGCTGATGCCGTCGTGGCTGTACCGGACCTCGTGGTACGGGCCGGCGCAGAGCGCGGTGATGTAGCTGCTCATCCGGGCCGACTCGGCAAAGTGGACGGTCTTTGTCGCGCCGCCGTCGGTCTCCTCGGCCACCACCGGCATGTTGGAGATCGCCCGCCAGTGCGCCGGAACGGTGGCGTGCCAGGTGTAGACGCTCTTCAGGTCGGGCTGGTCGAAGCAGGCGAAGACCCGCTGCGCGTCGGCCGTCTCGAACTGGCTGTAGAGGTAGGTCTCGCCGTCCACCGGGTCGACGCTGCGGTGCAGGCCCTGCCCGCTGGCCGAGTAGAGGAAGTCGGCGTCGACGACCAGGGTGTTCTCGGCCGCGAGATCGGTCAGGGTGAGGCCGTTCTCGGCCGACCAGGTGTCGAGGTCGACGGGCGCGCCGTTGAGGGTGGCCGCCCGGACCGAGTCGGCGGCCACCTCGATGAAGGTGCTGGCACCGGGCTCGGCGCAGCGGAACCTGACTTCGGTCACCGACCGGAAGGTGCGGTTGTCGGCGGCGAGGCCGCCGGAGGTCAGATCCAGGCTGATGTCGTACCCGGCGACGTCGAGCAGGCGGGCCCGCTCGGTCGCCTCGACCTGGGTAAGGTTGCGCACTCCCGGCACGTCATATCTCCATCCGCAATTCGCCCGCTGTCCTCACTGACAGCGAAGATCCACCCCCGGTGGCTCCCGTCGAGTGTTTCACGTGGGGGAGCGGGCGGGGGTGGTCCAACTCACGGTCTCATCTCCGTGCTGTCCGGGTGTGTCCGGGGTGAAGATTTGTTCAGGTGGATTGCAATTCGTCTTATCTTGGATATTGAAGGGAGTCGCCGTGCCCGAGCGCGCGAGCGTCACGATGTACTTTGACCCGGCCTGTCCCTGGGCGTGGATGACCTCCCGCTGGTTGCTGGAGGTGGAGCAGGTCCGCCCGGTCGACGTGGAATTCCGGGTGATGAGCCTGGCGGTGCTGAACGAGGGCCGGGACCTGCCGGCGGAATACACGGAATTCCTCAAGACCGCGTGGGGTCCGGTGCGCATCTGCATCGCCGTCGAGCAGAAGTACGGCCAGCAGGCGGTACGGGACCTCTACACCGCGCTCGGCACCCGAATTCACCCCGGCGGCGAGAAGCGGGGCCCGGAGCTGTACGCCGCCGCACTGGCCGACGTCGGCCTGGACCCGGGACTCGCCGCCGTGGCCGACGCGACCGAGTACGACGAGGCGCTGCGGGCCAGCCACGAGGCCGGTATGCGGCCGGTCGGCACCGACGTCGGCACCCCGGTGATCCACGCCCCCGGCCCGGTCGACGGCGAGACGGTCGCCTTCTTCGGCCCGGTGGTCACCCCGGCCCCCAAGGGCGACGCCGCCGGCCGGCTCTGGGACGGCGTGCTCCTGGTCGCCGGCACCCCCGGCTTCTACGAGCTGAAGCGCTCCCGGACGATCGGCCCGATCTTCGACTGACCGGCCCGATCTTCGACATCGGCCCGATCTTCGACATCGGCCCGAACCGGCGACACCGGGCGGGCCGGTGGTACGGCGTGACCGGGCGGTGACCCCGCTCGTTGGACCCAGCGTCCGTCGCGGCCGGTGCCACCGGCCGCCCGGTCACGTCGACCCACCGGAGAGGCCCCGATGCCGAAGCACCACCACGACCGTGACCAGCACCCCGCCATGACCCCCGAGGTGGCCCGGAACCTGGGCGGCGCCTACTGGTCGGTGGACGACTGCCGGTGGCCGGCACTGCACCCCGGTCTGCCCGAGCACCTGGCCGACCTGGTCGCCCCGCCGATCGTGGTCGGGGCCGCGCCGGTGCCGGCCAGCGCGCTGGCCGCCACGTCGCCGGTGGCGCGCCGCCGGGCCGGTCGGCACCGCCGTACGGCACCGATCGGCGCAGCGTCGACCGGTCGGGCGTCGGGCGGCTGAGCGTCGGCCGCAGGCAGGCCCAGCCGGTGAACCGGAGGCAGGTCCAGCCGGTGGACAGGCGCGGGGGATCCACGTTCCGCGCTCGCGACGGCCCGGTAGCGTCACCGGACATGACGGTCGTACACCCGATCAACCGGGCCTGGATCACCACCGGCGGCACCGGTGCGCAGAACTACGACGAGTTCGCCGACGACGCCGAGATCACCGCGATCATCGAGGCCAATCCGCACAGCGCACTCGCCATCGAGATGCCGCACCGGGCACCGGAGAGCCTCGGTCGCTCCTTCGTCGAGGCCCTGCCCGACGCGGTCGCCCGGCTGGCCGAGGCGAAGGCCGACGGCAGCTACACCCCGGCCGACGAGGTGGTGGTGCTGTACCGGATCAGCTCACCGGTCGACGAGCCCGGCTACGGGATGTTCGCCCTGGTCGACACCGACGAGATCTCCACCAGCGCGGACGAGCCGGGCCTGGTGATCCGCAACGAGGACGTCTTCATCGCCAAGGTCCGGGAGCGGGTGGCACTCGCCGACGCCACCGGGCACCTGCTCTCACCCGTACTGCTGCTCCAGACCGGGCGGGGCGACGAGCTGCACGCCGCGCTCGCGGCGGCGACCGAGACGGCCGGGGCGCCCGCGGCGACCGACACCGACCAGGCCGGTCGGACGCACGCCATCTGGCTGCTCGGTCCGGGACCGGCCCAGGACGAGCTGCGTGCGCTCGCCGGTGCCGGCGAGCTGGTCGTCGCGGACGGCAACCACCGCAGCCTGGCCGCCCAGACCGGTGGCCTGCCGCGCTTCCTCAGCGTGATCACCACCCCGGCCTCGGTGGCCATCCAGCCTTACAACCGGCTGATCAGCGAGCTGACCAGCGGCGCCGAGGAGTTGCTCGGCCGACTCCGGGAGGCGGGCGCGCGGGTCGAACCGGTCGCCGGGGCGCCGGTCGTGCCGGCAGCCGGCGAGCCGGTCGTGCTCTACCTCGCCGGGCAGGCGTACGCGGTCAGCCTGCCGGCCGGGTCCGGCAACGTGGTGGAGAACCTCGACCACGCCCTGGTCGAACGGGTGCTGCTGCGCGACGCCCTCGGACTGGATCCGGGCGACAAGCGGATCACCTACGTCGGCGGCGACTACCCGGCCGGCTGGCTGGCCGGCGAGGTCGACTCCGGTCGGGCGGAGCTGGCCGTCCTGATCGCCCCGGTCACCGTGGACGACTTCGTCGCGGTGAACCTGGCCCGGCAGAAGATGCCCCGCAAGAGCACCTGGTTCACCCCGAAGGCCCGCGGTGGCCTGGTGCTGGCGGAGCTGAAAGCATGAACCGGCCGGGTACGGGTGTGAGCCGCGCCGGGTTGTCGACGCCTGCGCGTCGGGCCGTCGGTGCGGGCTGAGAGACTGCCTGTCATGCGCGTCTACCTGGGATCCGACCACGCCGGCTTCGAGTTGAAGGTGCACCTGGTCAACCACCTGGCCAAGCAGGGCTACGAGGTGGTCGACGTGGGTCCGCACGTGTTCGACCCGGACGACGACTACCCGGCGTTCTGCCTGCACACCGGCGACAACGTGGTCGACGACCCGGACAGTCTCGGGGTGGTCATCGGCGGCTCCGGCAACGGCGAGCAGATCGCCGCGAACAAGGTCGTCGGGGTCCGCGCGGCGCTGGCCTGGAGCGTCGAGACGGCCCAGCTCTCCCGGCAGCACAACGACGCGAACGTGGTCGCGGTCGGCGCCCGCCAGCACACCCTGGACGAGGCGACCGCCATCGTGGAGGCGTTCCTGACCACGCCGTTCTCCGGCAACGAGCGGCACGCGCGGCGGATCGCCCAGGTCACCGAGTACGAGGAGACCGGCGCGCTGCCGCACCTGCCGTCCTGACCACACCCGTGACCGGGACCGGTGGCCGCCGGAGCGCAACTGCTCCGGCGGCCACCGGGTGGTCGTGGGCCCATCCGGTCAGAGACCGCCGAACCGGCTTCCGCAGGTGCGTACCGGGTCGAGGGTGAAGTCGACCGTCGACACCAGGCCGGCGCTGACCGCCACCCGTCGACCCTGCGGCTTCCAGCCGTCCCGGGCGACGATCATGTCGTACCGGCTGCGGGGCAGCCAGATGGCGTACCGGCCCTGGTCGTCCGCGCTCAGCGTGTAGCCGGTGCCCGGATCGTTGGCCAGGTTGATCTGCACGGTCGCCGACACCGGCACCGGGTCCCCCGTACACGGCTTGCCCAGCACGGTTCCCTGGAGCTTGCCCCAGCTCGGCGGCGGCGCGACGTTCGTCCGGACGGCCACGGTCGGCGTCGGGTAGGGGATGTCGGCCCGGATCCCGACCGTGGCGGCGTACGCGCCGGGTTGGTCGATCCCGGCCGCCGAGGTGGCGGTCAGGCTGACCGTCACCGTCCTCGACTCGCCCGGTGCCAGGGTGAAGACGCCCGGCGTCAGCGCCAGCCACGGTACGTCCAGCGTCTCGTGGCAGGACTCCAGCCCGCCGAGCAGCTCGGACTCGGCGGACGGGGTCCACGGCTCCGGCATGCCGCCGAGCTTGTACGCCCCGCACGCGCCGGCACCCCGGTACTGCGCGAACTGCGAGACGGGCAGGTCCCGCCAACCGCCCTGCACCGGGTCGTACGCGATGGTGCGGTTGGTGATCACGTCCTGGTCGGCGTGGATCCCGCCGTTGATCACGAGTAGCCCGCCGGCGGCGGCGTACTGCGAGCCCCAGAGGGCCACCGGCGGTGCGGGCAGCGGTGTCCAGGCGTCGGTCGCCGGGTCGTAGACGTACGCCTCGTTGCCCGGCTCGTCGGCGCTGCCACCGGCGCAGTAGACCCGGCCGCCGATGCCGCCGCAGGACACCCAGGAGGTCGCGCGGGGATAGTCGGCCCCGGTGCGGAACTCGTGCGTCGCCGGGTCGAAGATGACCAGGTCGGCCGACTTTCCGCAGGCCGCGTCGACACAGCCGCCGACCAGGTAGAGCTTGCCGTCGGCGACGGCGGTGCCGGCACCGGCCCGGGGCGCGGGGTTGGTCACGCCGGGCAACTGCTGCCAGGCGCCACCGGTGGCCAGGTCGTAGGCGACGACGTCGGCCAGCGGGGGAGCGTCCCAGTCGTCATCGTCCTCCCAACCGCCGATCACGTAGACCTTGTCCCCGGCCACCGTCACCGACGGTTTCCCCCGCCCGACCGGCAGGTCCGGCAGGCCGCTCCAGGCGTTGGTCGCCGGGTCGTACACGGTTGCCCGGCGGGCGGTGCCGGTGCCGATGCCACCGCCGATCGAGTAGACCTTCCCCGCCCAGACCGCGGCCGAGTGGTCGAACGAGGCGGTGGGCAGGTCGGCGATCCGCTGCCAGCTCTCGGCCGCCGCCGGTGCGGCCCGCGTCGCCGCCATGGGTGCGACCGGACCACCCGACCGGGTCGTCCGGGAGGCCGTACTGACGCCGGTGAGGTGGCGTTCGACCGGTGCCGCCCCGGGCCGGGAGAGCAGGTCGAAGGTGCCCGGCCGCTCCAGCAGTTCGACCTCGGTCGGGGCGGTGCCGGTGTTGCGCACCGTGACCGTGGCGGTACGGGTGCTGCCGTACGGCTGGTGGATCTCGACGCTGCCGGGGGTGACGGTGAGCCGGCCCGCCCGCAGCGCGAAGTCGGCCCGGCTGACGCCGTCCGCGACCACGGTCACCGCGGCACCCGCGGTGGCGTACGCCGCCCGGCTGGCCCGGAACTGGAGGCTGCCGACCCGGTCGGAGAAGAGGTGGTAGAACCCGTCCGGCTGGTTCGGGTCGTCCGGGGTGGCCGCCGACAGCCCGTACGGGTGACCGGCCACCCAGTCGGCCCGGACCACCCGGACCGCGTTCAGTGCCGTACCGGTGTTGTGGTCGAAGGTGTTGCCGACGACCAGGCCGCCCGGCACCGGCGCGCAGCCACCACCGGCGGCGCTGCGGTAACCGGGGGCGGTGCAGTCCGCCCCGACCGGTACGGCGATGTTCGCCGTGCGGCCCGCCTCGCCGAGCTTCAGCTCGGTGGTCACCGGCGGGTAGCCGGGGTACTGGACGGTGGTGGTGACCTGGTAGGTGGTGCTGCCGGGCACGGTGAAGCTGAACTGTCCGGTGACCGGGTCCGTGAAGATCGGCCCGCCGGGACGGTCCGGGACGGCGATCGCGGCGTAGAGCGGCCAGCGGTGGCCGGAGCCGTCGCCGACCCTGCCCGTGACGGTCACGATCGGCGCCGCGACCAGGGCGAAGTCGCGGGTGACCGAGCCGTCGGCGGGGACCGTAACGGTCTCGGTCCGGGCGACGAAGCCGTATGCGGCGGCGGTGACCCGGTGCTGGCCGGCCGGCAGCGCGAACGCGTACCGGCCGTCCGGTCCGGTCCGGTACGACCGACCGGCGACGCTGACCGTGGCGTCGGCGATCGGGGCGCCGCCGGCCGCCGCGGTCACCGTGCCTCGAAGCTGACCGACCGGTCCGCGGGGGGCGGCCTTCACCGCCTGGTACGCGTTCAGCCGGCCCTCGCCGAAGGTGTTGTTGTCGGCCACGGTTCCGCCGCACTCGACCGCGTCAACGTCGGTCGCGGTGCTGTCGAGCAGTTCCTCGGTGGCGGCCAGGTCCCCGCGCAGGGCCGGCGCGGCCGACCAGATCAGGGCCACCGTGCCGGCGACGTGCGGGGTCGCCATCGAGGTGCCGCTGAACCAGGCGTACGTGTTGTCCGGCGTGCTGGAGCGGATCTCCTGGCCGGGGGCGGCGATGTTCGGCTTGATACCGCCGTCGACCGCGGACGCGCCCCGGCTGGAGAAGTCGGAGATGGTGTTGTCGGCCGCGTACGAGCCGGCGGCGTAGGAGCCGGGGTAGTCGCCGGGGGAGCCGGCGGTGCCGCAGTCGGGGCCGGAGTTGCCGGTGGAGAAGCTCGGGAAGATGCCGACCGCCCGCCAGGCGTCGACGGTGTCGGCGTACCAGCGGTCGCCGGAGCCGCCGCCCCAGGAGTTGTTGACGATGTCGGCGTGCAGGTCCGGGCGGGGATTCTTGCCGTTGCCGTCGGTCGGGGCGAGCACCCACTGGCCGGCGGCGAGCAGCGAGGTGTCGGAGCAGCTGCTGCTCTCGCAGCCCTTGGCGGCGATCCATTTCGCGCCCGGCGCGACCCCTATCTGGTTCTCGGGGCCGTCGTCGCCGACCATGGTGCCCATGGTGTGGCTGCCGTGCCCGTCGTTGTCGCAGGGGGCGGCGTCGGGGCAGACGGCGGCCGGGTCGTACCAGTTGTAGTCGTGGTCGAAGTTGCCGTTGCCGAGGTTGCCCCGGTACTTGCCGACGAGCGCCGGGTGCGCGTAGTCGACCCCGGTGTCGATGTTGGCCACCACCACGTCCGCACCGCGTACGCCAAGCTCGGTCCAGACGCGCGGCGCTTCGATGCTGGTCAGACCCCATTCGGCGGCGGCTGTTCCGGATCGCGCGACCGGTTTCGCGGGCTCCGGCCGGACCAGTTCGTAGCTGCGGGACGCGACGATCCGCTCGACCTCGGGGCGGGCCGCGATCGCGTCGACCAGCGCCCTGTCCCCCTCGACCCGGACCGCGTTGCTGATCCAGTACGCGGTGTGCCGGGCCTTCCGACCGGTCAGCTCGGCGAGCAGGGCGCGCTGCGTACGGCTCGCGGTGTCGGTGAGCCGCCGGTGCACCTCGGTGGCCCGTGCGTCCGAGCCGCCCAGCCTGGCCGCGCCGGTCAGGTCGGCCCGTTCACGCAGGTAGACCAGGAAGGCGGTGCTGGTACGCGTCTGGAGTGCGGCCGACACCTCGGGGCTGATCGGGGCCGGGTTGGCTCGCGTACGGGTGCTCGCCCGCGCCGGTTGTGCGCTGCCGACGAGTACGACGACCAACAGCACGGCAAGTACGCGCCAGAGTCTGCCGCCGTGCTCGCCGGGCTTGGGTTGTGGGTCCGACATCCGTGCCCCCTGCCTGAGCCCCCGGCGCCGGTGCCGGTTGCGGGGTGCCGATCAGGCCCGGGAAAGCGACCACCACCGGCGCGCCGTAATGTCCGGCTCGGACGGTCTTGGGGCATCGTCCTGTGCGGAACGTACGGATCGGATTTACGCAGGGTCATCATGCGGGCGGCAACACGAGTGACCGATCCACGACAGTCGGCCGGTCCGATCGGCGGGCACACCCCGGCGACCGGTCGCCACGGGCCACCCGATCGCCCGCGTGTTGCACCCCGCGTCCCGCCCCCGGGCCGGCTACCCGAGACGACAGCCCGGCACCCTCCCGGAACGGCTCGGCGCCTGGTGGGGGCGGCCCGCCACGACTCCCCGTACGCTCAGCGGCCGTTGCGGGGCAGGTCCTCGCGCGGCACCCAGTTGCGCCGGATCACCACCACCCGCTGTTCGGCCTCGGCCAGGTCGGCTTCGGTCGGCCGGGACGCGTCGCGGGCCCGCATGGCCGCGCCGACGCCGACCTGGGACGCTCCCGAACCGACCAGTCCGCGCAGGCCACGCTCACTGTCCCGGTCGTCCGCCCCGCCATTCCCGCTGCCGCCGTGTCCGCCCCCGCCGTTTCCGCTGCCGTGACCACCACCGTGGCCCGCCCCGCCGTGCCCGCTGCCGGATCCGGGGTGCCCGCCGCTGGTCCCGGAGTGTTGGCTGCCGGTTCCGGGGTGCCCGCTGCTTCCGGGGCGCTGGCTGCTGGTTCCGGGGTGCCCGCTGGTTCCGGTCTGCTGGCTGCTGGTTCCGGGGTGGCTGCTGGTTCCGGGGGGCTGGCTGCCGGTTCCGGGGTGCGGGCCGCCGCCCGCCCAGCGGCGCGGGCCGCCCGCCTCCGGTGTCGGGTCGTGCACCTCCGAGGTGGCCGCCGTCCGACCCTCGGGCGTCGGTTCGTCGCCAGCGGGGTTGTGTCGCAGCCGGCGCCGCCGACGCTCGGGATCAGCCATCTGCCGACCGTACCCGCCCGGCGGTCGAACGGGGCGACCCGTTCACCGGGCGGTCGGCGGATCGGTGCACGGGCGACCCCGGACCACCCCGTCGATCGATGCCGGCGCGGCGGATACTTCGCCGGCTGGTTACCCTCGAATCGGGACGGGTCACCGGCCCCGATGGGGGAGGACAGGGACAGATGGCAGACCAGACGCAGCCGTGGGCCGAGCAGACCGTCGAGGTGACGCCGCAGCAGCGCGACGGCTTCCGTCGCGGGGTGGCCCCGGTCGGCCCGCGACCCCCGCGGACCGAACGGAGCACCGAGTCGTTCCCGGTCGCTCCGCACGAGGAAACCGGGACCGGCTGGCCGGTGGTGGAGGACGAGCCACGGCAGCGGATGCCGCTCGCGTACCACCTGCGGCAGTTGCGCATCGGCGGGCACTGGAGTGCGCTCGGTGGCCTGTTCGCCTTCGTCTGCTGGGGGATCTGGGCGATCTCGGCCCGGGGCGACTTCACCAGCCCGGTGGTGGCCTTCCTGCTGACCCTGCTGGTGGCGGTGGGCCTGTTCGCCCTGGCCCGGCTGCTCGGCCGGGTAGTGCTGGAACGGCAACTGGGCCGGGTCCGGCGCAGCGCCCGTGGCGCCCACCTGCTCGCCGGGGTGTTCCTGGCCGGTGTGGGCGTGGCCTACCTACGCCAGACCGAGTGGGTGGTCGACGCCTGGAACTGGATCGCCGGCCTCTGACCCACCCACCCACCCACCGCCGCGCCGCACGAGCGAGGCCCGGCCGATCCGCTCACGGGTGCGGGGCGACCCCGGCTCTGCTCAGGGTGCCGGGTGACTCGCTGGGCCGATGCGTCGCGCGACGACCCGGGCGGGTCGGTCGTTGACCAGGTGCCTGGTTCCGGGCCGGCCGGGGCCCGCCCATCCCGGTCCCCGCTCCCCGGAGGTCGCGACCGGTGGCTCTGCTCAGTGTGGTCATCCCCGTCTATCGGGTGGAGGAGTACCTCACCCGGTGCCTGGACTCGGTCCTGCGGCAACCGTTCACCGATCTTGAGGTGGTCGCCGTCGACGACGCCTCGGACGACGGCTGCGCCGACATCCTGGCCCGGTACGCGGCCACCGAACCCCGGCTCCGGGTGGTCACGCTCAACCACAACCAGGGCCTGGGAGCCGCTCGCAACGCCGGCCTGGCAAGCGCGACCGGAACGTACGTCTGGTTCGTGGACAGCGACGACTGGCTGCCCGACGGCACCCTGACCGCGGTCGCCGACCGGCTCAACCGGACCCGCCCCGACCTGCTGGTCACCGGATTCAGCCGGGTCTGGCGGGACGGCCGGGTCCGGACCGAGTCGGTGAACCGGGTCGCCGGCCCGCCCGGCTCCCCGTCGGTGTTCGCGCTGCGCGACCGACCGGCGCTGCTCTCGGTGCTGCACATCGCCTGCAACAAGATCGTCCGGCGCCGGTTCCTCACCGACCTGGGCCTCACCTTCGGCGACGGCTGGTACGAGGACGTCTCGTTCAGCTTTCCGCTGATGCTCGCGGCCGGGCGGATCAGCCTGCTTGATCGCACCTGCTACGTCTACCGGCAGCGCCAGGCCGGCGGGATCACCCACACGCTCAGCGGACGACACTTCGAGCTGTTCCCGCACTGGGACCGGGTCTTCGCGTTCATGGCCGCCCGGCCGGAGATCCCGGAAGCGCTGCGCGGGCTGATCTTCGAACGGATGATCTGGCACTTCCTCCAGGTCCTCGGGCACCCCCAGCGGGTGCCGACCGCCCGTCGCCGGGAGTTCTTCACCGCCATGGTCGAGCGGTTCCGCCGGTACCGGCCGGTGACCGGGTACCAGGTGCCACCGGGCGCCGCCGGGATCAAGCACCGGCTGGTCGCCGGTGGGGCGTACCGGCTGTTCGAGGCGCTGCGCCGGGCGAACCGGGTCGGCGGCGTACTGGCCCGCCGACGTACGCCGGTGCGCGGCGGTGCCGGCCTGCATCCGGTACGCCGCGACTCCGACCGTCCGGTCCGCTCTCCGTTCCGAACGAGATGACCGCGGTGAGACCGTGCGGCAGAGTCAGTCCCCGACGGCCGCCGGACCGGGTGCACTGCTCCGAGCGGCAGCACCACCGCTACTGCGTCGCCGCCCGTCCGGCGCTGCGGTGCGTCCCGTCCCGTCCCGGCCGGCGCGGTGGCAGCCCGTGCTCACCCAGCGGGCCCACCCGCCAACCCCGTCGGGCGCACTCGTCCAGCAGGTACGGCAGCGCCGCCAGGCTCGACCGCCAGGCACCTGGTGCGGAGGAATGGTCGGAGTCGTGCAACAGGATCGTGCCGCCGCCGCCGAGTCCCGTACGCAGCGTGGCGAGGACCGAGGCCGGTGTCGCGGTACGGGTCCAGTCCCGCCCCCAGCAGGTCCAGAGCACCGGGCTCAGCGCCAGTCGACGGGCCGCCAGCAGTGCCGCCGCGCTGAGCACCCCGTACGGTGGGCGGTAGAAGCGGGGGGTCTGCCCGGTGGTCTCCTGGACCAGGTCCCGTGCCCGAGCCAGATCATGGTGGGTCGAGTACGGCCCGCGCAGCAGCAGGTTCCGGTGCGCCCACCCGTGTACGGCCACCTCGTGACCGGCGGCGGCGAGGTCCCGCCCGACCGACGGCGCATCGGCCAGGGTGGAGCCGAGCAGGAAGAACGTCGCCCGGATCCGATGGGCGGCGAGCGCCTCGGCGAACCGTGGTGTGGACGCCGGGTCCGGCCCGTCGTCGAAGGTGAGCGCCACGTGGTCGACGGCGCCGAATCCGCTGAGCCGGGGAAAGAGCCGCAGTCGCAGGCTGGGCAGCACGGTGACCGCCGGTACGGCGTTCGCCACCGCGCCGAGTGTCGCCATCAACGCCGCCCGTCGCCCCGACCGCTGCGTCTGCCCGTTCATGCTGCCGCCCCGCCACTCCCGGCGGTGCCACACCCACCCGCCGCAGGGCACCCCAAATGCACCCCACCCCCAGCGCCCCTCCACCATCCCACGCCCCTCCTTACCCCCTCCCTCCCCCCTCACACCTCCCCCTCTCTCCCTCCCTCCCTTCGCGTGGCGCAAAGCCCCGTCGATCTAGGGCAAAAGCGTGCTAGTTGATCCCTAATCGCCACCATTTGCCCTAGATCGACGGGGATGGCGACGGGGCGGGGGCGGGGCGGGGATGGCGACGGGATGGGGATGGGGCGGGGATGGGGGTGGTGACGGGGCTAGGGGGGGCGTGGGGGTGGGTCGTAGACTGGCGGCGCTTGTTTGGTGGAGTGGGGAAGGTGGTTGGTGGTGATCAACTCCGTGCCCGGGGTCACTCGCCACACTCGGCAGCGTGGCGAGGTTGTTGCCCTGCTCGGGGAGGTGACCGAGTTCCGCAGCGCGCAGCAGCTCCACGCCGATTTGCGTCAGCGCGGTGTCGGGGTGGGACTGACCACGGTCTACCGGACTTTGCAGACGCTGGTTGACGCGGGCGAGATCGACGTCATGCGGCTGCCGAACGGGGAGCAGCTCTACCGCCGGTGCAGCCCGACCCATCACCACCACCTGGTCTGTCGGCACTGCGCCCGTACGGTGGAGGTGGCCGGACCGACGGTCGAGACCTGGACCAAGCGGGTCGCCGACGAGCACGGCTTCACCGACGTGGGGCACACGCTGGAGATCTTCGGCACCTGCGCCCAGTGCGCGGCCCAGCGACAGGAGTGAGCGGTCGACTCCGGGAGATCGCCCGACAAACCGGCGAGATAGCCGCGACCGGTCAGTTGCCCGGAACGCCGGTCCACGCCGCGTTCGAGGAGGTCATGCGGGGGTGGCGAGACCGGCCAGCGTCGTCTGGATGATCTCGCGGGCGTGCTCGCCGTGCCGGGCCACGTCGTGCAGCCGGTCGAAGATCCGGCCGAACCGCTGCGCGTCGGCCGGGGTCTGCCAGGTCTGTTCCTCGGCCCAGGTCTCCACCGTGACGGTGTCGTCGAACATGACAAACCCGTGCAGCGGGGCGAGTGGCAGCCGGGCCGAGGTGGGGATGACGCCGAGTTCGACGTTGCTCATGCCGGTCAGCGCGGTCAACCGGTCGAGCTGCCCGCGCATCACGTCCACCGGGCAGAGGGACATTCGCAATACGGACTCGGTCACCACGAACCGGAAGTGCTTGGCGGAGTCGTACAGCACCTGCTGGCGCTGGATCCGCAGCAGCAGCGCGTCCTCCAGGTCGTCGCCGGGTGCGCCGTGGAACTCGACGTTCTCGGCGAGGCGTACGCGGGCGTAGTCGGCGGTCTGGAGCAGGCCGGGAACCACCCCGAGTTCGAAGTTGCGGACCAGGGTCGCCTCGGCCGCCAGCTCCATCATGGAACGTTGGGTGCCGGTCTGGGCCGCGTCCGTCGCACCGCGCCGCCAGGCGATGTGTTCCCCACGCAGTTCCCGCAACTGTCGCAGCAGCTCGTCCAGCAGGGACTCGTCGGCGCCAATCACCGCACCCCAGGCCCGTACGTCGTCCTCGGTGGGCAGTTGTCGACCGGTCTCGATCCGGGAAACCTTCGACTGGACCCAGCCCAGCCGGCTCGCCAGACTGACCCCGGAGATGCCTTCGCGGGCGCGGAGTTCCCGCAGTCTCGCCCCCAGTGCCCCTCGGTCGCTGCCGGTCTGGTTGCTGGACATCACCTGCTCCTAAGCTGCGCTTGGGTAGGCGTCACGGTACCGCTGCGCCGCCGTGCGGGCGGTGGAGCAGTGGCGATGACCAGCCGGTGTCGGGCCGTACGGCCGGTTGCGGTGCCGGCCCGGCGGCGGATCCTCAGTCGTCCAGCTTAGGGCGATCGGCTCACCGGCGGGTTCCCCTGGCGGTACGGGTACTCCTGGTCGGTGAGCCGATCTCCGTGGTTACAGGGCCTTGGCGATCTCCGCCAGTACGTCGGCCGGGACCTCGACCACGGTTTCGTGCGCGGGTACGTCGAGCTGAGCCAGGGCTTCGGGGTCCGACACCCGCCATCCCTGGACTACAAAGGTGTCGCGGTCGGTGCGATATAGGGACGGGCAGTTGTTTACCTGAGACAACGCAGTCTTTCGAACGAAGGTGAGCTTCACGGCTCCACCTCTCACTCTCGGTATGTCGCTTTTGGCCGGATGCCATGCGACCTGCGTTGCATTATGCGGCTGCGCGATCGGTGGTCAACGCACCTGAGGGCGCGACACACGGCATCAAAACAGCCTTAACTTTGGCTCAGTCGAACATATCCGACACGTACCTCATTCATGCATGATCCATTCGTGCCGCACCATGCATGATCCGTGCATGGGATCACTGGTGATCGTTCGGTGCGGGTCCGGCACCGACATGCATCTTGTAGATCCACACCGGATACTCGACCGCCTGTACGCCACCGTTGAAACCGGCGGTGCGGTTCAGCTGGGGGACCGGGATCCACAGGTCGCCGGCGTGGTCGAGCCACATGGCGTCGGCCCAGACCAGGCGCGGATCGGCGACCACCGTCTCCACCTCGCGGTCCGGACTGATCGCCAGCAGTCGCCGCTGGTTGGTGTCGCTCAGGTAGATCACGCCGTTCGCGTCGATCGCGGTGCCGCCGGTGGTCGGCGTGTCCAGCCAGTCCTCCACCTGGTCGGCCAGCTCGCCGGGGGTGACCGAGGGGTCGTCCAGCCACCGGGTGCCGATCCGGGACATCGGCCCGGACGCCGGCTGGTAGTAGAGCTGTCGGCCGTCCGGGGAGACCTCCAGCTGGTCGGCGTGGACCAGCACCTCGTCGCCCTCCGCGCCACGGGCCTTGCGGTGGTCGGCGTACAGCGGGCGCTGGTCGGTGGTGCTGGGATGGTCGTCCAACAGCCGGCGAAGCTGTCCGGTGCCCAGGTCCAGCACAATCAGTCCGGGCTCCCCGGCGTCGGTGAGGTAGATCCGGTCACCGTTGAACCGCAGGTCGTCGAGGTAACTGCGGGGACGGGTCGCCGGACTGAGGTCGTACACGTCGCTGACCGTGTCGGTGCTCAGATTCACCACGATGAGCCGGGCACCGCCGTCGATCGCCGGTCGGCCGATACCGGGTGCGCCCGCGTCGATGATCCACAGCCGCCCGTCGGGGCCGATCCGTAGGCCGTTGACCTGGACGAACGCGCCCTCCGGATCATGGTCGTCCCGGACCGCGTTCCAGGCGGCGTTCGGGTAGGGCACGTGCTGACCGTCGGGGCCGAGCTCGGCCACCTGGATGCCGGGTCGGTCGGCGTTGGGAAAGCTGACGAAGACCCGGCCGTCGCCGCTGGTGGTCACGCCGCTCCAGACCCGGTCGGACCGGTACGTCGCCTCCAGTCGAGGGTCGTTCTCCGTCGGTAGCTCGATCATCGGGCCGACTCCTCCCCGTACGACCGGGGCGTTCGGCGCCGCCCCGGTGCTCGTCGGTGGGGGCGTACCCGCTGCGGGTCGGCGTACCCCTGCCGTGGGGGAGGGTCAGGCTTCGCGGCAGGCGTCGTCGTCGACGGCGGTGTTGATCCGGCTTAGCAACTCGTGCAGGGTGGCGACCTCGTCGGCGTCGAGGTGGGCGAGCAGTTCGCGTTCCACCGCCGCCATCGCGGCGTCGACCCTGGTCAGAGCCGACGAGCCGGCGTCGGTGAGCACGACGATGTGCCGGCGCCGGTCGGCCGGGTCCCGTCGCCGTTCGACCAGGTTGTCCCGTTCGAGGTCGTTGAGGATGGCCACCAGGGCGCTGGGATCGACCCCGAGCGCCTCGACCAGTGCCTGTTGCCCGATCGGGCCGTTCTCGGCGAGGTGCATCAGGGTGATGCCGGCCCGGGTGCTCAGGCCGGTGGCCTCCAGCGCCTGGCGGATGCGGGCGTTGCTGATGCCGCCGTGCCGGGCCAGCAGCAGGCCGATACGGTCCATCGCCCGCCGGTCCCGGGTCTCCTCGACCGTCATGCGGTTATGTTAGCAGAGGCAAAATGATTTGCCCCACGTAATTATTGGTCTACATCAACGATCTGGTACGGTCGTTCGCATGAGTCGCGCTCGCGCCCCCCGACCCGCGCCGGGGGAGCACCTGGTCGAGGAGCTGAGATGGATCCACGGCGTGCTGCGCCGTGACCTCAACCAGCTCCGCAAGCTCGCCGACCAGATCGGCCGGGGCGCGTCACCGGACCGGGTCCGTTCGACCGTGCGGTCGTTGCAGACCCGTGGTCCGCTCTGGCAGCTCCGTACCAACTGCCTGAGCTACTGCCGGCTGGTGCACTCACACCACGGCAACGAGGACGTCCGGCTCTTTCCGGCCCTGCGCCGCTCCAACCCGGCCCTGGTTCCGGCGGTCAAGCGGCTGGAGGCCGACCACCGCCGGATCTCCGACCTGCTCGACCAGGTGGAGGCGCTGGCCGACCTGCTCGGCGGCGACGACCGCCCGGAAACCAGGAAACGCCTGGTCGTGGCCCTGCAAGCGGTTGGCGCCGAGCTGCTGGCCCATCTCGACCTGGAAGAGCAGACGATCATTCCAACCCTGCGGCAGTGGCGGGACTGGCCCCGCTGACCGCCCCGCCCCGCCCCCGCTCGTCGCGGCGGCATCGACACCACCAACCCCGGCCGTCCGTACCGGAGAGACAGGAAGACCGTGACCGACACCGACCACTGGGTGACCAGCCGTACGGGACTCACGCCCACGCCGCCGCCGACGACCCGGCACAGCGGCACCCGGGTCTGGGACGAGAGCACCCGGCCGAGCGTGCCCGAACCGGCGCGGGAGGTGCGGTTCACCGGGCGTGGGCTCTCCGCCGGCAAGCACCTGATCGACGTGCACAACCACTACCGGGAAGAACTTGCCCGGGTACGCGACATCCTCG
The DNA here is from genome assembly GCF_036250065.1 of Micromonospora sp. NBC_01699. Taxonomy (NCBI): domain Bacteria; kingdom Bacillati; phylum Actinomycetota; class Actinomycetes; order Micromonosporales; family Micromonosporaceae; genus Micromonospora; species Micromonospora sp. NBC_01699. The sequence continues at coordinate 6,607,294 of NZ_CP109199.1, read as the reverse complement.
ACCAGGTACGCGCCAACGCCATGGACGTCGGGACCGCTCGGGGCGAGGTGAACGCGATGACGCTGCGGTCCAACAACTGGACCCTGGGCTCCTTCTGCCAGTCGTACTGCGTGTCGCTGACCCAGCACCATACGATGGAGAGCGGCGGCATCTTCCCGCACCTGAGGGCCTCGGATGGGCAACTGGCGGCCGTGATCGACCGGCTCGACCAGGAGCACCAGGTCATCCACGAGGTGCTCGAAGGGGTGGACCGGGCCCTGGTCGAGCTGGTGAGTCATCCGGACGACCTGTCCGGCATCCAGGAGGCGGTCGACGTGCTCAGCGACGCCCTGCTGTCGCACCTCGCCTACGAGGAGCGTGAGCTGATCGGGCCGCTGTCCCGGTACGGCTTCTTCGGCGGCCAGGTCTGACCCCTCGCCGGGACTCGACCCGACCCTCACCGGGACTCGACCTGAAACAGTTCAATCCTCGGAAGTTACCGGCGACTTTGTACGTAAGTCAACGGTCGATGCCTTCCCACTGGCAAAAGCGGGCGCCAGGTTGGGGAGGGCGTTGTTTTCCTTGACACCTTCGTAACGTCCTGGATATCTTGGCTGCGGCTTATTGAAACGGTTCATCTCCTTGCGGAATTCCCCCGCTCCCCTTAGGAGGCTCCGAAATGCCGCAGCTACCCCCGCCGTCCCAACCCCGTCCCGCCCGATCCCTATCCCGACCTCGATCCTGGCCCTGGCGCGCCGCCGGGTCGGCCGTGGCACTGCTCGCCGTGCTCGCCCCACCCGGCCCCGCCCGAGCCGAAACCGCACCGCCAGCCGCCCCGGCACCCGCTGTCGCCCCGCCACCCGTCAACGCTGCCGTGCCCGCCGGCGCCCCGGCACCCGCCGCTGCGCGGATCGTGCCGAATGTCGTGACCACAATCGACACCAGAGCCGCCGGTGGCGGGGCGCGTCCGCTGTTCGGCGACGTTACCGGGGACGGCCGGCTCGACATCGTCTACATGCAACCGCACTACGTCGCCGACGACCGGTTCGAAGGAGCGCTGGTCGCCGCGCTGACCGCGTACGACCTGGACGGTCGGCTGCTCTGGCAGGCGGGCACCCCCGACCCGCGTGGGCGCAACAACGGTAGTGACATCCCGGCCCAGGTGCACGACGTGGACGGGGACGGGGACAACGAGGTCGTGGCGATCATGCACCCGGGCGGCGACACCCGCCAGCCCGGCCGGTTCATGGTCTTCGACGGCGCCACCGGGCAGCTCGTACGCGACTTCGCACTGCCCGACCGGCTGGCCCACGACGCGATCGTCTTCGCCAACCTGAGCGGCGGGAACACCGCCCGGGAGATCATCCTCAAGGACCGTTACGACACCGCGTGGGCGCTGGCGGCCGACGGCACGCTGCTCTGGACCCACCGGGGCAACACCGGTCACTACCCCTGGCCGTACGACATCGACAACGACGGTCGGCAGGAGGTGATGATCGGCTACGACATGGTCGGCCCGGACGGGCAACTGCTCTGGCAGCACCGGGGCGACGGTCACGCCGACACGATGTGGATGGCCGACATCGCCGGTGACGCCGAACCCGAACTCATCCTCGGCGGTGACGCCGCCGTCGCGCACGACCTGCGTACGGGTGCCGAACTCTGGCGCAACAGCGACATCGTCGAGACGCAGAACATCATGACCGGCGACTACATCCCGGAGTTGCCCGGACTGGAGTCGCTCGGCCTGGACCGGATCGACCGGACCGCCAACGGCTACGACGGGCTGTTCCTGCTGGACGAGCGGGGCGGCATGGTCTGGCAGGAGGCGCGGACCACCCGAGGCTGCTGGGGCTCGATCCCGGAGCCGATCCACAACTGGACCGGCGACCACAGCGATCTGATCATGGTGTGGAACCGGGGCTGCGGCGAACCGACCACGATCATGAACGGCAGCGGCGACGTGATCAGCGTCCTCGACCCGGCCGCCCGGCTCTGGCACGCCGACTTTTGCGGCGACGACAAGGAAGAGGTCGTCGAGTACGTCCAGGGCGCCTCGCTGACCATCAAGAGCAACGGCCCGTGCGACCTGGCCGCGAAGGTGACCGGCACCCCGTTGCCGCAGGCCAAGCGGCTCTACAACTACACCCGCTACACCGCGGGCGACACCCCGGTCGACGTCTCCGCCGGTCGTCCCGCCACCGCCACGAGCGCGCTGCCCGGACACGATGCCACGCTGGCCACCGACGGCGACCCGGCCACCGCCTGGAAGGCCGCCGACACGTCGACCGGGCAGCGCTGGCAGGTCGACCTCGGCCGCTGGCGCACCCTCGCCGGGATCGAGCTGACCTTCCCGCGTACGGACGTCCGCGACGCCTGCACCCGTACGGTCGAAGGCACCCATGCCGGCCCGCTCACCGTGACCGACGGTCTCACCTGCCTCACCGGCACCGTCAGCGGCCCGGTCACCGTGCGCCCCGGCGCCTCGCTGGTCGCCGACAACGCCACCGTCGCCGGTCCGGTCACCGCGACCGGGGCGCTAGTGGTCCGGCTCACCGGCAGCCGGATCGCCGGCCCGGTCTCGATCAGCGGCGCCACCGGCCAGGTCACCCTGACCGGCAACCAGATCGCCGGCCCGGTCACCCTCTCCGGCAACCGCACCGGCAACCGACCGCAGGCGGTGTCGGCGAACGCCGTACGCGGGCCGCTGGCCTGCACCGGCAACCAGCCGGCGCCGGTACGCGACGGCGAACCGAACGCGGTCGCCGGTCCCGCCACCGGCCAGTGCGCCACCATCCCGACCGGTGCCGGCGAGGCCGCCCAGTTCGGCTACGGCTACACCGTCGAGGTGTCGAAGGACGGTCTGACCTGGTCGAAGGTGCTCGACCGACCCGCCGACCCGGCCGCCGCGCAGACCCAGCGGGCGCTGTTCACCGCCCTCGGACGCCACGTCCGGGTCACCCTCACCGCCCTCCCCGACCTCCCGCTCGCCCGACCCGGACTGGCCAAGGTCAGCATGCTCAGCACCCGCTGACCCCCGCCCCCTCCCTCCCTCCCTCCCTCCCCTCCGCCCGCGATCTAGGGCAAATACGTGCTAGTGGATCTCTATCCACCACCATTTGCCCTAGATCGCGGAAGGAAGGAGGAGGGGGAGGGGGGAGGGGAGGAGGGGGAGGGGAGGGGAGGGGTTAGTGCGGGAAGGGGGAGCGGATTTTGGGGGGAGTGTGTGATGGGGGTTTGGTGGGTGTTGCGGGGGCGTGAGGTGCGGGTTCGGTGGGTGGTGGGTCGGGGTTGGTGCGGGGGGCGGGTGGCGGGGTTGTCGGGTGTGGTGGGACCAGCAGTAGGGCTACCAGGTCCTGCCAGATGTGCACCACGATCGCCAGCAGCAGGCTGCCCGAGATCAGGTAGATGGCGGTGAGCAGGGCGCCGGTGTAGGCGACGCCGAGCAGCGCAAGCCGGCCCTGGTAGACGTGTGCCGCCACGAACAGGGCCAGGCTCACCGCCGCGACCAGTATCAGTGGCAGGTCATACAGTTGTGTGCCGACGGCGATCAGCAGCCCACGATAGAGAGCTTCCTCGGTGATGCCGGCGGTGAACGAGACCGCCACGGCCAGCCGGCGTTCCGTCGCCGTCCGCGGGATGACCGCGGCCGCACCGGACCTGCCGGGGTACGCGTGGCCTCGGCGCATTCGGTACCGGGCCAGCAGGCCACCGACCCCGAGTGCCACGAACATGGCCGCGGCGAACAGGTAGTCCAGCCCGTCGCCGTGAGGCCAGGCCCAACCGACGTCGGCGGCCGTCAGCTCGGCGCTGGTGAGCACGATCAACGGTACGAAGGCCGCCATGATCCACGCGTTGATGATGGCGTGCCGGTAGAACCAACTCCGCCCGTCCGGTGCGGAGGCGATTCGCTGGCGGAAGCGGTCGCGATACTTCGCCAGCCGAACCACCCCCACCACCGCGATCGCCAGCAGTGCCAGCACCAGGATGTGCGTCGTCAGTTCGAGGGCCCCGTCCACGATCGATGATCATGGCCGTACGTCGACGCGATGGCAACCCTCGACCGTCGTGACCGTGCCGCCGAAGCGGACCGCGAGGTTTACCGAATGGTACGGACGCTACGGCCGAAGCAGTTCCTCTCCTTGCCCTGCTCCTGGTGGAAGGGCGGCGTCGTCAGATCGCGCGGAGTCGACGGCGGGTCGGCGGATCCTTTATCCAGCCGATGAACCGGTCTTCGACCTGTTTGGCGGTTAGTTCCGGCAGCGCGGGCGCGGCCTTGTCACGGAAGTGGCGCATGAACGCCGCCAACCGATGGGGATCATTCGGATAGAGCACCCACATCCGGCGTCGGAAGATCGGACACGGCCACTCCCGCCCGTCGTCGCGGCAGAGCCAGTTGTCACCGGGGCGGTGTGATGCGCTCAGGTCGTCGTCCTCGTCGGTCACGCCAGCGTTCCTCTCGTCGTGTGCCGTGGTTCGCTCCCCATCAGGTACGGCGCACGGGTACCCAGCCGATGAAGCGTTCGTGGAGAACGCGCGAGTCGGGCGGTGCGCCGAACTCGGGGTCGATGGTGTTGAGGTCACAGGGCCAGGGCTGGGCGTCGACCCGACAAATCCACAATGGACGCAAGGGTAGATGTGACTCCGGGACGAAGATCGACCGGGCCACCGCACATCCGACAAAAGATTTTTGATCATGTGGGCCACGGGGATCAACCGCTCGGCTCCGGCGCCGGTAAGCCTGCGGGTCAATCGGCGGGCGCATCCGTGTGCCTGGATGGATGTGACCGTCGGCCCCGGCGCGTGGCGGGCACCGCGGGGCAGGGGCGGCATCCACTGCACCCCGCGCAACGACGGAACGCTGCGGGTGGGCCCGGTCCGGGTCACCATCGACAAATAGCTGCACCGAGTCACCGGTCAAGAGGACCTAGGAGAAGTAGTGGCCCTGCCGGAGATCGGCGATCAGTCCGAGGCCGACGGGTTGCCATCCGAGCAGGTCACGGGTGATCTCTGCCGAGGCGGGTCCGTCGATTGGCCAGAGGCCGCCGAGCCAGCCGACGTAGTCGCCAGCTTCCTCGGGGCTGACGGAGACCGCGGGAAGGCCCAGATTCGCGGCGATAGTCTCGGCGACCGTACGGATCGGCACGCCCTCGTCGCCGACCGCGTGCAGCACGGAGCCGGCCGGCGCGGACTCGACCGCGAGGCGGAACAGTCGAGCGGCGTCATCGCGGTGTACGGCGGGCCAGCGGTTGCCGCCGTCGCCGACGTACGCGGCGGCGCCCCTCTGGCGTGCGAAGCCGATCGCGGTGGTGGTGAAGCCGTTGTCGCCCTTGCCGTGCGTGGCGGGTGGGAGCCGCACGATCGAGGAGCGGACCCCGTGGCCGGCGAGCGCGAGAGCCTGGCGGGCGTTCGCCATCCGTCCGGCGGCGCCGCTGATCGGGCCCGTGCTGCCGGCCTCGGAGGTCAGCCCGTCGCGTTCGGTGGCGACGACACCGGACGGCAGCCCGAGCACGCCGAGCATGCCGGAGGCCATGACGAACGGCTTGTCGGTGCCGGCGAGGGCTTCGCCGAAGGTATCGATCGCCGCCCGGTCGGCGTCGGTGGCGCCGGCGAAGTCGCCGGAAAAGAACATGTCGTGCTTGAACGCGAGATGGACGACGCCGTCGGCGGCGGTGGCCGCGTCGCGCAGGGCGTCGAGGTCGTCGAGCGATCCCGGGTGGACCTCGGCCCCCATCGCCCGCATGGAGAGGGCCGCCGCATCCGAGCGGGCCAGCCCGGTGACCTTGTGGCCGGCGGCGATCAGCTCGGGGACGAGCCCTCGGCCGACCCAGCCCGACGGTCCGGTGACGAACACACGCATGAGGACCTCCCAGATCCTAGAACGATCGTACGAGAAACAACCGTAGTACGATCGTTCTAGGAACCGCAATGCGAGAGAAATCACGAGGCGGCGATGACGGGACGGCCGGTCAATCACCAGCGGCGAGCCGACCTGCTCGACGCCGCGGTCGACTACGCGGTACAGCACGGGTTCGCCGAACTGTCGTGGCGGCCGGTGGCCCGCGCCCTCGGGGTGTCGACCACAACGCTGGTGCATCACTTCGGCACCAAGGAGCAGATGCTGGAGGCCATGCTCGGGCGGTTGCGCGAACGCGCTTTCGCGGCCACCAGCGATGCGGTCGGCGACCAGCCCGACCTGGCCGCGGCCGCGCGTGCGGTCTGGACCCGCACCTCCGACCCGCGCCAGTGGGCGGAGTTCCGACTGTTCTTCGCGGTCTACGGACGCGCGCTACAGGCGCCGCAACAGTTCGCGGAGTTCCTTGAACGCGTCGTGGCCGACTGGATGAGCGCACTGGTCGACGCGCAGGGACCGGACACCGACGTGGCGACGGCGCGGCGCACCGCCACCCTGGTGATCGCGACCATCCGCGGGCTGCTGCTCGACCTGCTGGCCACGGGCGACCAAGACCGGGTCCAGGATGCGGCCGACAGCTTCCTGGCGACCCTCGAACACGGCCCGCGATCACAGAGCGACAGACAGCCACGCTGAGTGGCCGGCAGTGGTAACGCGACAAGCGATCATCCGGCACCCGGCGGCACCTATGGCATATCCGACTGCCGGTACCGCCGGGGACCATCAGGGGTCAGAAGGCGAGCGCTCCGGCGAACCGGCTGGCGCCGGCGTCGATGGCCACGTAGAACTGGGTGCCGTCCAGCACATTGGAGGCGATGACCTCCCAGCCCTGGCCCCGGTTGACCCGTTGTACGTCGTTGCAGGCCCCATTGCGGAAGCACACCCGTGCATTGAGGAAGGCGGGTCCGGTGGTGTACCGGAAGTTGATGTCGACGCACCGGTTGGTAGTGGTCCACCAGCCGGTGTTGGGGACCCGCCCGTCTCCGTCCTCGACCGCAGTCGACGGGTTGTAGCAGCTCAGCGCGGCGGCGGGTGGGTGCGTGGCGGGCGCGGCCGAGGCCGTCGGCGCGGCGAGGAAGTTGCCCGCTGTGGTGAGCGCCAGCACGCCCATCGTCGCCGCGATCCTTTTCAGTCTCATTGTCTTTCCTCTCATGTGGTCCGTCATTCCTGACTTGCATTCATAGGATTGACGTTCGCGCATCGCGCAGGGAGGTGCCCGTTGGTACCCTGGTTAACCAGGCGTCGCCGTGCGTGTCACCAGTGGGGGACTAGTGGATCGACGGACGGAACTGAGTGCGTTCCTGCGTTCCCGCCGAGGCCGGCTCCAGCCGGAGGAGGTCCGAATTCCGATCTTCGGCGGTGCTCGCCGGGATCCCGGACTGCGACGCGAGGAACTGGCCCGACTGGCCGGCGTGAGTACGGACTACTACATCCGGCTGGAGCAGGGACGCAACGAGAAGGTGTCGGGATCCACGCTGGACGCGGTCGCCCGCGCCCTTCGGCTGACCGAGGTGGAGCGCGTCCACCTGCACAATCTCGCGCGACCGCCACGGAAGCCGTACCTGCCGGCCGAGCCGGAGCAGGTCATGCCGGGACTACGGCAGTTGCTCGACACCATGGTCGACGTACCGGCGTACGTGATCGGCCGCAGAACCGACGTGCTGGCGTGGAACACACCCGCGTGCCTGATTTTCGCGGACTTCGACATGCTGCCCGCACAATGGTGCAACATGGCCCGGCTGGTGTTCTTCGATCCCGCCGCACGACAGGTGTACCGCGACTGGGAGGCCAAGGCGCGCGACGTGGTCGCCTATCTACGACTCAACTCCGCCCGCCGACCCGGCGACGGCGCGACCTCCGCACTGCTCGCCGAATTGTCTCGGCAGAGCGCTGAGTTCCGCCGTTTGTGGGACCTGCAACAGGTGCACGAGAAAACCACCGGCTATTACCGGCTGCACCATCCGGAGATCGGGCCGTTCCGCCTGCGCTACCGGGCGCTGCGGCTGCCGGAGGAACCGGGGCAGAGCCTGATCACCTACATCGTCGATCCGGACACCCCGGTGGCGGCGAGACTTCGCCGGCTCGCGGTGCCCATCCCCGCCGGCACCGTACGCCACGACGGCGGATGAGCGGGTGCGGAACCCACCGTCCGAGTACGGTGATCACCACGATCACGGCGGGAAGCGACGCGGATTTCGTTGGAGGCGTGTGCTGATCATCGAGGAGCCACGCCGAAACCGGCCGCGCTCGGTCCGTACGGTGATCGCGGTCCTCGCGGCGTCCGCGATCGTGGCGGCGGGCGCGGCCCTGTGGGAGTACGGGCGCCGGTTGGGAGCCGCCGCCCCCGAGGTCAGCTTCATCGTGCTCGTCACCATCGGCATACAACTCGCCGGTGAGCGGTGGCTGCGCACGCGACACCGGCGAGCCGACCTTCGGTGGCGGGCGGCACTGGTGCTGCGCGACGGCGTACATCCCGGGTTGCAGGGCCGTTGGTCGCGGGCCGCGCTCGTTTTCGACGCGGTCGGGACCACCGGCTTCGCCTGGGGTGGATTGTTCTTCTTCGGCGGGCAGGTGGGCGCGGGCAGCCAGTGGTCCGGTCCGATCGGGTCGATCCTCGCCGGGGTGGCGACCATCGTGCTCGCCGCCACCGCCTTCGGACGGCTGCGCCGCTCCGGGTACGTGACCATCACCTCGCGCGGCGTCACCGTCGGCGACGACACCGTGGGCTGGGAGCGGATCGAGGCCGTCTACCGCGACAGCAAGGGCGCTCACCTGCGCGGGAAAACACCAGAAGATCCACGGTACGTCCGGATCGGCGGCCCGGACTGCGCCGTCTCCGACGAGCGTCTGGCCGAGGTGATCGAGTTCTACCTCGCCCACCCGCACCGCCGCTCCGCCCTCGATGACGGACCCGGCCAGGTCGTCCTGCCGGCCCGCCGGGAACCCACCCCGGCGCCGTCGAAGACAGCGTGATCCGGGTCACCTCCCGTCGCGATCCCCGTGTCGGCCGGCGCTGCCGAATATTGCCTGGTGGCAGCCGCCGCAAAATTTTCCGGTAGAAAGTGTCGAGACGGCGGGTCGTCGTTCGACGGGGGTGTGACGGCTGGTCACAGCGTCCGGGCCTGCCCCGGACCACGGCCCGACATGACAAGGGAGCGGTAATGCGGTTTTTGATGATGCACCGGCTCGACGAGAGTGCGCCGGAGGCGTGGAACCCCAGCCAGGAGTTCATCGGCAAGATGGGGGCGTTCATCCAGGATTCGATCGAGAAGGGCATCCTGATCACGGCCGAGGGCGTCCACCCGTCCGAGCGGGGCTCGCTGGTCCGCAAGACGCGGGACGCGGCGATCGCCGTGACCGATGGACCGTTTGTCGACGCCAAGGAGGTCATCGGCGGCTTCGCGCTGCTGAACTTCAACGACCGCGCCGAGGCCGTCGAGTTCGCCCAGCGTTACGCCGACCTGTTCGAAGAGGTCGAGGTCGAGGTGCGCGAGATCTTCGAGTTCGACGAACAGTCGGCCTGACCGGCTCCCGAGTCCCGCCGCTGCTCGATCGTGGGCCGGTCCGCGCGTCACGCCGCGCGGGCCGGCCACACCATCCGCACTTTGCGGGGGCTGCCGTCGAGCCGGGTCGGGTCACCGCCGGGCGGCTCCACCGTCGCCGCCTCCGCGCGGGTGGCTCCGCACGCGCGGTAGAACCGCTGGGCGGCCGTGTTCTGCTCCAACACCCACAGGTACATGCCGGTGCCGTTCGCCCGGTCGGCGACGGCTCGGGTGGCGCGGTCCAGCAGCTCGGTGCCGATGCCCGTACGGTGCTGGTCGTGGGCGACGTGCAGGTTGTCGACCAGACTGCCCCACACCGGGTCGTGGTCGAACATGACGTGGACGAAGCCGGCCAGTCGGCCGCCCCGCTCGGCGACGACGGTCGCACTGTTCGCCGCCGAGGCGAGGCGGGTCGACCATACCGAGCGGCGTTCGGTCGTGACGTCGCCATCAAGGTACGAGTCGGCGTAGGCGCCCCGGTAGTGCCGACGCCAACTGTCGGCGTGCAACCCGGCGATCCGCTCGGCGTCGTCCGGCTCGGCGGGTCGGAACCGTACCGACGCGAGCCGTGGGCTTCGCCCGTCGGGCACTGTGGGTTGGATCATCGGTACGCCACTTCCTCCCCTGACAATCGGCGACTCTGATGATCGGTGACTCAGCCGCGCTCGGTGTACTCGGGCAGGCGGCGGGCGACCTCGTCCGGGGAGGGCATGGCGGCGATCTCCTCGGCGATCGCACCGGCCGCGTCGCGGTGACCCGCGGGTCCGGCCTGCGGCAACAGCTTGCGGACCTGCTCGGCGACGGCGTCCGCGCTGACCTCGTCGGCGAGCAGGCGCAGCCCGGCGCCGGCCGCGCTGACGGCGTCGGCGTTGGCGAACTGGTCGGCTCCCTGGGGTAGGAACAGCTGCGGGGCGCCGACGGTGAGCGCGCCGAGGGTGGTGCCGCTGCCGCCGTGGTGGACGACCACGTCGACGTACGGCAGCAGTTGTGCCTGCGGCACCCACGCCCGCACGATGACGTTGTCCGGCACCTCGCCGAGCTGCTCCGGTCCCACCCGACCGGCGGCGACCACCACCCGCGCGTCCAGGCCGGCCAGTCCCTCGATGGCGACGGTGAGCAGTTCCGCGGTGCCGAACGCCGTACCGAGCGTCAGGTAGATCAGTGGCTTCGAATCGTGCCGGCCGCTCCAGGTTGGCAGTGCGGCCGGCGTCGAGAAGGGGACCGGCCGCAGGACGATCCGGTGCTCGGTGGCGAGGAAGTCCTTGTCCTGTAGGGACGGTGGGCAGATGTCGACGTGTGGCCGGCCGGGGGCCTCGGTGTTGCCGGTGGGTGATTCGAGCCCGATTCCCTCGGGGATCGCACGCCCGAAACCGTGCCAGATGCCGGGGATTCCGGCACGAGCCGCGGCGACGGCGGCTCCCGGCAGCCCCCACTCGTGTACGACGAGGTCGGGGCGCAACCGGGCCAGCTCCGGTTCCAGGTCCTCGGCGTACACCTCGTAGAACGAGTCCGCCGGACGGAACGGCCGCAGCCCGTTCGCGGCCAGCGGCGGGTGCACGTCCGCACCGGCGGCGAAGTGCACCTCGTGCCCGGCGTCCCGTGCGGCGATCGCGAGCGGGATCAGCGGATAGGTGTGTCCGACCGACGCAAGGCTGGCAAACAGTACGCGCATGCCGACGAATGTACGTCCCACCCTCCGACGCCCGTGCCCGGCAACCGACGCCATCGGGACACCCTCGACGGACGCACGCCCAGGAGCTGGATGACGGCGTGCTGTTTCAGGAACCTGCGGTGCCATTATGAAACGGTTCATGATTGATTGCGGGTGCGGGTGATCCCGTACGGGTCGGGGCAGCCCTACCCCGCCGCCCCGGACAGCCCTACCGGAAACCGGGGTGTGAGCTGGATCGATCCACAACCGGCCGATCCATAGCGTCGAAGCATGACCACGACGACCGTTCTCCCGCCGCCGACACCCCGGCCGGACCCGTACGCCCGACCGCGCCACCAGCGGCCCGGCAACCTCGCCGCGCGGATCGCCGGCTGGAGCGCCCGGCACCGCACCACCGCCATCGTCGGCTGGCTGCTGTTCGTGGTCGTGGCGACCGCGCTCAGCGCGGTGCTGGGCACCGTGCAGGCCGCCGACAGCTCGTACGGTCACGGCGAGTCCGGCCGGGCCACCGAACTGATCGCCGCCGGCGGCTTCCCCGACCGGGCCGGCGAGATGGTGCTGATCCACAGCGACGACCAACTCGCCGACTCGCCCACGTTCACCGAGGCCGTCACGGCCACCGTCAGCGCGGTCGAGGGCACCGGCCGGGTGGAGAACGTATCCGCCGACACGATCTCCGCCGACCGGCACTCGGCCCTGGTCACGTTCGACCTGTCCGGGCCGGCGGACACCGCCGTCGACCGGGTGGACGCCGTACGCGACGCCGTCGCGGGCGTGCAACGGCAGTTTCCGGACCTGCTGGTGGCCCAGACCGGGGACGCCAGCCTGGACCAGTCGATCAACGAGATCCTGGCCGGTGACATGCACCGGCTGTCGCTGCTCTCCATCCCGGTCACGCTCGGCATCCTGATCGTGGCGTTCGGCGCGCTGCTGGCCGCCGTACTCCCGATGGGCCTGGCCCTGACCGCGTTCCTGGCCTCCCTCGGCCTGCTCGCCGCCGCCAGCCGGCTGGTGCCCGCGGTCGACACCACTATGCACCTGATGCTGCTGATGGGCCTCGCCGTCGGCGTCGACTACTGCCTGTTCTACCTGCGTCGGGAGCGGGAGGAGCGGGCCCGCGGCGCCGACCCGGAGCGGGCCCTGGCGATCGCGGCGGCCACCTCCGGCCGGGCCGTGATGATCTCCGCGTTGACCGTCATCGTCGCCACCTCGGGCATGTTCCTCACCCGCGACACCGTCTTCGCCAGCCTCGCCACCGGCACCATCCTGGTGGTCGCGATCGCCGCCCTCGGCGCGCTCACCGTGCTGCCGGCCGTGCTGTCCAAGCTCGGCGACCGGATCGACCTCGGCCGGGTGCCGGGGCTGTACCGGCGTGAGACGAACGGCCGGGGCTGGGCCCGGTTGCTCAACCTGGTGCTGGGCCGGCCGGGGCTGTCCGCGATCCTGGCCACGCTCGCGCTGGTCGCGCTCGCCGTGCCGGCGCTCGGCATGCGTACCGCCGAGGAGGACATCACCGCGCTGAAGACCTCCGCCCCGGCGCTGGACACGTTCATCAGGGTCGGGGCGGCCTTCCCCGGCGGCGGCGACCCGGCCGTACTCGCCGTCCGGGCCGACGACGTGACCACCCCGGCGCTCACCGCCGCCATCGATCGGTTCAGGGCCGAGGCGCTGGCCACCGGTGTGCTGCACGAGCCGGTGACGGTCGAGGTCAACCCCGACCGGACGCTCGCCGTGGTCAGCGCCGGACTGTCCGGCACCGGCATCGACACCGTCTCCGAGCAGGCCGTACGCACGCTGCGCGAGGATGTCATCCCGCGTACGGTCAACGGCGTCGACGGGGCCGAGGCACTGCTCACCGGACGGGCCGCCGACTCGGTCGACTACAACGACGCGATGGGTCGCAGCGCCCCGCTGGTGTTCGGCTTCGTGCTCGGCCTGGCGTTCCTGCTGCTGCTCGTCTCGTTCCGGTCACTGGTGGTGGCGCTGACCGCGATAGTGCTCAACCTGCTCTCCGTCGCCGCCGCGTACGGGCTGCTGGTGCTGGTCTTCCAGCACGGCTGGGGCGAGAGCGTGCTCAACTTCGAGTCCGCCGGTGCGGTCACCAACTGGGTGCCGCTGTTCCTCTTCGTGATCCTGTTCGGGCTATCGATGGACTACCACGTCTTCGTGCTCAGCCGGATCCGCGAGGGCCATGACCGGGGCTGGCCGAACAAGCTCGCGGTGTCCCGGGGCATTCGCGGCACCGCCGGCACGATCACCAGCGCCGCCCTGGTCATGGTCGCGGTGTTCGGGCTGTTCACCACCGGTTCGCTGGTCTCGATGAAGGAACTCGGCTTCGGCCTGGCCGTCGCGGTCCTGATCGACGCCACCATCGTCCGGGCCGTGCTGCTGCCCTCGGTGATGGTCCTGCTGCGGGAACGGAACTGGTACCTGCCGGGCTGGCTGGCCTGGCTGCCCACCCTCTCCCACGGCGAGGCGCACGACGACGACGTCGATCGGGTACGGCAACCGGTCGGGGTCTGAACCGGGGCACAACGGGGGCGGACGCCGTACGGGGCCGGGGGGCTCGTACGGCGTCCGGCGCCGTCCACCGTGTCTACCGTTGCCGGTTCACCACTCGTCGTGCGGTCGGCGCGGGGTGCCGTAGAGGGTGCCCCGGGCGGCGCGGGCCTGCGCCACCGGATCGGCCTGCCCCTGGTACCCCGGGTAGCCGTCCGGCGCCGGATAGCCGGTGTACGCGTCCGGCGCCGGCCGGTCCTGCGGCGGTTCCGCCTCCTCCGGCGAGAGCCGGGCCCGCCGCGCCCGCAGTAGCCGGGTGGTGACGAACCAGCCCACCCCAAGTACGCACACCACGATCACGACGTTCTGGAGGATTCCGACGTACCCCTCCACCACGTGCCAGTTCTCGCCGAGCAGGTAGCCGGCCATCACGAAGACGGTGTTCCAGATCAGGCTGCCCAGGGCGGTGTAGAGCAGGAACGTGGTGACCCGCATCCGTTCCACCCCGGCCGGGATGGAGATGAGGCTGCGGAAGACCGGGATCATCCGGCCGAAGAAGACCGCCTGCACCCCGTGCCGGAGGAACCACGCCTCGGTCCGGTCCACGTCGGCGAGCTTCACCAGCGGTAGTTTCGCGGCGATCGCGCGTACCCGGTCGCGGCCGAGCAGGGCGCCGACGTAGTAGAGGGCGAGTGCGCCGACCACGGAACCGATGGTGGTCCAGATGATCGCGCTGGCCAGGCTCAGGTTGCCCTGGCTGGCGGTGAATCCGGCCAGCGGCAGGATCACCTCGCTCGGGATCGGCGGAAACAGGTTCTCCAGTGCCACCGCGAGGCCGGCGCCCGGACCACCGAGTTTCTCCATCAGGCCGGTGACGAAGCCGACGATCCCGCCCGACTCGGGCGACGGATCGGCGGCGAGCAACGAGCTGGTGTTCCACTCCCAGGTTCCATTCACCCGGAAAACGGTACGGGGCCATCCTGAGCGGTCACCATGAGGCGGGCCGCCGTCGGTGGGCCGGGGAACCCCAGCGCTCGACTGCGGTGAACCACACCCGGGCGGGCCGCGGGTGGCGATCACGGGGTTTTTGTCGGATACCAACCGAATTCTGGATACCCTCGCCTGGACCGGAAAGCGGGGTGGTGCGGGGTGAAGTCGTACGTCGGGGCGGTGAGCACCGCCGACACGGCGGTGATACGCGGCCCGGGGGAAGTGATGGTCACCCTCTCGGTGAACGGTGTGCCGCGCACGATCCCGATCGAGCCACGGGTGAGCCTGCTCGACGCGCTGCGCGACCGGCTCGACCTGACCGGCACCAAGAAGGGCTGCAACCAGGGCGCCTGCGGCGCCTGCACGGTCTGGGTGGACAAGCGCCGGGTGCTGGCCTGCCTCACCCTGGCGATCACCTGCGAGATGCGGGAGATCACCACGATCGAGGGCCTCGCCGTCGGCGGTGAACCGCACCCCATGCAGACCGCGTTCGTCGAACTCGACGCCTTCCAGTGCGGCTACTGCACCCCGGGGCAGATCATGTCGGCGGTGGCCTTCCTCGCCGAGGGGCACCCCCGGGACGACTCGGGGATCGGCGAGTGGATGAGCGGCAACCTCTGCCGCTGTGCGGCGTACCCGAACATCAGGGCCGCCATCCGCCGGGTACGCGACGCGAGCCTCGACGGGAGCGGCGATGCGACCGGTTAGCTACTCGCGGGTGCCGGACGTCGCCACCGCGATCGGCGCGGTCAGCAGCGACCCCGACAGCGCGTACCTGGCCGGCGGCACCACCCGGGTCGACCTGCTGCGGATCTACGTCGAACAGCCCGGCCGGCTGGTCGACATCAACGACCTTCCGCTGCGTCAGGTCGAGTCGATCGACGGCGGCGGGCTGCGGATCGGCGCCACCGCCCGAATGAGCGACGTGGCCCAGGCCCAACTGGTCCGGCAGCGGTTCCCGGTGATCTCCCAGGCCCTGTTACTCGGCGCCTCCCCGCAACTGCGCAACATGGCGTCGATCGGCGGCAACCTGATGCAACGGGTCCGCTGCGGCTACTTCCGCGACCTCGCCGCCGGCTGCAACAAGCGGGCACCCGGCAGCGGCTGCGCCGCGCTGCACGGCATCAACCGGGGCCACGCCATCCTCGGCACCAGCGAACGCTGCATCGCCACCCACCCGTCCGACCTGGCCGTCGCCCTGGTCGCGCTGGACGCGGTGGTGCACACCGAGAGCACCTCCGGGCGGCGGGAGATCGCCATCGACGACTTCTTCCTGCTGCCCGGCGACACCCCGGACCGGGAACACCCGCTCGACCACGGCGAGCTGATCGTGTCGGTCGAGGTGCCGGCCACACCGGCCGCCGCCAGGTCGCACTACCTCAAGGTCCGCGACCGCGAGTCGTACGAGTTCGCGCTCGTCTCGGTGGCCGTCGCGGTCCACCTGCACGGCGGTGTGCTGAGCGAGATCCGGCTCGCCCTCGGCGGTGTCGCCACCAAGCCGTGGCGGGCCCGCCAGGCGGAACGGATGCTGATCGGGGCCCGCCCGACGGTGGAGAACTTCACCGCCGCCGCACGGGAGGAACTGCTGCCGGCGGTCTCGTACGGGCACAACGAGTTCAAGATCGAGCTGGCCCGACGTTCCATCGTGCGCGCCTTGGAGACGATCACCGACGACGGCTGGCAGACCGCCACCGCCACCGGCGGTACGGCGTGAGTCCGGCCATCGGTCTGGCCCTCGACCGGGTCGAGGGGCGGGCGAAGGTCAGCGGCACCGCCCGCTACACCGCCGAACTGGTGTTCCCCGGACTGGTGCACGCGGTCCTGGTCGGCGCCCGGATCGCCAGCGGCCGGGTGATCGGGATCGACACCGGCCGGGCCGACCGGGCCGAGGGGCTGATCGCCGTACTCAGTCACCTCAACCTGCCGAGGATCCCCGGCAGGCCGAGGCTGCTGCCGTCGCTGGTCGGGCTCGCCGCACCGGGCGAGAGCTTCTTCCCGATGCAGGACGAGCTGGTGTACTACGCCGGGCAGCCGGTGGCGATCGTCGTCGCCGACACCATCGAGCGGGCCGAACACGCGGCCAACCTGCTCCGGATCGACTACGCGGAACTGCCCGCGCACACCACGCTCGACGAGGTACGCGACCACGCGTACGAGCCGCAGCGGATCTTCGGCGGGATGCTGCCCGGCCGGAACCAACGGGGTGACGTCGAGGCCGGGCTCGGTCAGGCGAAGCACCGGCTCGACCTGACGTACACGATCGCGCCCAACCACCACAACCCGATCGAGCCGTCGGCGACCACCGCGATCTGGGACGACGTCGACCGGCTCACCCTCTACGACAGCACCCAGGGGCCCACCGCCACCCAGATGACCGTGTCCACCCTGCTCGGCCTGGCTCCCGGCCAGATCAAGGTGATCAGCGAGTACGTCGGCGGCAGCTTCGGCTCCAAGGCGATGATCTGGCCGCACGTGACCCTGGCCGCGCTCGCCGCCGGCCAGTTGCGACGGCCGGTCCGGCTCGCCCTGAACCGGGAGCAGATGTTCCACTCCTGCGGCCACCGGGAGGAACAGGAGCAGCGGATCACCATCGGTGCCCGCCCCGACGGCCGGCTCACCGCGCTGCGCCACCACAAGCTCTCGCTCACCTCCCCGTTCGACGACTGGGCCGAGCCGTCACTCCAGTCGCCCGGGGTGTTCTACGACTGCGCGAACTACGAGGGCGTCTACCGGTTGGCCCGGGGCAACACCATGACCCCGACCTTCATGCGCGCCCCCGGCGAGGCGTCCGGCATGTACGCCCTCGAATGCGCGATGGACGAGCTGGCCGAGGAGGTCGGCGTCGACCCGGTCGAGTTGCGGCTGCGCAACTTCGCCGAGACCGACCCGAGCAGCGGCAACCAGTGGTCGAGCAACGGCCTGCGGGAGTGTTACCGGCGGGCCGCCGACCTGTTCGGCTGGGCCGATCGGGATCCGGCACCGGGCGCCCGCCGTGACGGGAACTGGCTGATCGGGACCGGGATGGCCGGGGCGGCGTACCCGCACGCGGTGCCGCCGAACCAGCAGCGGGCCCGCGCCCGGCTGTACGCCGACGGCAGCGCCGTGGTCGAGGCGGGCGTGTCCGAGTTCGGCACCGGTGTCACCACCGCCATGCGGCAGGTCGCCGCCGACGGCCTCGGCCTGCCCGTCGAACGGGTGCGTTTCGTCGGCGGCAGCAGCGACCTGCCGAACATCACCGCCGCCGTCGGGTCGGCCGGCACCGGTGCGGTGAGTGCCGCCGTACACCTCGCCACCACCGAACTGCGCCGACAACTGATCATGCGGGCGATCGCCGACCAGCGGTCGCCGCTCCACGGGGCACACCCGGAGACGGTCACCGTCGCCGACGGCCGGCTGCGGCTCTACGACCAGGACGGGGTCGGCGAGACGTACGCCGAGTTGCTGGTGCGCGGCATGACCCCGGACGTGGAGGCGTTGGGTGTGTGGACCCCGCCGCCCCTGACCACCCCGTACGGCATGCAGACCTTCGGGGCGCAGTTCGCCGAGGTCGCCGTCGACGCGGATCTGGGCCTGGTCCGGGTACGCCGGATGGTGGGGGTCTTCGCGCCGGGGCGGGTGCTCAACCGCAAGACCGCGCACAGCCAGTTGATGGGCGGCATGCTGTGGGGGATGAGTCAGGCGCTGCTGGAGGCCACCTGGATGGACCCGCGTACGGGCCGGTGGGCGAACCCGAGCTTCAACGACTATCTGATTCCGGTGAACGCGGACGCGCCCGACGTGATGGTGGAGACGATCGAGGTCACCGACACCGTGGTCAACCCGCTCGGGGTGAAGGGGGTCGGGGAGATCGGTGTCGTCGGCGCCGCCGCGGCGATCGCCAACGCCGTACACCACGCGACCGGGCGCCGGATCCGCAAGCTCCCGATCAGCCTCGAAGACCTGCTCTGAGCGTCGTACGGCTTCTGTTCGTCAGGTCCGGCTCGGCCGGCGACGGGGGCGCGGGCCGCGGTCCTCGGTGAGGTCCTCCACGACCTGGCAGGCGTTGTTGACCGGGTCGAGGCGGTCGGCGTGCATCGCCACCCGCTGGAGCAGCTCCTTGAAGGCCGCCTGGTCACCGCCGAGAACCGACAGGATGTCCGCCTCGGTCTGGGCGAAGGCGTTCTGCCGGTCCCGCCAGAGGGCCAGTCCGGCTTCGGTGGCGACCACCCGGCGACTGCGCCGGTCGGTCGGGTCGGGCTGGCGGGCGACGAGTCCGGCGCCTTCCAGATCGTCGATCAGGTACGTGAGGACGGTCCGGTCGATGCCCAACTGCGCGGCCATGGCGCCCTGGTTGACGGCGAGGTTCTGGATCGCCGAGTTGATCACCTGGTAGCCCCGGGGGCCGCCGGGAACGTCGACGACGATCTCCTCCACCGCCCTCAGGTAGCGGCGCAGGATCACGCCGAGTGACCAGCCGAAGTCGTCCTTGAGCAACTCGGCGGCCGTCTGCTCGCCGCGGTCCGCGGAGCCGGGGACGGGCGGCACGATAGCTGCTTCCTGGGGCACGGGACCAGTGTACCCACCGTGCAGATAATCTGTAACAAAGACTTTCGGTGTAACAAACATGTTGTTGATCAGATGATCTAAATCACAGGTTGCGTGTTCGGGAGATGTTCTGTGCTTAATTTAATCGTCAGCACAGAACATCTGATGGAGGTAGTAGTGAGCCTGTTCCGACTCGATTCGAGCATCCTCGGCGAGGCGTCCACGAGCCGCGCGGTCGCCGACACGGCCGAGAAGGCGTGGTCCCGTACCCACCCGAGCGGCCGGATCGTCCGGCGCGACCTGGTCGCCTCGCCGATCGCGGTGCAGGACTGGACCTCGGCGGTCTCGGCCGGGTTCGTGCCGGCCGATCAGCGTACCGAGGAGCAGACTCGGGCCGTCGCGCTCGCCACGTCCCTGGTCGACGAACTTCTCGACGCCGAGGCGTACCTGCTGGCCGTCCCGCTCTACAACTACGGCGTCTCGCAGCACGTGAAGGCGTGGATCGACCTGCTGCTGACCGACTCGCGGCTCAGGGACGCGGCCGAACCGCCGCTGGCCGGACGCCCGGCCGCACTCGTCACCACCCGGGGCGGCGGCTACGGTCCGGGCACCCCGCGCGAGGGCTGGGATCACGCCACCCCGTACTACCGGCGGATCTTCGGCGACCGCTTCGGGCTGGACCTGCACGTCAGCGAGGTCGAACTAACCCTCGCGGAGAGCAACCCCGCAATGGCCCCCCTGCGCGACCAGGCCCGCCAGGAGTTGGCCGCCGGCCACTCCTCCGCCGAGAAGCACGGCGAACTCCTGGCCCACCACGCCCTGACCCGGACGCCCTAACCCCCACACCCCACGCCAAGATCCGCACTGATGGAGAGAAAGGGTGGCTTCCCACGTCGGGATAGCCACTCTTTCTCTGTATTAGTGCCGGCGTGGTGGAGGGGGGTTAGAGGGGTGGGGTGGGGGGCTCGGGGGTGGTGCGGGCTCGGGAGCGGAGGGCGTCGGCTACGGCTACTCCGGCCAGAACTGTTGCCGCGGCGGTGCTGGCGACCAGCGGTGGTACCTGTAGCAGGGCCGGTACGAGCAGGGCCAGGACCACCAGCCCGCCGATCCGGGACCGGGACACCCGGGCGAACACCTGGTACTCGAACTGGGCTCGGCCGGCGAGGAAGAGCGCCGGGCCGCCGAGAATGGTGTAGAGCCAGACCGGTGCGGTGTGCCCGAGCGGATGGGCGATCGACAGTTCGTAGCCGACCGCGGTGAGGACGATGCCGGCGATCATGAACAGGTGGGAGAAGGACATCGACCGGCCGAACCGGGCCGGTTGGCGGGCGCTGGTGATCGCCATCGGCAACAGGTGTCCGGCCTGGTGGAAATAGACCCGCCAGAGCAACACCGTGGTCAGGAAGGCCAGCAGGAACGCGACGGTTCTGTCGGTCGCGAAGCTGGAGCCGCTGAAGGTCAGGCCGATGACCAGGATCGACTCGCCCAGGGTGATCAGCAGGAACTGCTGGTAGCGCTCGGCCAGGTGTTCGCCGGCGATCGGGACCTCGGTGGTGGGCGCGCGGCCCAGTACCGGGATGGGCCAGCCGGAGATCGCCCCGCCGTAGTCGAGCAGGATGGCGATGGTCCAGAGCACACCGCGCAGACCCGCGTCGTCGACCACCCCGCCGAGCAGCCAGGGCACCGCGCTGAGCCCGAGCCAGACGAGCAGCCGGACCGCGACGTCCCGGTCGCGTCGATGGGCGAGAAAGAGCAGCAGCGTACGGCCGATCTGGACGGTGATGTACGCGGTGGCGAAGATGATCGCCCGTTCGCCGAAGCCCTTCGGCACCGAAACCGCCATCACCATGGCGCCGAACATGCTGCCCACCACGACGAACTGGATCGCCGGCTGGTCCGGATCGAGCCGACTGGTGGTGAGCGCGGTGAACGTCCAGATCAGCCAGAGGGCCAGGAAGAGCAGCAGGGTCTGTCCGGCCTCCGGCAGCAGGATCCGTCGTTCGGTGTTGAAGTCGGTGATCAGCCGTTGCGAGATCCGGGTCAGCGCGAAGACGAAGACCAGGTCGAAGAAGAGTTCGAGGAAGGTGGCCCGCTGTGAACTCTCCGCGCTGCGGAGGACTCCGGCCTCCTCGGCACCGGTCATCGGGCAGCCAGGCCGAAGACGTGCACGGCGCCCCCTCACCGATCGGCGATCCCCAGATCCCAACGAGCCAGCCCCCGTACGGACGCTGGCCGTTGGTGCCGCCCCGGTTCGCCGCACAACACCTGGTACGACGCCGTGATCGGCCGATCCACCGGCCGGATAGCGGACAGTCGAAGGGCCCCCGGTCGACGCGGTGAGCGTCGGCTGGGGGCCCGTTCGAGCGGGGCCTTCCTTCAATCAGGTCAGGGGAGCTGCCAGATCTGGTTGCTCGTGTTGTAGCAGTCCCAGATCTGGAGCCGGGTGCCGTCGGCGGAGCTCTTGTCCGTGACGTCGAGGCACTTGTTCGACGCCGGGTTGCGTACGGTGCCGTTGGACTGGCCCTGCCAGACCTGTGCGCCGCTGCCGTTGCAGTCCCAGAGCTGGATCTTGGCACCGTTGGTGGTCGAGGCGCTGGTCACGTCCAGGCACTTGCCCAGGCCCCGGATGGTGCTGTCGGTGCTGACCGTCCAGCGCTGCGCGGTGCTGCCGTTGCAGGCGTACAGCTGGATCGGGGTGCCGTTGGCGGTGCCGGCCGCCGCGATGTCGACACACTTGCCGGCGAGGCCGGTGATCTGACCGGTACGGCCGGCCGGCGGCGGGGTGGTGCCACCCATCACCGTGTCGTAGATCGCGCTGACCAGCGACGTCGAGGTGTTCGTGTCCTGGGACAGCTCCCAGTTCATCATGCCGCCGGCGTTCGCCAGGGCCCACTGGGTCTTACGCTTGACCGTCGGGACGCCGTTGTAACACTGCTGGGCGCCGTTGGCGGTGGTGCAGTCCCGGTTGGCGTTCGCCGGGTCGATAGCCACGAGCTGGCTGTACGTGAGGTAGCCGGGGCGGCTGTAGAACGGCACGCCGAGCACGGTCTTGCTCGCCGGCAGGCCCCGGTTCTTCCAGCCCTGGGCGTTGCTGATCGACCAGTCGTAGTTGGCGTGCGGTTCGCCGCCGTCGTACAACATGATGTTGAGGAAGTCGACGTAGCCGAAGACGGCCGGTTGGATGCCGTTGGCGGTCCCGCCACCGGAGACGACAGCGGCCGTGAGCAGCTTGCCGCGACTGTGCATCGCCGTGCTGAGCTGCTGCATCAGCAGGGTGTAGTTGTTGGCCGAGGCACCCGGGTCGGGGTACTCCCAGTCGATGTCGACGCCGTCGAGGTTGTACTGGTTCACGAAGTTGACCATGTTGTTGACGAACGTCGTACGGGTGCCGGAGTTGGCCGCCAGCGCCTCGAAGGCGGAGTCGTTGCCGTCGTTCCAGCCGCCGACCGCGATCAGCACCTTGACGTTGTTGGCGTGCCCGAGTGACACCAACTGCTGGAGCTTGCCCGGCTGGTCGACCGCCTGGAGGCTGCCGTTGGAGTTCGGCAGCACGAACGAGTAGTTGATGTGGGTCAACTTGTTGTACTGGATGTTCGCCACGTTGCCGGCCCAGGACGGCATGTAGCCGACGCTCTTGAACCCGTTCGGCAGCACGGCGGCGGACGCCGGGGTGGCCGGGGCCAGCGCGGTCACCGAGCCGGTGAGGGCGGTCACCAGGGCGAGCGCTCCGGTGAGGAGTCGGGACCTGCCGGCCCGTCTGGTGGGAGCGGTGGGTGTGTCAGACATGTTGTGACCTTTCGCGGCGTACACGCCATCGGCCCCACGGCGGGTGGGGCGGGTGCTCTTGCGCGCTCGGCCGACCAGGGCCCGGGGCCGGGTCGAGGCGGGGGTTTGGGGGTAGTGCGTGGTACTTCGCCTCAGGTGGCTGAAAGTTTAGGAAACTTAACTATTAAAAGTCAATGGATGTGAATTCGTTGCGGCTCCGCCGGTGGCCGAGGTGTGGCTGCTTCCCTGTACGTGGAGGCAGAAAGCCGGGCGGGGCGCTCCGAAATCGGAGCGCCCCGCCCGGCGGGTCAGGTGGTCAGTTACGAGCGTCAGGGATGGCGCAGTGCGTCCCTGGTGTCGTGGGCGGCGTCCTTGACGTGGTCGCCGGCCTGCTTGATCTGCGCCTCGGTACGCTGCGTCGCGCCCTCGGCCTGTAGCCGCTCGTTGTCCGTGGCGTCGCCGACCTTTTCCTTCACCGTGCCGACGACCTCTTCGGCCTTGTGCTTGATCTTGTCGCCAATGCTCATCGTGTCCTCCGAGTTTCGCTTCGAACGGCTCCGGTCTCCGCTGCCGGCATTAGTGCCCCGGAGCCCGAGCGGCGAAACCGCCACCGGTACGCGAGCACCCCGAAGACCCGGTACGCGAGCACCCCGAAGACCCGCTCACGAGCGCCCTGAAGGACGGCTCACGAGCGCCCCGGAAGACCGGTTCCGGGCGGAGCCCGTACGGTGGCGGGGTGATGTCCGCGGTCAAGGTCACCTGGTGGGGGCACAGCACGGCCTGGATCGAGGATTCCGGGGTCCGGCTGCTGACCGACCCGGTGCTCCGGGACCGGGTAGCCCACCTGCGGCGGATGCGCGGACCGACCCCGCAGCTTCCCGGTACGCCGGACGCCGTACTCGTGTCCCACCTGCACGCCGACCACCTCGACGTCGCCTCGCTGCGCCGGCTGCCGGACCGGGTCGCGCTGATCGTGCCGGCCGGATCGCGCCCCTTTCTGCGGCGCCGGCTGGGGGCGGCCGCCGCCGCGCGGGCCGTCGAGCTGGCGCCGGGCGAGGAGTACCGGGTGGACGAGGTCACCGTGCGGGCTGTGCCGGCGGCACACGACGGCGGCCGTGGGCCGTGGTCGCGGCACCGGGCCATGGCCGTCGGTTACACCGTGCACGGCCGGGCCGACACCTGGTTCGCCGGTGACACCGGGCTCTTCGCCGGCATGGCCGACCTCGGGCCGCTCGACCTGGCGCTGATCCCGGTCGGCGGTTGGGGTCCGACGCTGGGTCTCGGCCACCTCGACCCGGTCCGGGCGGCCGAGGCCGTCCGGCTGACCACCCCCCGGTACGCGGTACCGGTGCACTTCGGCACCTTCTGGCCGGCCGGTCTGGCGTTCCGCCGGGGGATGTTCCACGAGCCGGGGCGCCGTTTCGTCGACCACGTCGCCGGCACCGCACCCGGCACCCGCGTCACCGAACTGCAACCGGGGGAGACGCTCACGGTGGAACCGGCATCGTGAACAACGCCATCGGGGTGTTGACCTCGCTGTTCGCGCTGGTGGCCTTCGGCGCGGTGCTTCCCGTCGTACCCACCGGCGCGGCGGTCAGCGCGGCGGCGGCGCTCGCCTTCCACCAGCACTCGCTGATGGTGGTCCTGGTCGTGGCCGCCGGAGCCGCCGGCGCCTACCTCGGCGACGCCGTCACCTACGTCGCCTGCCGGTACGGCGGTGAGAAACTGGCCCGACGGCTGCGCTGGCTGCGCAACGGCCAGCGGCTCGACGGCCTCGCCGCTCGGCTGCGCGAACGCCAGGTGTCGGTGTTGCTGGTCTCCCGGCTGGTGCCCGGTGGACGGATCCCGGTGCTGCTCACCATCGCCCTGACCGGTCTAGGCTGGCGGCGCTTCGCGCTGGCCAACGCCCCGGCCTGCGGGCTCTGGTCGGTGGTCTACGCCGGCTTCGGCGTCCTCGGCGGCTCGATCTTCCCCGAGCCCTGGCAGGGCGTCCTGGTCGCGGTGGTGATCGTGCTGGCGATCAGCCAGATCGTCGCGCTGGTCCGCCGCCGCACCGGTGACTGAGCACTGGTCCGCCGCCGAACCGGCGATTGACCGACCCACCGCCGACACCTGCGCCGGTACGACCGCCAGGTCCGCAACCACCGCCAGGTCCGACACCAGCACGTGGTCCGGCACCACCTTCGACTCCGGTACGGCCTCGTCGCGCAGCCCGAGCTGGTGCAACCAGGTCACCAACTGCCGGTGTACGGCCACCGGCCCGTCCAACGGCTCCTCGGCGACCGCCCACTCGGCCGGGTGCAGCAGGAACGCGTTCGTCTGCCAGCCGCCGAGCCCACCGTGGCTGCCGACCAGCTCCTCGAACGCGGCCACCTCCTCGGTGCCCGAGTCGACCGCGCTGATCAGCACGAGGTCGCCGACGTGCTCGACCCCCTGGTGCCGGAGCAGGTCGGCGCGGGCCCGTGGCCCGTACGCGGCCAGCGGGTCCTCGCCGCTGACCCGGCCGTCACGCAGGTGGTGCTCGCCCCGGTTGCCGATCGCCACCGGACCGGACCCGTCGTCGACCACGACCAGCCCGACACCGGGGTGCGCGGCGAGGCCGTCCACCAGCCCCGGATAGGCGGCGTGGATCTCCGTACGGGTGGGCTTGCCGGGGTGCCGGGTGAAGTAGACCATCGCGAGGTTGCCGGAGGCGACGACCAGCACGTCCGTGCTGGAGATCTCGTGCGCCTCGCCCGCACCGGCCAGGCCGATCGGGCTCTTGCGTTCGCCGGCCGGTCCGAGGGTGACCTCCCGGTCGACAGTGCGCGAGCGTACGGCGGCGCGGGTGGCGGCCGCACCGGCACCCGGCCGACCGCTGATCTCGGTGAGCAGGGTGTTGACCGGTCCCCAGGGCTCGACCGGGCCGGTCGCCGCCGACGCCGTACGGTCCGCCCGAGCCGCCGTACGCTCCGCCCGAGCCGACCCGTTGACCTCGGTCCGGCCGGCTCCTTCCGGTTCGGCCCGGTCGGTGCCGTTCACTATCCGGTCCACCGTCTGGGCCAGCGACTCGCCGTAGCGCTGCCGGAAGGTCTCGCCCTGGCTCTGGCCGTGGTCGGAGAGCACCACCAGGTGGTAGCGGCGGTCGGCCTCGGCGGACAGCCGCTCCAGCACGCCGAGGACCTGGTCGAGCCGGCCGAGCGCGTCCAGCGACTCCGGCCGGGCCGGGCCGGCGTGGTGGGCCACCTCGTCGTAGTCGACGAAGTCGCAGAAGATCACCGGCGTGCCCAGCGCCATCTGCTCGGCGATCAGCGAGACGTTCATGTCGCGCAGCATCCCGGCCAGCGGGCGTAGCACCAGGAACGCCCCGGACCGGCTGACCCGTGGCCGGATGTCACGCAGCCGCTGCCCACGGGCCTGGTGCAGCTCCTTGAGGATCCGGCCGAGGCCCAGCACGATCGCGCGGGCGAAGCCGTACGGGCTGATCATGAACTCGGCGTAACCCCGGGACGAGCGGCCGGGCAGGGTGGCCCGGCTGACCGTGAACAGGGTGGCGGACGCGTCGCCGGAGAAGACGTTGCTGATGCTCGCCCCGCCGTGGGCGAGCAGTCCGGCACCGTCGGAGATCTGCCGCTCCACCTCGGCCGCGTCCCGGGGCCGGTTCGCCACCATCAGCCTGCCCGTCCGCTTGTCGTACCAGCGGAAGGCCGGCACCGACCGGTCGTCGCCGTGCAGGATGCCCGCCTGGGCGCCGGGCGTGGTCGCCGGCAGGCCGGTGTGCCAGGTGCCCAACCGGTGGCTGCGCAGCCGCAGCCAGCGACCGATGTTGGGCAGGTTGCCGGCGTGGATCGCCCAGCGCAGCAGCGGCGCCGACACCCCGTCGAGCTGTACGACGAGCAGCCCCTCACCGCGTGCGGCCGTACCCCGTTTGTGGGCCGCCCGGCTGACCTTGTGCATCAGCCGCAGCGCCTCGCTGACGAAGGCGTCGTCGGTGCCCGAATCGGTCAGCCAGTTCACCAGTGCGGCCAGCGCCACCGCCGCCCACGACGCCGCGAACGCCGCCGGTATACCGGACAGGTCCGCGTCCGGTGCCAGCCGCAACGCCACGTACAGGACGATCGTCTGGAGGCTCGCGCCGACGATCAACGCGCCCAGCCCGCCGAGCACGGTCGCCAGCGCCAGCAGCACCGGCCGCAGCAGGGCCCCGACGACCGCGACCAGGACAACCACCCAGAGGATCGCGGTCAACCCGCTCACGTCGATGCCCGGCATCAGCCAGAGCGTGCCGGCCAGCACCACGAACGAGGTGACCGCACTGCGCAGCAGGCCGATCAGTCGGGCCAGGGTCGGGCGCCAGGACCGCAGCTCCCGCAGCATGAGTCGCATCCGGCCGGGCCGGGCCGGGCTCGGCGTACGGGACGACGGGTCGGGGGCGGTCACCGCCCCACCTTGGCACAGCGCCGCAGCCTCCGGTCCGGTCGTGACGTACGGCAACCGCTCGATGTGATCAGTGCAACAGTCGAGCGCCCGGAGGGCCGCCCGGCCTGCCTCCGGTCGCCCCCGAGATGACTGACCGGCCGCCGGGCCTTACGGTGGGGCCAGCTTCATCACGGTACGGAGGCGGGGCTGAATGGCCGAGGCTGTCCGGGTAGACGAGCTCAAGCTCGGGGATCACGGGTGTTTGACCTTTTCTGACTCACAGGAGCGGCTGGATCTGCTGGCCGCGTTCGTCCGCGACGGCCTGCGCCAGGGGCAGAAGGTCCTGTGCTGGACCGACGCCGTCGACCCGGAGCAGTTGGGCCGGCAGTTGGTGGGTCGCTCGGTGCGTACCGGTGGCGCGGTGCGGCGGGGGCAGCTGCGGTTCGCCACGGTGGAGTCGTCGTTGCTGGCCGGACGGCCGGCGGACGCGCAGCGGATGGTCGACGTGCTCGCCGAACAACTCGACCTGGCCGGTCGGGAGGGGTATCCGGGGCTGCGGGTGACCGCGGACATGTGCTGGGCGACCCGGCCGCTGACCCACCCCGAGGAACTGCTCACCTTCGAGCAGGAGGTCGGCGCGCTGTTCGCCGACGGCCGGCTGTGCGTGATCTGCCAGTACGACCGGGAGCGGTTCGACGCGGTCACCCTCGCGTTCGCCGCCAAGGCCCACCCGAAGACGGTCGCGGCGCTGGCGTACCACGACGACGCGCTGCTGCGGATCTGCCGCCAGTACAGCCCGCCGGGCATCCGGATCGCCGGCGAGCTGGACTACCAGCACCTGGACGTCCTCAATCGGGCGCTCACCGAGACCGTACGCCTGGACCGGCACCCGCACGTGAACCTGACCGGGCTGGACTACATCGACGCCGCCTGCGCGTCGGCCATCGCGCACGCCGCGCTGAAGCTGCCCAGCGCCCGGCGGATGACCGTCACCTGCCGTGGCCTGGTGTACAAGATGATGGACCTGGTCGGGTCGGACGGCTCCGGCCGACTCCGGGTGACAGCGGCGACATGACCAGCCCCGATCCGCGTACGACCGCTTCGGAGCAGGGAGAAGTCCCGGCGCCGGCGGAGGTCGCGCTCGACCACCCCTTCGACGGCGACGGCCTGTACGGCATGCGAGCGACCATCGCCGCCCACGCCGAGCGCCTCGGCGTGGACGACGAGCAGTTGCAGCAGTTGCTGATCGTCGCGGGTGAACTGGCGAGTAACGCGGTCCGGCACGGAGGCGGCGGCGGGCGGTTGCGGATCTGGCGGGCGGACGACCGGCTCTACTGCCAGGTCCGCGATTCGGGGCCGGGCATCGGCGAGGCCGCCGCCGGCACCACCCAACCCGAGGCCACCCAGATCGGTGGTCGGGGTCTCTGGATCGTACGGAGTCTGAGCACCGACGTGTCGATCGTGGACGACGGCCGGGGCACCACCGTAACGGCGGTCATCGGCGCCGGCTGACGCCGTCCACCAGTCCCGTGCTGGGCGGAACACGCCCGGGTCGTTGTGGTGGTGCTGTCGTCCCACCGATCCGCATCTCCATGTCCCCACTTAACAGGCATCGGAGCCGTGTCTCCATGCGCGGTTGCGTCCTCGCCTGGGTTGACATGTGACCATTGGGTCACATAACTTGGGGTCATGACGGACGACGACCGGGTCTTCAAGGCGCTGGCCGACCCGACCCGTCGCTTCCTGCTCGACCTGCTCTTCGCCCGCGAGGGTCGAACCCTCACCGAGCTCGAATCGGAGCTGGAGATGAGCCGGTTCGGTGTGATGAAACACCTGAAAGTGCTGGAAGAGGCGGGTCTCGTCATCGCACGCCGGTCGGGCCGGGAGAAGCTGCACTTCCTCAACCCGGTACCGATCCGGCTGATCCACGACCGCTGGATCGACAAGTACACGGAGCGTCACGTGACGGCGCTCGTCGACCTGAAAAACCAGTTGGAGGAGCAACCATGACCACGAGCACCGACACCGCGACCGACCTGACCACCCAGGTCTACCGCGTCTACATCAAGGCCGCACCGCAGAAGATCTGGGACGCCATCACCGAGCCCGAGTGGAACGCGCGCTACGGCTACGGCGCCCCCGGCGTGTACGACCTGCGCCCCGGCGGCGCGTACACCTCCACGGCCAGCGACGAGATGCGCAAGTACGCGGCCGAGAACGGCTTCCCGATGCAGGACGTCATCGTCGACGGCGAGGTGATCGAGGTCGACCCGCCGCGCAAGCTCGTCCAGACCTGGCGACTGCTGATGGACGAGAGCACCGCGAAGGAGCCGTTCACCCGGCTCACGTACGAGATCTCCGAACTGCCGGCGCAGCCCGGCGTCTGCCGTCTCACCGTCACCCACGACGTGACCGGCGCCCCCGCCACCAACGCCATGACCGGCGGCGCACTTGAGGAGTCGGGCGCCGGCGGCGGCTGGGCCTGGGTCCTCAGCGACCTCAAGACCCTCGTCGAAACCGGCTCGGCCTTCTCCTCCTGATCCATCCACACCTCTGTACGGGGCCGGTGGCGAAAACCGCCATCGGCCCTCATGCCCCACCGGCCCCACCGGATGTCACGGTTGGGGTCGGCGGCCGGTTATCCGCCCTTCCGGCCAGGGCGATCCGGTGAATCGGCTGGGAGGGCCTGCCCATGCCTACCGTCTGACTTCTGCGAGCATGTCACCTGGCACGGTGGCCTCAAGTCGCGCTGGCCTCGCCGGCGACCGAATGGGGCGGTGGTGCTGCGCTCTGCGATTGTCTGCGCCAGGGGAGTGGCGCCACCCGGCTCCGTGCGGGCTGGACAGTTCGGTTGGCCGTCACCTACCCGAGTGGGAGGCGGCGGAGCATGGCGGCTTGAACGGTGAATTGGTCCGTTCCGTCCTCGGCGGCTACACCGTCGACGGCTGTGGAAACCACCAGTAGCGGCGGTCTGGCCTGGCCTTGTCCGGGGAGGACGTCAACTACCGTGCCGCGGACTGCCGCTGGCGCCGGAAGCACCGACTCGGCCGTGACGTTGGCCTCAAAGATTGGCGCCTTGTCAACAAGGAACCAGGTGCGATCCGCAGCGTCGGTTAGGCGAACGCGTATCCAACCCGGGAAGTCGTCGGATACCCAGCTGACCACCTCACAGATGAGCGAGACGCGGGCGCCTCGCCGCAGCCGATAGCCCAGGTGCTGATCGACCCCGAGGACCGCGACTACCGCTGTCAGGTCGTGCGTGAGGAAGAGCTGGTAGTGGTAAGGCGGATCGGTCACCTTCACCGACCCGATCCGCACCGGCCGCTCGCCGTAGGCGTGCAAAGCCTGTACAGCCGCGGCGAACCCTACGGTCGGGATGCCCGCTGCCCTGTGGTGCGCGCCCCGCCCGGCGCACGTCTCGACGAGCCGAGAGGCGGGCGCGGGCGGCCCTGCCGCACTGACCTGGAACGAGGCACCTGTCAGCACCGCTTGCCGGCAGGCCTCGGACGCGTCGTCTCGGCCGACGAGCAGCCGAGCAAGGTCAGCTCGATCCACGACATAAATCTATCGAAACGCCAGATGGGGTGAGCTTGCCCCACCGACGGAAGGGGCAGCAATGGCGTGAGAGACGGTGACGCCACAATCAAGACGTGCTCGTAGGAGGAGGTCATTTCGACCCTGGAAGTTCCGATGCTCCTGCGGTTGGCCGGGCGCGGTTGGGGCCGTGGAGGAGAACCGTGACATGAACGCCCGAAACGACCGAACCTGATGGATGGCCGACCCGAGCCGAGAGGTGCTGTTGACCTGCGGATACAGATGGAGCGGGCGACGAGAATCGAACTCGCGTAGTCAGTTTGGAAGACTGAAGCTCTACCATTGAGCTACGCCCGCGCGCGCCGCGGTCGCCCGTGGCGCGCCCCCAGCTTACGGGAAGCGCCCCGGGAAGCGCGAAGCGGTATCGGCCGGGGCGGGGCGGGCGGGCGTTTTCGCGTACGCCGGGACCTTGAAATTGCCTGCTCACGGCGCTCGGTGCCGAGCGGTCGGGCGTGGCGGGCGGATACCAGGCGGCGCGGACCGGCGCCGACGGCATACACTGCTGGT
Organism: Micromonospora sp. NBC_01699; assembly: GCF_036250065.1. Classification (NCBI taxonomy): domain Bacteria; kingdom Bacillati; phylum Actinomycetota; class Actinomycetes; order Micromonosporales; family Micromonosporaceae; genus Micromonospora; species Micromonospora sp. NBC_01699. Next base: position 6,575,910 of record NZ_CP109199.1, on the reverse strand, counting down.
CGCCACGGGGTGTGGCGCAGCTTGGTAGCGCACTCGCTTTGGGAGCGAGGGGCCGTGGGTTCAAATCCCGCCACCCCGACTGTGATCCACCAGCGCGGTGTCGGGCGCCGCAGGGTCTTTCAGACAGCTCGCCTACACTCGATGGGCTGAATCACGCCCATGACAAAGACTGAGATCCGTCAAGGAGTACGCCTGTGAAGAGCACCGTCGAGACTTTGAGCCCGACGCGCGTGCGGCTCGCCATCGAGGTGCCGTTCGCCGAGCTCGAGCCGAGCCTCAGGAAGGCGTACCGGGAGATCGCCCAGCAGGTCACCGTCCCGGGCTTCCGCAAGGGCAAGGTGCCGTCAAACGTGATCGACCAGCGGGTCGGTCGGGGCACCGTGCTGAACGAGGCCGTGCAGGAGGCCATCCCGGAGAACATCCTGGCCGCCGTACGTGAGCACGACGTGAAGACGCTCGGCCGGCCCGAGGTCGAGATCACCGAGTTCAACGACGGCGACGCGCTGAAGTTCACCGCCGAGGTCGACGTACGGCCGGAGATCGCCCTGCCCGACTTCACCACCGTCGAGGTGACCGTCGACGAGCTCCAGATCGACGACAGCGAGGTTGACGAGCAGGTCAAGGGCCTGCGGGAGCGCTTCGCCACGCTGAAGACGGTCGAGCGCCCGGCGCAGGACGGCGACTACACCCAGATCGACCTGGCGGCGACCGTCGGCGGCGAGGAGGTCCCCGGCGGTTCGGCGACCAACATCTCGCACGAGGTTGGCAGCAAGCAGCTGCTCCCCGGGCTGGACGAGGTGCTGGTCGGCCTCTCGGCCGGCGACTCGACCACCTTCGTGACCCAGCTGGTCGGCGGCGACTTCGCCGGTCAGGACGCGGATGTCGCGGTGAGCGTGCGGACCGTCAAGGAGAAGGAGCTGCCCGAGCTGGACGACGACTTCGCCCAGCTCGCCAGCGAGTTCGACACCCTGGAGCAGCTCCGCGACGACCTGCGGGAGCGGATCACGCGGAACAAGCAGGTCGAGCAGATCTACGCGGCCCGGGACAAGGCGCTCAAGCAGCTCGTCGACGCCGCCGACGTGCCGGCGCCGGAGGGTGTCGTGCGCGACGAGGTGGACAGCCGCAAGCAGGCCATGGTCGACCAGCTTGAGCGGATCGGCGCCTCCCTGGAGGAGTACCTCGCCGCCGAGGAGAAGACCGAGGAGCAGATCGACGCCGAGCTGACCGAGGCGGCCACCGAGGGGGTCCGGGTGCAGCTTCTACTGGACACCCTGGCCGACGCCGAGGAGGTCCAGGTCTCCGACGACGAATTCGGACACGAGATCGTGCACCGGGCGCAGCGGGCCGGAATGGCCCCGCAGCAGTACTACGACCAGCTTGTCCGGTCCGGCACCGCCGGTGCGGTCTTCGGTGACGTACGGCGCGGCAAGGCGCTCGCCTCGGTGATGGACCGCATCAAGATCACCGACTCGGCGGGCAACGCGGTCAGCCTCGACGCGCTGCGTGCGGCGGCCGACGAGGAACACAACCACGCGCACGAGCACTGATCGACTGGCGTTCTCCGGCCGCCGCGCGGGTCCTCCGCACGGCGGCCGGAACCCTTCCGGGGTACCTCCCGGGTAGCTGCGCTGAGAGCGAACAGTGCCCGGAGGAGGAAGCTCGGACCCCTCGCAGCGGTTAGTGTCGGCGTAAGACGGTACGGAGAGCGAAGGGCTGCCATGACCGAAATGAACATCCCAGCGATGCCCCTGCGGGCGATCGAAGCCCGTGGCGGGGACTCGATTGGCAACCTCGACGACTCGGTCTACAACCGGCTGCTCAAGGAACGCATCATCTTCCTGGGCAGCGAGGTGACCGACCAGGTCGCCAACCGCATCTGCGCGCAGCTGCTGCTGCTCGCCGCGGAGGACCCCGACCGCGACATCAACCTCTGGATCAACTCGCCGGGTGGCTCGGTCTACTCCGGCATGGCGATCTACGACACGATGCAGTTCATCGACAACGACGTCTCGACCGTCGCGATGGGGATGGCCGCCTCCATGGGCCAGCTGCTCCTCTGCGCCGGCACCAAGGGCAAGCGGTACGCGCTCCCACACGCGCGGATCATGATGCACCAGCCGTCCGGTGGGATGGGCGGCACGGCGTCGGACATCGCGATCCAGGCCGAGCAGATGCTGTACACGAAGCGGATGTTCCAGGAGCGGGTCGCGTTCCACACCGGCCAGGACCAGGCGTCCATCGAGGCCGACTCCGACCGGGACCGTTGGTTCACCGCGGCCGAGGCCAAGGACTACGGCTTCATCGACAAGGTGATCACCGGAGCCACGCAGGTTCCGGAAGGCGCCGGGACCCTGAGCTGAGGAGCTTGACGATGACTGACCTGACGCTGCCGCCGCAGTTCGCACCAGTGCACAACCGTTATGTGCTGCCGTCGTTCGTCGAGCGCACGTCGTACGGGGTCAAGGAGTCGAACCCGTACAACAAGCTGTTCGAGGACCGGATCATCTTCCTCGGGGTCCAGGTGGACGACGCGTCGGCGAACGACGTGATGGCCCAGCTGCTGACGCTGGAGGGCACCGACCCGGACCGCGACATCATCATGTACATCAACTCGCCCGGCGGTTCGTTCACCGCCATGACGGCGATCTACGACACCATGCAGTACGTCCGTCCGGACATCCAGACGGTCTGCCTCGGCCAGGCCGCGAGCGCGGCCGCGGTGCTGCTCGCCGCAGGCACGCCGGGCAAGCGGATGGCGCTGCCGCACTCCCGCATCATCATCCACCAGCCGGCCACCGAGGGCGGCTACGGGCAGGGCTCGGACATCGAGATCCAGGCCCGGGAGATCCTGCGGATGCGTACCCAGCTGGAGGAGATGCTCTCGCGGCACTCGAACCAGGCGGTCGACAAGGTCCGCAAGGACATCGATCGTGACAAGATCATGACGGCCGAGGAGTCCCGCGAGTACGGCCTGGTCGACACGATCCTGACCAGCCGTAAGAAGGGGCTGCTCGCGGCGAACGCCGCAAGCTGACCGGCGTGGTTCGGGAGTGGCCGGGACGGATTCGTCGGCCGCTCCCGGACACACCCGGTTTTGGGGGTCGGAGAATGCTCCGACAGCGAGTAACGTCGGGTCTGCACCGCTTCGCCGGTCAGTCCGGCGAGCGATCTAGATCGACGAGGCGTACCGTCCTCAAGCCAGGGCCGGGTTGATCCGGCCGATGAGCGCAGGGAGAACGTAGGTGGCACGGATCGGCGACGGCGGCGACCTACTTAAGTGCTCCTTCTGTGGCAAGTCACAGAAGCAGGTCAAAAAGCTCATCGCGGGCCCAGGGGTCTACATCTGTGACGAGTGCATCGACCTCTGCAACGAGATCATCGAAGAGGAATTGGCCGAGTCCGGCGAGGTGAAGTGGGAAGAGCTTCCCAAGCCGATGGAGATCTGCCAGTTCCTCGACAACTACGTGGTCGGCCAGGACCAGGCCAAGAAGGCCCTCTCGGTCGCGGTCTACAACCACTACAAGCGGATCCAGGCAGAGGCTGCCGGCGCACCCGGTGCCGGTAACGACGCGGTCGAGCTGGCCAAGTCGAACATCCTGCTGATCGGCCCCACCGGGTGCGGCAAGACCCACCTGGCGCAGACCCTGGCCCGGATGCTCAATGTCCCGTTCGCCATCGCCGACGCCACCGCCCTCACCGAGGCCGGATACGTCGGCGAGGACGTCGAGAACATCCTGCTGAAGCTGATCCAGGCCGCCGACTACGACGTCAAGCGGGCCGAGACCGGCATCATCTACATCGACGAGGTCGACAAGATCGCCCGGAAGTCGGAGAACCCGTCGATCACGCGGGACGTCTCGGGCGAGGGTGTGCAGCAGGCCCTGCTCAAGATTCTTGAGGGCACGGTGGCGAACGTACCGCCGCAGGGCGGCCGCAAGCACCCGCACCAGGAGTTCATCCAGATCGACACCACCAACGTGCTGTTCATCTGCGGTGGCGCCTTCGCCGGTCTCGATCAGATCATCGAGTCCCGGACCGGGCAGGGCGGCACCGGCTTCGGCGCCCACCTACGCGCGGTTTCCGAGCGGTCGACCGACGACATCTTCGGCAAGGTGATGCCGGAGGACATGCTGAAGTTCGGCCTGATCCCCGAGTTCATCGGCCGGCTCCCGGTGATCACCAATGTCCGGAGCCTGGACCGCGAGGCCCTGGTGCAGATCCTGACCGAGCCACGCAACGCTCTGATCCGGCAGTACCAACGCCTGTTCGAGCTGGACGGCGTGGAGCTTGAGTTCGAGCCGCCGGCGCTCGCCGCGATCGCCGACCAGGCGATGTTGCGCGGCACCGGTGCCCGCGGCCTGCGCGCCATCCTGGAAGAGGTCCTGCTCTCCGTGATGTACGAGGTCCCGAGCAATCCCGACGCGGCCCGGGTCCTGATCACCCGTGAGGTGGTCCTGGAAAACGTGAACCCGACCATCGTGCCGCGGGAGTTCACCGGCCGGCGGCGGCGTGACCGTGAAGAGAAGTCGGCCTGAGCGCAGGTCTGGTCTGAGGTGGGCGGCGGCCCGTACGCTTCTTTCATGCGTGTCGCCGTCTGCCAGCTCAATGCCCGCGCCGACCGACAAGCCAACCTCGCCGCCGCATCCGATCTGCTCGACCGGGCCGCGGCCGCCGGTGCCGACCTGGCGATCCTGCCGGAATACGTCGACTATCTCGGCCCGGCCGCCGGGCAACCCAAGCCCGAGCCGGTCGACGGCGAGTTCGCCGAGTTCTTCGCCGCAGCCGCGCGCCGGCTCGGCATCTTCGTGCACGCCGGCTCCTTCCACGAGGTCGGCCCGGACCCGCGGCACACGTACAACACGTCGCTGATCTTCGACCGGGCCGGCGAGCTGGTCGCCACCTATCGCAAGATCCACCTGTACGACGTGGAGATCCCCGGTCGGGTGTCCTACCGTGAGTCCAGCTCGGTGGCTCCGGGTCCGGAACCGGTGACCGTCACCGTCGACGGCGTACGCGTCGGCCTCTCGATCTGCTACGACCTGCGCTTCCCCGAGCTGTACCGGCAGCTGGCAGTGGCCGGTGGTGCGCAGTTGCTGGTGGTTCCCGCCGCGTTCATGACGCACACCGGGCGGGACCACTGGGAGGTGCTGCTGCGTGCCCGGGCGATCGAGAACCAGTGTTTCGTGGCGGCGGCCGGCCAGATCGGCGACCACGACCCGGGGCGGAACTGTTTCGGCCGGAGCATGGTGATCGACCCGTGGGGGACGGTTCTCGCCCAGGCACCGGACACCGTCGGCCTGGTCTGCGCCGATCTCGACCTCGGTCGGCTGCACACGATCCGGGCGGAGTTGCCCAGTCTGGCCAACCGCCGGCTCTGACAACCCGTACGCGTGGTTGCGGCGCGTTGGGTCCCTTCGGACGCGGATGGGCGATCTATCGCTGTGCGGGCTGTATGACGGGCTGCTGCGGTGTGCCGGGTAGAGGCTCGCTCAGTGTCCTTCGAGAAACACTCCGATGACCGCGAGCCCCACGATGGCCGCCGCCGTGACCAGTAGGCCGGTGGTCATCCGGGTCGGCCCGCGCCGGGCCAGTCGGCGGACCGACATGACGAGCACCAGCAGTACGAGCCCGCCGATGACCAGCTGCCAGATCGGCAGCAGAAGCCCGACGACGGCGTCCGCGGCAAGTAGGCGTTCCTCGGGTACGGCAACCATGGCTGCCACTCTGGCACGGCGACCGCACCAACGTGGTGATGGACGTTGATTTGCGTTCGGGAGAGTCCCTCGCGTAACTTTCTCTCTGCAAGCGGAACACCGGACAAAACAGCCGGAACCGCAAGCGCCCAGGGTCGTGGCGGGTGACCGCCGAGCGAGGCTGGGACCGGGTGGTGCGATTTACCGGCTGAGCCGG